>NZ_WLYW01000006.1:0-25093 GCF_009707605.1 Conexibacter sp. W3-3-2 | reverse complement strand
AGCGTCGCCAGGGACTTTTCGATCTCCTGACCGGCCTTCTTGGTGACCATGGTGCCCATCGGACCCTGGATCCCGCCGCCCGAGAACTCCGCCTCGTAGGGAGACGACCGCCCCCCCGCTACTGGGCTCTACGGCGATCGTCGTCGCGAGGCGTGGCACCCATCGGCCCGGCGCCACGCATGACGAGCTTCGACGGTGACTGGAGCTCCTCGACCGTCCACTGCACGTCGGCCGGCATTCCCATGACCTTCAGCTTCTGGGTGAACTGGGCGCCCTGCTCGGTGGCGCCCTGCGGCGGGCCGTCGGGCCAGCCGTCGTGGAGCGTCAGCCACTCCTCGAAACGCGCGAAATCGGTTGCCAGTGCGAAGGCGTCCTGCGGCGTGCCCTCGACCTGGACAGACTTGGAAACAGACGGCATAGATTCTCCTGATCGGGTTGGGTTGGTTGAAGCTGGGGTGCGTCAGAGGCCCATCGAGCGTCCGATGAGTTCCTTCATGATCTCCGTGGTCCCGGCATAGATCCGGGTGATGCGGGCGTCGACCCACGCTTGGGAGATCTCGTACTCGCGCGTGTAGCCGTAGCCGCCGTGCAGCTGCAGGCAGCGGTCGGTGACGCGGCCGAGCAGTTCGGTCGTCCACCACTTCGCCATCGCCGCCTCCTCGATCGACACCTCTCCCTCGCAGTGGCGACGGATCAGGTCATCGACGAAGGTGCGGGTGATGGTGATCTCCGTCTTGAGCTCGGCCATCACGAAGCGCGAGTTCTGGAAGCTGCCGATCGGACGCCCGAACGCCTTGCGCTGCTTGACGTACTCCAGCGTGATGTCAAGGACGTGCTCGGCGCCCGCGATCGAGGCGACGGCGAGCGTCAAACGCTCGGGCACCAGCTTCTGCATAAGCTGCATAAAGCCGCTGCCCTCGGCGCCGAGCAGGTTCTCGACGGGCACCCGGACGTCGTCGAAGAACAACTCGGCGGTGTCTGACGCGTGCTGGCCGAGCTTGTCGATCTGCCGTCCGCGCTTGAAGCCGGGGGACTCGGCGTCGACGACAAGCAGCGACATGCCAGCGTGCGCGGCATCGGGATCGGTCTTGGCCACGACGATCACCTGGTCGCAGTTGATGCCGTTGGTGATGAACGTCTTCTGACCACTGAGCACGTAGACGTCGCCCTCGCGCCGAGCCCTCGTCTGCACCGCCGCGAGATCCGATCCCGTACCGGGCTCGGTCATCGCGATCGCCAGGATGCGCTCCCCCGAGGCGATTCCCGGCAGCCAGCGCTGCTTCTGCTCGGGCGTCGCGCCGCTGAGAATGTAGGGCAGGCAGACGTCGGTGTGCAGCATCGGTCCCGCGAAGGCGGCCCCCACCCCAGCGCGCGCGGCCTCTTCGATCAGCACGACGTTGAAGCGGAAGTCCGCAACGCCGGGTCCGCCGTGCTCCTCGGGGACGGCCATCGCCAGGAAGCCGTGCGCGGCCGCCTTGGTGAATAGCTCGCGCGGGACGATGCCGGCCTGGTCCCACTCGTCGAAGCGGGGCGTGACCTCCTTGGCCAGGAACTTCGCGAAGCTCTCGCGGTAGTCCTCGTGCTCGGGTTCGAAGATCGCCCGCTTGGCGGCGGGCGGGAGCGTCGTTGTGGCCATGTCAGGCTGCCTGCTTGTAGACGCTGACGACCGCGGCGCCGCCGAGGCCGAGGTTGTGCTGCAAGGCGACCTTGGCGCCGTTGACCTGCCGCTTGTCGGCGGTGCCGCGCAGCTGCCAGGTCAGCTCGGCGCACTGCGCCAGGCCGGTCGCGCCGAGCGGGTGGCCCTTGGAGATCAGCCCGCCGGACGGGTTGACAACTGGGCCGTCGCCGCCATACGTCGTCGCCTGCGCATCCACGAGCTTGTGGCCCTCACCGACCGCGGCAAGCCCGAGCGCCTCGTAGGTGATCAGCTCGTTGGCGCTGAAGCAGTCGTGCAGCTCGATGACGTCAACTTCCTCGATATCGGTGTTCGCCTGCGCGAGTGCCTTCTCCGCGGCCACCCGGGACATGTCAAAGCCGCAGACCATGATCGAGGAGTCGCCCTGGAACGTGGACTCGAGGTCGGTCACGACGGCCTGCCCGGCGAGCTCGACGGCTCGGTCCCAGAGATCGTGCTCGTCGACGAAGTGCTCGGAGGCGACGATCGCGCAAGCGGCGCCATCAGAAGTCGGGGAGCACTGCAGCTTGGTGAGCGGGCTGAAGATCTCCTTGGCGTCCCTTGATCTCCTGCAGCGAGTACTCCTGCTGGAACTGGGCGTAGGGGGTTATTGACGGAGTGCTTGTGGTTCTTCCAGCCGATCCACGCGTAGTGCTCAGGCGTGGAGCCGTAGCGCTCCATGTGCTCGCGCCCGGCGTTGCCGAACATCTGCGGCCCCGGGGGTGCCGACGCCCAGTCGCCGCGCCCGGCGATCATCGCGCCCAGGTGCTTGTCCATGGCCGGCGTGCGGTCCATGTACTTCGCGCCGAGCGACCCCTTCTCCATCTTCTCAAAGCCGAGCGCCAGGGCACAGGGCACGACACCGCTCATGACGGCCTGCCGAGCGAGGAACAACGCGCTGGACCCGCTCGAGCAATTGTTGTGAACGTTGATCACCGGAATGCCGGTCAGCCCCAACTGGTACAGGCACCGCTGCCCGTAGGTCGAGTCGCCGTAGCAGTACGCCGCGTAGGCCTGCTCGATCTCGTCGTAGCGGATTCCGGCGTCGGCGAGCGCCTTCTCACCGGCTTCCCTTGGCCCAGTCGGGGTAGTCGCCGTCCTTGGTGCCGGGCTTGTCGAACTTCGACATGCCGACGCCGATGATGAAGGTGCGATTGCTCATGGCCCTATTATACATACCGGACGCCCGCTATGTTTCATGGATGACCAAATCATCACCTCAGACATCGACGGGCCGGGTCGCCGTCGTCACCGGCGGGGCGCGCGGCATCGGCGCTGCGGTCGCGCGCGAGCTTGCCGCCCGCGGCATGCGCGTGGCGATCGGCGATGTGGACCTCGCCGAGGCCACCGGCACCGCTACGGCGATCGGCGGACACGCCGGCCACCTCGACGTCTCCGACCCAACCTCCTGGACCGCGTTCCTGACCGAGGTCGAGTCGACGCTCGGCCCCCCCGACGTGCTCGTCAACAACGCCGGCCTGATGCCCATCGGTCCGTTCATCAAGGAGACCAACGCGATCACCGACCTGCAACTCGACGTCAACATCCGCGGCGTCCTGCTCGGCTGCCGCGCGGTGCTGCCGGGGATGCTCGAGCGCCGGCGCGGGCACCTGGTCAACATCGCCTCCCAGGCGGGCAAGATCGGCGCCGCCGGAGGCGTGACCTACTGCGCCACGAAGTGGGCCGTCGTGGGCCTCTCGCACGCGCTCGACGACGAGCTGCGCGACACGCCGATCTCGGTCACCGCCGTGCTGCCCGGCATCGTGCGCACCGAGCTCTCGGCGGGGCTGCCCGAGACCCGCCTGGCACCGCGCGTGGACCCAGCCGATATCGCTCGTGCGATCGCGGAGGCGCTGGACCATCCCAAGCGCGAGGTCTGGGTCCCCCGCTCCGGGCGGGTCACGATGACGATGACGCGCATCATGCCGACCCGGCTTCGTGCGAACCTCATGCGCCTGCTGCGGCTGGACGACCCGCTGCTGCACGCCGACCACGGGGCGCGCAGGCTACGAAGCCCGCGCGGCGTCAGCGGTCGACGATGGCGCCGTGGGTTCCCAGTCCGCGGCCTTGGCCGCCCCTGAGGAGATCAGCTCCTCGACCTCTTCCACGGTGTAGACGCTCCCGAGAATCGCGCGGGTGTCGGCCCCGAGCCCCGGCGCTGGGAGGCGGCGGGGCTCGGCCGGCGTGCGCGAGAGCCGTACCGGGCAGCTCAGCGCACGGACCGGCCCATCCACACCGGGCTGCTCGAGCTCGACGACCATGCCGCGCTCTCGTGCGAGCTCGGACGCAAGTGCCTCATCGACCTCGAGCACCGGCTCAAGGCAGCAGTCGACCTCGCTGGCGAACCTCGACCATTCCGCGCGGGTGCGCGCGGCGAACACCATCTCAAGCTGCCGATGCGCGGGACTGCCGGGCGGCGCGAACTGCTCCACGATCAGCTCCTCCCGTCCGACGCCCTCGCAGAACGCCGCCCAGAACTTCGGCTCCACCGCCCCGATGGCGACCCACCCATCCGCGCAGCGATACGGCCCGGTAGCACACCGCGGCCCCGCCAGGCAGGGAACTCGCCGCGGCGCTGCGAGTCTCCATCGCACAGCGACTGGCCGGCCGCAAGCGCCATCCACGACAGCGCACCGTCGAACATCGAGATGTCGACGACCTGACCGAGGCCAGAACCCGCGGCTCCGGGGATGCCGTCGCGTTCGCGCAGCGCCGCGAGGATGCCGGCGACGGCCATCAGGGCGCCCCCGCCGAGATCGGCGATCTGGGCCCCGCGGACACGGGAGGACCGTCAGCGTCGCCGCTCAGGGCCAACACGCCCGAAAGCGCGAGATAGTTGATGTCGTGGCCCGACCGCGCGACGTTCGGGCCGTCGAGGCCGTAGCCCGTGATCGCGCAGTACACCAGCCTTGGATGAGCCTGCATCAACACCTCAGGCCCCACGCCCAAGCGCCCCATGACCCCGGGCCGGGGACTCGAGCAGCACGTCGTGCTTGCCGGCCAGGCGCAGCAAGGCATCACGACCCCCGTCGGTCTTCAGATCCAACTGGACCGAGCGCTTGTTGCGGTTGAGCGCCAGGAAGAGCGCCGAACGCGTACTGGGCTCCTCGCCGGCGTAGTAGGGCGGCGCCAGCCTGCATAGTCACCGGCACCAGTGTCCTCGACCTTCACCACGTCAGCGCCGAGATCGGCGAGAAGCTGGGAGCAGAACCCGCCGGGCAACAGCCGGGAGAGGTCAAGGACACGGACGCCTTCAAGCGGCAGGGCAGACACAGCAACTCCCATCTTTGGTAACAAATCAGTCGCTTGGTTTGTAGCAGACCGTCGCCGGCCCTCACCATGTCGGGATGGCGTCCGCCCCGACCAGCAGAGTGCGACGAACGCAGCCGGAGCGGCGGGCGGAAACCCGCGCGAAGTTGCTCGACGCCACGATCCGCAGCCTCCTGGACGTCGGGTACGCCCGCACCACGACGCGGCGGGTGACGGCGCTCGCCGGCGTCTCGCAAGGCGCTCAGACCCATCACTTCTCCTCGCGCACCGAACTCGTGTGCGCAGCGGTCGAACGGCTATTCACCGAGCGCATCGACGCGCCCTGCGCCGTCGGGCGTCGCGACTTCCCGACGACCCAGACGCGCGAGCCAAGGCCGTGCTCGAGCTTGTCTGGAACGACTTCTCTAGCGACCTTTTCGGAATCGTCGTCAAGATCTGGGTGGCCGCCGCCGACGATCCCGAGCTGTACAACCGGCTCGTCCCGATGGAGGCGAAGATGGCGCAGGAGATCACCCGGACGGTCGCGCATCTCGTCGACCACGACGAAACCCAGGCACAACCAGCGCGGGCGCATCTGACGGTCGTGCTGGCCGCGGTACGTGGCCTCGCCCTGTCAATCGCCTACGAGCCCACCGCCAACCCTCCCCGCGATCCATGGCCAAGCGTGCGACCCGTTCTCGAACGTCTCCTGATCGCGCAAGGCTGACGCACGCTCGCCCGACGCGGGGGCTCCGGACGGCGGCACATGGACTGAGGGCTCGGGACGCAGGATCACCTCGCGGCCCTGGAGGCGCGGGAATCTCGTTCTCCCAGCGATGAGATGCTCACCTTTCCCACCTTGACACATCCCATACGTATGTTATGTTTTCGGGGTGCTTATGACCCGTGATCCAGCCCACCCCCGGACCCAGGCCGAGCGTCGCGCCGCCACCCAGAGCGTGTTGCTCGACGCGACGATCGACTGCCTGGTCCAGGACGGCTACTCCGGAACGTCAACGCGGCGGATCGCGGAGCGTGCCGGCGTCACGGTCGGTGCGATGCAGCACCACTACGACTCGAAGACCGCGCTCGTCACAGCCGCCCTCGAGCACCTCGCAGGCATGATCGCAGCCGAAGTGGTCATCGTCGGCCTACCGGACGGGCGGACCGACCTCGAGCGCGGCAAAGAGCTCCTCGAGCGCGTCTGGCAGGTACACCGAGGCCCACTGTTCGCGGCCGGCATCGAGCTCTGGGTGGCCGCGCGCACCGATCCGGACCTGCGCGCGAGCCTGCGCGCGACCCGCGGCGGGATCGGTGGCGTGATCGAAGACGGAACGGCCGTGCTGTTCCCCGCCCTCGCGGACGATCCCACCTTCCATGCCGCCGTCGTAACGGGGCTCGCGACGCTACGCGGCCTGGCACTGCAAGGCTTCGTTCCCGGCCTTGACCCCGACGAAGCGTGGCCCGAGACCCGCGCGCAGCTGCTCGAGTTGCTCGGTCCGTTCTTCTCCGACGACACCCACGAATAGGGAGATCCTGTGTCGCTACGTGCACATCCTGCCGGCACGGTGATGCGGGCGGGACTCCTCGCCCGCAGGCCCGCCCCGCGCAGCGTCGACGACCGCCCGACCGTCGAGCTGGACCCTCTCGATAGCAACGTCATCGCCAACCCGCACGCTGTCTATCGCAAGTTGCACGCCAGCGGCGGCTACGCCTACTGCCCGAGCCGCAATCTCTGGTTGCTCGCTCGCTACGACGACGTCAGGACGGCCGCCCGCGCCCATGACGTCCTGTCCTCCGCAGACGGGATCTCCCGCGTGGCCCTCCGCATCCCGATGATGATCACCATGGACCGGCCCGACCACGCCCGCCTCAGGCGCATCATCGCTCCCCAGTTCACCGGCGCGGCCGGTGAGCTGTAGCGGCCCCGCATCGAGCAGATGGCCGACGAGGCCATCGACCGGATGCTTGCCCGCCCCGGCAGCGACGCGGTCGAAAATCTCACGATCCCACTTCCGATCACCGCGATCGGCAACGTCCTCGGCGTCCCGACGGCCGACGTCCCACGGCTCAAGCGGTGGTCCGACGGCATGGTCGAGGGCTTCCACGCCGACGGACGCATCGCGAGCACCGTTCGCATCGGACCCCGCGTGACGGTGAGCCTGCTGCAACTGCATGCCTACATGCAGAAGTCCTTCAAGCGTCTGCGCGCCGAACCCGGCGACGACGCGCTGAGCGCACTGCTCGCATCGCGTGAGGGAGATGCCCTCTCCGACGAGGAGCTCTTCTGGTTTGCGCTGATGCTCCTCCCTCGCAGGCAACGAGACGACCACCAACCTGCTCGGGTCGATGCTGCTCGCCTTTGCCGAAGACCCAGACGCATACGCTCAGCTGCGACGCGAGCCCACGCTGATTCCGGCAGCCGTCGAGGAGTCTTTGCGCTGGGGTTCACCCATCCAGGTGCTGTTCCGAACGGCGCTGGCCCCGTTCGAGATCGGGGGCTACACGATCCCCGAACATGCGCGCGTCCTACTCATGTTCGGTGCCGCCAACCGCGACCCGGACCACTACGACGACCCCGATCGCTTCGTCCTTGACCGCAACCCGGCCGATCACCTCGCCTTCGGAACCGGGATTCACACCTGCCTCGGCGCCTATCTCGCACGCCTGGAGGCGCGAGTCGTGCTCGAGCGCTTCGTCGAGCGCGTCGCCGCCATCGAGCCCGCCGGCCCGGTCACCTGGACCGCGAACCCCTCGGTGCGGGGGCCCGCCCGCCTACCCCTGACGCTGGTGCCCGCCTGACCTCGGGCCGCGGCGGCTGCCGGTGCGTGCATGACGGCGCACCGGCAGCCGGCGCCCGTCCGCGCCACGGTAAGCGCGAGCCGCGGACAATGCGTGACCTCGACGCGTCAAGAGGCCGCGCGACGTGCACGGGCGGCTCGGCCCTCCCTGCCCGGAGACTTGGCTCAGGCGCTCCGTGTGGCCCGATCGGCCGTGTGAGTGTTATCCGTCTCAGAGACGCGGCCGGTCTCATCGACCGCGCCGACCGGCCCAGGTGATCCGCTGCGGCCCATCGCCTTCCCCCATCGCTCGCTCGAGCCGGCGTGGCGCGATCAGGTCGACCGTGTGAAGGGCGATGCCATAAGGGTGGCTGACCCGCACAGGCCGGCGGATGATGCCGTCGATGACCATCTCCGCCGCTCGCGGGGGCGAGAGGGCGGGGAATTCCCGGAACGCGTGCGTCGGGGTGATCATGTCGGTGCGGACGAGCGGCATGTGGACGGTCGTCCAGTGCACACCGTCGCGACCGGTCTCTGCCGCGGCCGAGCGGGCGAAGGCGTCCAACGCCCCTTTGGAGCCGAGATACCCGGCGAAGCGAGGCTCCGGACCGAACTGGGTTCCGAGTGTCGAGACGTTGACCACATGCCCGTCGCCTCGGCGGCGCATCTCGGCCACGAGGGGCAACGTCAGATGGAGCGCGGCGAAGTAGTTCAGGCGCATCACGCGTTCGAAGTCATGCAGCCGGTCGGTCTGGCGCCAGACCGCTCGCCGGATGGAGTGACCGGCGTTGTTGACGAGCACGTCGACGCTTCCGTGCTGGGCGAGCACCCGCGCGGCCAGGGCGTCAACTGCGTCGAGGTCCATGAGATCGCACGGCAGCACATGGACGGTGGCGGTGCCGCGCAGCTCGTCGGCCAGTTCTTCCAGCCTGTCTCTGCGCCGCGCGACGAGCAGCAGTTCGGCGCCGACGGCACCAAGTCGGCAGGCGACTTCGCGTCCGATGCCCGCGGAAGCGCCGGTGACGAGGACGGTCCGGCCCGCGACGGCCCGACGTAGCTGGCTCTCGGTGCTTTCGCCCCTCGCCGCCCGCGCGAGCCGGCGTATTTGGCGGCCCGGATCAGCCTCAAGGCCCCAGCGCCAGAGACTCTCGTTCCCTGTCGGCTTACCGATCCACCGGTCCCGTGCAGTGCTCATCGCTCGGCGAGCTCCTTCTTGAGGATCTTTCCCGAAGGGTTGCGCGGGAGCTCGTCCAGGAAGACGACGTCGCGCGGAGCCTTGAAGCGGGCCAGGTTGTCCTTGACGTACTCACGGATATCCTCGTCCGAGGCTTCGGCACCTGGGGCGAGGACGACGAACGCGCAGAGCCGCTGGCCGAAGGCATCGTCAGGAACGCCGACTGCGGCCGCGTCATCGATGTCGGGGTGGCGGACGAGCAGCTCTTCGACCTCCCGGGGAAGACGTTCTCGCCGCCGGAGACAATCATCTCGTCGTCACGGCCGTCGATGAATAGCCTGCCGGCGCTGTCGAAATGCCCGACGTCCCCGGAGGACATCAACCCGTCGATGACCTCCTTCGTTTCACCACCGGTGTACCCGTCGAAGGCGGTGAAGCCGCCGACGAAGATCCGTCCGACCTCGCCCGGCGCAACCTCGTGGCCGACGTCGTCGAGGAGCCGGACTGTGGTGCCCAGGACCGTCCGGCCAACGCAGCCCGGGGCTTGCCGCATGTCCTGCGGCGTGGCGATCGTCGCAACGCTCACCTCGGTCGAGCCGTACAGGTTGTAGACCACGTCCCCGAGCAGGTCCGCGGCCCGGCCGGACAGCTCGCCCGATAGCTGCGAGCCTGCGCAGAAGACCACGCGCAATGCCGACAGATCACGCGCGCTGATCTCGTCCGGGCCGAGGGCCAAGAGGCGCTGCAGCATGGTGGGAACCATGATGGCGCTCGCCGCGCCATAGCGCTCGAAGTCCTCCAGCGTCTGCTCGGGATCAAAGCGCCGGCGCAGGACCACAGTGTTCCCCAGGCCGAGCAACAGCACCGTCAGGGCGAAGCCGGTGGCATGGAACATCGGCGCGCAGTTCAGGGCCACCTCACGTGAGCGGAACGGGATTCGATCCAGCAGCATGCCGGGCACGAGCAGCCCGCGGGGCTCCACGCGCCGCGCGCCCTTTGGCGTCCCGGTCGTGCCGCTGGTGAGCATGACAATGCCGCCGCGGCGCGCGGGCTTGCCGACCTTGGGCGCGGTCTCGGCGGCGATCAAGCCGTCGATCGTCTCGGGTCCCTCGCCCCACGCGAGGATGCGGGGGCAGGCACCTCGGCGACAAGCTCCAGTAGATCTTCGTCCACGATCAGCAGCTCGATGCCCTCGCGCGCGGCGACGTCGCGGGCCTGCGGAGGCGCGAAAGAGGTGTTGAGGAACACGACTCGCGCGCCCGCGCGTGCCCCCCAGGATGGCGTCCAATGCGTAGCGATGGTTGCGGCAGAGGATCCCGAGGGTCGCACCATCGCAAATCCCTCGTCGCCGTAGTACCGAGGCCACGCGGGTCGCCCTGCGGTCCAGTTCCGTGAACGTCAGGCTCCCGCGGTCGTCGATCACGGCGAGGCGATCTCCGTGTTTGACTGCGGCAGTTGTCGCCGCCGCGCTGAGCGGGCCGTGCCGCTGCAGCGCGCGCAGGATCGGAACGAACCCGATGGGCGAGCCCCCGCTGAGCATGCCGGCCCGCCGGACGGCGGCCAGCGACCGTGCTTCGGCGATGACGCGTTCGGTGGTCCTCACCGGACGCTCGCGATCGACGCGGTCCGACGGCACTTCTCGTCGAAGGCCAGGATCAGCCGTGCGACCTCGTCGGGCACCTCTGCCTGGGCCATGTGGCCGACGCCGGGCAGCGCCACCAGGCTGCTGCCGGGTACCGCGTCGAGCAGCATCGCCGCCCCGGAGATGGGGACGAGGATGTCGCGTTCCCCCCCCAGATCATCTGGACGGGGACGGTGATGCTCTCCAGGGCCGCGTACCCGACCCCCAACTCGGCCAGCAGGATCCGCGCGCGCTTGATGATGCTGCGCAGGTCGCCTGCGCGCGGATGGTGGCTGGCGTAACGGCGCAGCACATCGGGGTCGGCACGGCTGGGATCGCCGTAGGCCAACCGGCGCATCGCGACGCTCAGCGCCTGCCGGATGATCGCCTCCGGCAGCGGGATCGGCAAGGTGAGGATGTGGTGGATGATCGGCTCACGCGAGACCAGGTCGACCCATGGTGCGTAGCCGAGGCCTGCAGGGGAGATCGGCACGATGCCGGCCAGCGGCAATGACGCATCGTGCGCAGCGCGCAGCACCGCGACGCCACCGAGCGAGTTCCCGACCGCGACGACGGGCGCGTCCGACGCCGAAGCCCGCAGGAGCTCGGCTACGAACTCGTCGAGCCGCTTCAGGTAGGGCCCCGGCGCGACGCGGTCGGCCCGCCCGAACCCGGGCAGGTCGACCGCGACGGCCGGAAAGGTCGCCGCGGAGCGCTCGCAGCAGCGGGCGCCAGGTGTCGGCGCTATCCGAAAAGCCGTGCAGCAGAACCAGCGGCGGACCGTCGCCGACGGTGCGCAGCACGCGCGTCGAGATCCCGGCGAAGCGGGCTCGCTCCTCGATGATGCCCCCGCCGGTCACGTCAGACGGTCGCCGGGGCGCCGAGGCCGGCCGCGACCGCGTCGATCGTCCAGGGCTCGGTGCTGGTGAACCCGTCCTGCATCTTCCATGGACTGACCTCGGCGATCTGCCCGCCCTGGACGGCGAACAGCTTGCCGTTGATCGGGCACTCGGCGGAGGCAAGGTGCGCGACGAGGGGGGAGATGTTCTCCGGGGCCAGCGGGTCAAACGCGTCGGGATCCTGCGGCTTGGCGAACATCATGCCGACGGGGCCGGGGACGTTCTCGGTCAGCCGCGTGCGGGCGATCGGGGGCGATCGCGTTGACGCGCACCCCGAGGCGAGGTAGCTCGGCCGCGGCGACCAGCGTCAGCGCCGCGATCGCCGCCTTAGCCGAGCCGTAGTTCGCCTGGCCCGGGTTGGGCAGGAAGACGCCCGAGCCCGACGCGGTGTTGATCACCGCGGCGTTCACCTTCTCGCCCGCCTTGGTGCGGGCGCGCCAGTGGTCCGTGGCGTGCCTGAGCGTGCAGAAGTGCCCTTGAGGTGGACCTTGACCACGAGGTCCCACTCCTCTTCGGAGAGCTTGTGGATGAAGTTGTCGCGCAGGATGCCGGCGTTGTTGACGAGGACGTCGAGGCGACCATAGGTGCTCACGGCCTGGTCGATGAGGTGCTTCGCGCCGTCCCAGCTGGCGACGTCGTCGTAGTTGGCGACGGCCTCGCCGCCGGCGGCGATGATCTCGTCGACCACGCGCTGCGCCGGGCTGGCGTCGGCGCCGGTCCCGTCGGGGTTGCCGCCGAGGTCGTTGACGATGACCTTCGCGCCCTCACTCGCGAAGAGCAGCGCGTGCTGGCGGCCGATGCCGTTTCCGGCGCCGGTGATGGTGCAGACGCGGTCGTGCAGGGTGGTGCCCATGGTTCCGGTCGTTCTCCGTTCGCGGTGGTGGTCGTTCAGGCGATCTCGGCCAGGCCGTCCTTGATGACGGCCTGCCCGGAGTCGTTGGTGCTCTCGTACACGTAGAGCCCGTCAGGCCGCTGCCAGATCGAGGTGGTGATCTGCTCGCCCGGCAGGCAGGGCTTGGAGAAGCGGACGGCCAGGCGCTTCAGGCGCGTGGGGTCCTCGGGGCACGCGGACTGGATGATCGCCCGCGAGGTGAAGGCCATCGTGCAGAGGCCGTGGATGATGATGCCCGGCAGGCCCATCGCCTTGGCGAGCTCCGCATCGGTGTGGATCGGCATCGGGTCACCGGCGGCGGGCCCGTAGCGGAACGTCTGGTCCTCGTCGAACTGCTGTGCGACGACGGCGAGCGGATCCTGGCTGCGCAGTTCCTCGGGGAAGCTGTGCTCCGGGGCTGCTCACCGGCCCTCACCTCGGTCTGCGCGCCGCGGAAGAACGAGGTCATGTACTGGTCGACGATCGGCGCGCCGTCCTGGTCGACCGTCTTGGCGAGCACGCAGACGGTGACGCCGGAGGACCTCGGCGTGATCCCGATGACCTGCGCGGTCGTGGTGAGCGTCTGGCCAGGGAGGATCGGCGCATGGAAGCGGAAGTCCTGCTCGCCGTGGACGACCCGCATCAGCAGCTCCGGGGGAACCGGCTTGACCGACGTCGCGGCGAGCGTCTCGAACGCCGCGACGACCGCGAACACCGGCGGCGCGTACTGCCCGAGGCGTGCTGAGGGATGTCGTCGTTGGTCGCCTCGGCGTAGGCGATGATGCGATCGCGCTCGACCGCGAAGGTGACCGCCTCGTTCTCGACGCCGATCAGCGACGGATCGAAGCCGTTGGTGGTGGTGGACATGCTCGGTGCTCCTCGGGGTCAGGCCGCGATCGCGGCGGCGCGCTCACGGGCGCTGTTGATGATGTCGTCGGCGACGCGATCCAGCGCGGCGCTCTCGCCGCCGAGCAGGACGCGGGACAGCTGTGCGCGGCGCCAGAACAGCGGGGCGTCGTGCTCCCACGTCGCGCCGACACCTCCATGAACGGCGATGTTCGTCCGCGTCGCGTAGCTCGATGCCTGCTCGGCGGCATACCGGGCGCTCGCGCAGGCCAACGGCAGCTGCTCGGGCGCGGCGCTCTCGGCCAGGCCGATGCCGACGCACAGGCTGCGGGCACGCTCGGTGAGCCGCAGGATCTCCACGAGCTGCTGCTTGATCGCCTGGTAGGAGCCGATCGGCCGCCCGAACGCGTGGCGGTCCTTGGCGTACGCCACCCCCATCTCCAGCGCGGCCTCGGAGACCCCGAGCGCGTCCGTGCTGAGCAGCGCCTGCGCATCGTGCCACGTCTGCTCCACCGCGACCGGACCGGCCCCGAGGATCTGCGTCGCAGGGGCGTCATCAAGCCGGAGCGTGGCAAGCGGCCGCGAGGCGTCGTAGGAGTCGATCACCTCGACCAACACCCCCGTCCCGGCTGCCTCGACCAGACCGACGACGAGCTCACCATCCTCGGTGACAGCGGGGACGATGATCACATCCGCGCCGGCGAGGTCGAGGGTTGCTCCGGCCACCCCGGAGAGCAGCAGGTCCCCGTCGAGGCTGCGTGCGCGCGGCAGCGGCACGTGCCGCTGGTCGCCGCCCGGGCCCTCGATCGTCCATGTCTGGGGCGTGCCCGAAGGACGGGGGAACAGCACCGCCGCGCGCTGTTCACCAGCGCAGAGCCCCAGGAGCAGCTGCGCCGCGGTCTCGTCGGCCGCTGCGGCCGCGGCATCCAGCAGCGTCGTCGCCGCCAGGTGCCCGATCAGCCCGTGGCCGGTCAGCCGCCGGCCGCACTCCTCCAGCAGGATCATGGCGTCGTAGAGCCCCAGTCCCGCGCCGCCGCGGTCCTCGCTCACGCGCAGGCCGGTCCAGCCGGCCTCGCGCGCGGTCGACCAGAGGTCGGGGAGCGTCCCGCCGTCCAGCGCCGCCCGTGCCGCGGCAACGGTGTGCAGCCGGGTCAGGGCGGTCACAGCAGCGTCCCTTGAGCTGCTTCTGCTCGTCGGTCAGCTCGAGGTTCATGCCGCCACCTCCTGCCGACCCGAGCGGGAGAGCTCGCTGTAGGGCATCGTCTTGTCTCCGCGGGGCTCAGCGGGCAGGCCGAGGACGCGTTCGCCGATGGTGTTGCGCAGGATCTCCTCAGTGCCGCCGGCTGAACGCATGCCGGGCATCTCGGCCGCGAGCTCGCCGAGCTCGCCGTTGAGCGCGCTGGGACCGAGCAGCTCCGCACCGAGCTCGGCCCCCTTGCGACCGGCTTCGATGATGGCGATCTTCCCCAGGCCCGCCTCGGGGCCGGGGATGCGGCCCTCCTGCAGTGCACTGATCGCACGGTATGCGGTCAGCCGTAGGCGCCTGCATCTCGACGGCCAGCTCGGCGGCGCGCCGGCGTACGGACGGCTCTTGGGCGAGCGGATGATCGACGTAGGGCCGCAGCAGCACGGCGGGGTCTGGAGCCATCTGCTCGAAGATGGCAAGGATTGCCATACGCTCGTACATGAGGGTCGTCATCGCGACGCCCCAGCCCCCGTCGACGGGACCGACTACGGCGTCATCGTCGACCTGCACACATCATCGAAGAAGACCTCGTTGAACGGTGAGGACCCGAGATCAGGCGCAGCGGCACGACCTTCACCCCCGCTGCCTTCATCGGGACGATGAACATCGTCAACCGCGGTGCTTGGGCGCGTCGGGGTTCGTGCGGGCCAGCATCAGGCCGTAGTCGGCGTGCTGGGCCATCGTCGTCCACACCTTCTGCCCGGAGATGCGCCAGCCGCCCTCGTTGCGGACCGCACGGGTGGCGACCCCAGCGAGGTCAGAGCCGGCGCCGGGCTCGGAGAACAGCTGACACCAGCCCTCCTCCCTCCAGCAGCATGAGCGACAGGTAGCGGACTTCTGCCTCGACGGTTCCGTAGGTGAACCACGCCGAGGTTGCCGATCGTGATGTGGTCGGCGATCGACGCATCGCCGGCGCGGGCCATCTCCGCACCGGCGATCATGTTCCAGCGGGCTCAGCCCACCGCCGCCGAACTCTGCCGGCCAAGGACACCGACCAGGCCACGTCGACGAGCTTGCTCATCCACCCGCCGGTACGGCACGGGATCGGCGATATGCAGGCCGGTGATCGGCGGCGGCGACTCGTGCGCGTGCTCGCCGAGCCAGGCGCGGACGCGGGCCCGAACTCCGCCTGCTCTGGAGTGTCGTTGAGGTCCATGCCCGCCACCGTACATACTTTTCAGTCGCTTGACTAGTCTTGTCGATGACCACGTCGGTCAGTAGGCTTTGCGCGGATGGTCAACCCGCCCCGAACCCCGGCCCAGAAGCTCGCTCGCCGAGTCGCCAAGACCTCACAGCGCGCTGTCGGCATCCCGGCGCCACGTCGGACCCAGGCCGAGCGCCGGGCCACGACGCGGACCGCGCTGCTCGACGCCGCGCTCGCGTCGCTCGGTGAGGACGGCTACGCGAGCATCACGACGCGGCGCATCGCCGAGCGGGCCGGCGTCTCGCAAGGCACCCAGCAGCACTACTTCGCCACGAAAGCCGAGTTCGTCGTGGAAGCGATGCGCTACGCCGTCCAGCAGATCGCGACCGACGCGATGCAGCGGATCGACGTCCGCGCCATCCACGATCCCGAGCAGCACGAGAGGCTGCTCGATGAGCTCTGGCGTGTGCACCAGAGCTTGGCCTTTCGGGCGGCGCTCGAGCTGTGGATCGCCGCGCGGACCGATGCTGAGCTGCTGCGCAACATGCGCGGCCTGGAGCAGGAGGTCGGCGCGCTGATCTCCGACGCGGTCGGCGCGCTGCTCCCGGATGACCAGCAGCTCGCCATCACGCTCCAGCTGCTGGAGGTCGCGCTGTCGGCAATCCGTGGCTATGCGATGCTCGCCCCCGTGGTCTCGCAGGTGGTGCTGGACAAGCGATGGGCGGTCGCACGCGGGCACATCGCAGCGTTGTTGCGTGCCCACCTCGACGCGACCACCTGACCGCCTCTACGGCGCGTCTCGCAGCGGCGCCGGCAGCAGCGCCGTGCGCCCGCGCAGCGTCCACGGACCCTGTTCCCGGCATCGCGGTGCACCGCTGCCGAGGATCGGCACGATCTGCGCGTCGGCGGCGGTCGAGCACCCAGGCTCTCAAGGCCACCATGGAACATCTTCGTGTACGCGCCGGGGGCGGGATAGGGGTTCGAGCGGCTGCTTCCGAGCTTCTGCTTGTAACCCACCAGCGACTCGTTGAACAACGCGAAGAGCGGCCGTAGGTAGTGCCGGCCGCCCACGCTTCCCTGCGCCAGGGCCGCCGTCGTGGCCAGCGCACTGACCAGGTCGTCCTTGTACGCGTCGACGGTCTGCAGGACGGGAACCAGGTCACGGCCGGCGTCGCGAAGCGTGCCCAGTAGCGGGCCGGCGGCATCCGTGAGGCGCGTCAGCGCGGGGAGCCCGGCGCGTGCCGCGGACGCCAGCGGCGGGATCTGTTGCGTGACGCGGGCCACGACCGGCGCCAGCTGCGCTCCCTGCGCCAGCGCCGGCTGGACGAGCGGCGCGACCGGCCGCAGTGCGCGCAGCGTCGGCGCGGCGTCCCCGGCGGCCAGCTGCGCCTGGGCCAGCGTCGCGCGGGCCTCGCGCAGGACTCCTGGCAGAGCGCGTACGGTCGCGGTCAGCTCGCGGCCCTGTGAGGCGGTGGCCTGCAGCGCCGTCTCCCCGGCTCGGACGAGGCGGCCGAGCGCCGCCGGCCGCGCGCCGACCGCGCGCAGCGTCGTGGCGCTGTCGTGCACGAGCGCGCGGAGCTCGGAGTCCCGCGCCGCGAGTGTCGTGGCCAGACGGCGCAGCGCCTCACTAGTCGGTGCCAGCGATCCCACGGTGCTGTTGAGGTCGGTGCCGCGTCCCTGCAGGGACGCGGAGAACCCGATGAGCAGCTCGCGGAAGGCCGCCCGCGTCGGCCGGTCGAAGGTGCCCAATACTCGGTCGATGCCCTGTGGCTCCACGACCTGCCCCGGCGCCAGCTGCCCGCCGTCGCGCAGCTTGGCGGCGAATCGTGAGCCTGGCGTCAGCGCCACGAACGTCTCCCCAGCAGCGTCTTGGTGCGCAGGATCGCGTGGGCGTCGGTCGCCAGCGGCGCGAACCGCGGCTCGAGCTCGAGCTCGGCGTCGGTGCGCCGGCCGTCCGGCCGGACCGTGCGGACCTTGCCGACGCGGACACCGGCGATCCGCACGTCGGCGTTGGAGAACAGCTGGGTGCCGCCCGATCCGAACTGCACGTGCACGCGGTAGCCCTTGGCCTGCAGCGGTGTGCTGCCACCGAAGGACTTCCACACGAAGAGCGTGGCGGCGAAGACCGAGAGGGTGAACACGAGGATGGTCAGGATCGCCCCGACGGACGGCATGCGCGTGGTCATGGCCTTGCCTTCGGGCAGGTGGGGACGACCCCGCCGAGGACGGCCTGCACTCCCAGGCCCACCAGCAGCGGCGATCCGGTCAGAGAGTCGCAGTCGATCAGCGCGATGGCCCGGATGAACGCGCCGTGCGCGTCACCGCCGGAGACGACCGAGTTCAGGTTGTGCGCGCTCCACGCCACCCAGTACAGAAATCCCTCGTCGTCGCCTCGGGGATTGAAGGCGAGCTCGTCGACGGTGTAGGTGAGCACGCGGAAGGCGCTGGTCAGGGACGGGGTGACCCGGCTGAGGTCGGGCGTCAGGGCGTGCAGGTCGCGGGCCAGCGGCTGCAGCTCGCGAACCGCGGGCCGCAGCTGCGTGCGGACGATCGGCCCGGCCTCGCGCGCCAGCGGCGCGGCGGCGTCCAGGGCGCCCGGTAGACGCTCGATCGCCGGGCGCAGCGCCCGCAGCGACGCCGAGGCCTCATCCCCGAAGGACGGTATCTGCGCAAGCGTCCCGCTCACCGTGCGCAACGTCCCCGGAAGCTGCTGCAGGGCGCGATCCAGCGACCGCTGCTGCCCGGCCACGGCCTCCACCGTCGCCGCGGCGCCCTGGACGACGCGTCCCAGATCGGCATCGCGGGGCCCGACGGTGCGGCTGATCGCCGCCAGGTTCGTAACCAGGCGCCGGACCTCCCGATTGCGCCGCGCGAGGGTCCGCGCGACGCCGCGCAGCTGCGCGGCCGTCGGCCCGACCGCGCGCAGCAGCGCCCGCAGGTCGTTCCCGCGGCCAGCGGTCGCGCGGCCGCTCTCCCCGAGCAGGACGGCACGGAAGCTGCGCGTGTCGCCGTCCAGGGCCGAGAGCAGCTCGTCGGCGTCGATCGGCGGCGCGGTCCGGGCGATCGGGATCGTCGCACCCTCACGCAGGCGTCCGGCCGCGGCGTGGCCCGGCACGATGTCGATCCGCAGGTCCTTCAGCGCCGATGTCGGGATCAGCATCGCGTGCGCGTCGCGAAACACGTGCGGCAGCAGGTCCGGGTCGATCTCGAGATCGGCGACCGCCCGCCCGTCCCTTCAGCCGCACGTCGCGAATCGTGCCCACCCGCACCCCGGCGACATTGACCGGTTGGCCAAGACCAGGTTCCAGGCCGGCCGTCGTCGCGAACTCGGCGTGAATGACGTACCGGTTCTCCCACGGGAACGTGAGATTCTGCTGGGAGAGGATGTAGCCGATCGACAGCGCGGCGCCCGCGCACAGCACGGCGATCACGATGATCCAGCGGACGTTGTCTCGGAGCTGGCGACGGATCATCGCGTCGGCTGCGGCCGAGGTGAGAGGCCGTCGAGAATGCCCCGGAGCGCGTCGGGCTTCAGGGGCGGGCGGGCCGCATTGGGTCGCGTCGGTTGCGCGAAGGTCCCGGTGCGCGCGTCGAGATCGGGCATGGGCTGCCGGCGACATTCGGCGTATGGTCTGAGCGGGGGCTCACGACCCGGGCCCAGCGGGATGGGGCGCGAGGCGATCTGAGAGTCCGTCACGCGTCCGATGAGCGGCCCGCTCCCCGGCGCGACGGCGGTGACGATCGACTCCTCCCCGCCGCTGGCTTCCACGCGCGCCGCGCGCCCGTTGCCGTCGATGGTCTGCAGCGCGCCGCTCGTCCCGATCAGGCTGTGAAGCAGCTCAAGCCAGGCCGGTTGCCCGGTCGACAGCGGGCCATCCTTCACTGCGCTGAAGAGGACCGGGAGCACCCGGTCCCGAATGCAGTCGCTCACCGGCGTGACCAGCGACAGCAGCGGTTGGAGGCGACGCGTGAGCGTCGGCAGCCAACGGACGGCCGGGCCCGCCGAGGCGAGCAGCCGCGGCAACTCGTGGGGCGCAAGGAGGGCGGCGGCCTGCTCCAACGCAGCATTACCATCTTGCAGGATCGGGGGAAGCCGCCGCAGCGACGGCCGCAGCGTCCGTGTGAAGCGTCGCAGATCGGGCAAAACCGCATCGACGGCGCGTAGTGCGGGCGGTGCGACCGTCAGCACGTGGTCCAGATTCCGGACCGTCACGGCCAGGTCCTCCGCGTGGCCCGCGAGCACGTCGGTCGTCGTGCGCAGGTCACCGACGAGGCCGGCAAGCTGACGGTTGCGGGATGCCAGCGCGGTGGCGAGCCGGGAGGCACCCTGCACGAGCTCGGTCGTGTCGTGCGTGCCGCTGCCACGCGCGGCGCCCGCCACGATCGCCCCGTCACGCGTGATATCTCCGACGGGGCGCGCGGCACGGCCGAACGCCGTCGCCCCACCGCGGCCAAGGCCGGTGGCGAGCTCGTGCAGCGTCCCGACCAGCGAGGCTCGAAGGTCACCGGTGAAGGTGCTGAGCACCTGGGAGATCTGCACGGGTCCGGCGGTGTGTCCGAGGGGAATCCGGCCTCCGTCGCCGAGCACCGGTGCGCTCGGGGATCCCGGGCTCAGGTCGACGTAGAAGGAGCCCTCGAGGAAGAGCCGGGGCCGGATACGCAGGCTTGCGTCGGTATGGAGCGGGCGGCCGCGGTCGGCGATCTTCATCACGAGGGTGGCCGCGTCCCCGGGTCCGGAGCGCATCTCGACCACCTGACCGACGTCGACGCCGGCGATCCGCACGGGCGACCCCTTCTTCAACTCGTTGGTCGACGCGACGGTGGCCTGGATGCGGAAGCTCGGCGTGAACGGCAGCCGTCCGGCGAACACGAGGTAGACGAGCGCGGCGAGGACCACAAGCCCGGCGAGCCCGACGAGTCGCATCCGGCGTGGGGTCGATGCGCGCATCATCGGCCGCCTTCCGAGGGGCCGGCGAGCAGGCCGGCCCGCGCGGCGCGTTCGCGGACGCCTGGTGCTGGCGCCGTCTCCTCGCGCCCGTCCTGCACACCGGGCACGTTGCCCAGCAGCTGACCGGGCCCGAACGGCTCGTTGCCCCCTCGCACTCGGTCGCGTTCTCGCGCGGATACGGGTTGTAGTGCAGGTTTGCGGCGGGCCGATCGCTC
Source organism: Conexibacter sp. W3-3-2 (assembly GCF_009707605.1). Classification (NCBI taxonomy): domain Bacteria; kingdom Bacillati; phylum Actinomycetota; class Thermoleophilia; order Solirubrobacterales; family Conexibacteraceae; genus Conexibacter; species Conexibacter sp. W3-3-2. Next base: position 4,425 of record NZ_WLYW01000006.1, on the reverse strand, counting down.
TGCAGGATCTCATCCGTCCCGCCGAGGATCACCACGAACCTGGCCCAGTTGCCGTTCTCGTCGCCCTCGTCGATGACGGAGCCGGTGTTGCGGAAGAACAGGCCGACCACGTTGCAGTGGCGCTGCGCGGGAGCGACGACGTCCAGGGCGGAGCCGACGGCGTTCACTGCGGCGGTCAGCTTGCGCACCGCACTGGCTGAGGCCGGGGCGGCAGCGACACGTGCGACGGTGTCCAGGGCGCGCTGGAGCGGCCGGCGCAGTTCCGGCACCCGCCTAAGGCCCGGAGTCGCGTCCCTCGAGCCCGGCGGCGATGACCGCCGAGTCCTGGGGCAGCTCACGGGCTGCGGGTCGCAGGTCGCGGGCGATCGCCGCCGCGTCGTCGAGGACCGGACCAAGGCGCCCCAGTGCGGGAACGGCGACGGCCTCGGTGCGCGCGAGCTCGGTGATCGATGCGCCCAGCTGCGAACCGGCGGCATCGATGGCCGCCACGGTCTTCGCGGCCCCGTCGAGGAGCCCGCCGATGGCAGTCCTCTGGCCGGCGAGGGCGTCGGTGACGCGCGCAAACGCCGCGACGAAACCGCCCAGGTCGGCGGCGGGCGAGGTGATCGCCCGCAGCACCCGCTGCAGCGGCGGAAAGGCGCGCTGGAGTTCGTCGATGCTGTCGTTCAGGGCCGAGCCACGTCCGGCGAGCGCGTTCCCGAGCGACGTGACCGAGTCCTGCAGCGCGCGGGTGGACGTGGGGTCGAAGATGTCGAAGGTGTCGCTCAGCTCGACGACAGGGACGGCCTGGCGCAGCGGCAGGATCGCGTCCGGCGCCAGCCGGCGCGTGCTGCGTCCGGGGATCAGCTCGACATACTTGGCTCCGAGCAGCGAGCGGGGACGGATCGCGATGCGGGTGTCGGCGGGGAGCCCGCGCTGGGCCGGATCCAGCGTCATGCGGATCCGGGCGAACGGCGGCTTTCCGGGCTTGCGGATCGCCGTGACCTCCTGGACGAGACCCACGCGCGCCGCCGATGCGGACCTCGCTGCTGCCGGCCACCAGGCGTGCTGCGTCGGGCACGTCGGCGCGCAGCCCGACGGTGGGCACGAACGGCAGTCCGCGGTTGGCGTTGTAGGACAACACGACGGCGATCAGGACCACGAGGATCGCGATCGCCCCGACGAGCGTCGTGTTCAACGGGTCCGGACGGGTGGTGCCGCGGCGGCTCATCCCAGGAGGTAGTCCAAGAGCGAGGACAGGCCGGAGGCGGCCTTGGGAGGCGGGGCCCCTCCACCGAGCTTGTCGAGGAGCGCGTCGAGCGCGTCGACGCCCGTCTGCGGGAGCGCCGGAAGCACCGGCGCCGGCTTGGGCGTCGACGGGGCCGGGGCGGCAGGCGGCGGCGTCGCCGGGGCGCCGGGGACCGGCGGCCGTGGCTGCAGTTGCGGCGGGTGGGCGGGCGGACGCGACTCGGCCGGCTTCGGAGGAGCGGATGCCGCGCGACGAGTCGGGTTCGGTCGCGTGTAGTTGGCGTTGCACCCCGCCGTCGGCCTGACGGCCAAGAGCGTGCAATCGTTGACCATGACCCGCAGAGCGATGGCGTGCGAGAACTTGTCGTAGCGGGCGTTCGCGACCGCCGCCCGGTAGAAGCCGAGCAGCACGTTCTCGATGACGCCGCGGTCGCGCAGGTCCCGCAGCGTGGAGTCCAACGCCGTTCCGACCGGTAGGGCGCGGGCGGCGAACCTGCGCAGCAGGCGCACGGTCGGACCGGCCCGGCGCGCCGCTCGGCCCGCGGTCACGCTCATAGCGCCGACGTCGCGCAGGGCCGGGGTGGCGGCGCGCGAGAGCGGGGCCACCGCGGTGATCAGGCGTCGCAGCCCCGGTGCGGCGGCGTGCAGGTCGCCAAGCAGCGGCGTGGCCTGCTGGACCACCGCTCCCAGGCGTCGTGCGCTTCCGCGGGTCGCTTTCAGCATGGGCGGCAGGCGGCGGACGACGCTGGCGAGCTCGGCACGGTGCTGGGCGGTCTGACTCGTGACGCGGCCGGTGCGGCGGACCAGGTAGGCCACGGTGCCGCGGCGGCGGGCGAGCTCGGCGACGACCTGATCGCTGGTGACCAGTGCCGTGCTGATCTGGCTGCGCTGACGCTCGAGGATCTCGCCAAGATGCTGCACGTCGTTGAGGGTGGGGTTCGCCCGTCGTAGCACGTCGTTGAGCTGCTCGCCGCGACCGGCGACCCCGATCCCGATCTCGTCGATCAGGACTGACAGCCGCTGGCGTACCGGGACGGTGGCGAGGTTGAACAGGTCCGGGAAGCTGACCGGTGCGGAGGTTCGCGTGACCGGCACCGTCGGGGCGGCGCCACCGGACGGCTGCAGGGCGGAGCCGGTGCGTCCCGGGTCGCACTGGACGAAGTTCTCGCCGATGAGGCCCTCCGGCTGGATCGTGCATCGCGCATCGGTGCGAAACGGCGCGAAGGCCCGGTCCACTCGCAGCTGGATCCGGCCTTGAAGTCGGGGGGTCAGCCGCACGGCGACGATCTCCCCGAGCGCGCCCCCGCCACCTTGACCAGCTGCCCGGCGAGCAGGCCCTTGGCCGAGTCGAAGATCACATCCACGCGATAGCCCTGCCCTGTGCCGCCCCCGCAGCCGGAGAGCGCCGCGACCACGCGGCGGCGGCCACCAGGGCGAAGGCGCGGCTGCGACGGTGGCTCATCGCCCGTCCGCGGGGTTGCAGAAGGCGGGGTCGACCGGTACGCGATCTGATCCATCGAGTAATGGTCCGGCGAGGCTGCCTGGGCAGCGTGCGGTGGCACCGATGTAGGCGTCGTTCAGCGGCGGGAGCTTGAGGTTCGGCAGCAGGCTGAGCAGGCCCGCCTTGCTCACCCCGGGATGTCGAGGTTGGCGACGACACGGGCGTAGTGGCCGTTGGCGTCGTAATAGCCGGCGGCGGGACCGATACCGGTCGCGAGACCGCGCAGAACATCCAGGATGTAGGCCCGTAGGCCGCGGAAGATCGGGGCGGCACTGCGGACGGCCGAGGTCGTCGAGCGCAGCGCGGGCACCCCGGTGCCGGCCAGTGCGGGCGCGAGCGCGAGCGTCTGCCGCAGCGGCGGCAGCAGCTGCTCCACGTCGCCGAGCACGGGAGCGGCGGCGCGTGCGGTGGGGACGATCCGGCGCAGCAGCGTCGCCAGCGGCCCAGCGGCCGGCCGGGCCTCCCCGCAGCGCCGGGCGCACGGCGCTCAGCGTCTGGCGCACACCTCGCAGCGTGCCGCGCGCACGCCCGAGGACGTCTGGCGCACGGCGCAAAGCGGAGCGCAGCGCGTCGTGCTCGCCGGCCACGGCAGCAAGGGTTCTCGCCGCCCCGTCGATGCCCGGGGTGATGTCGGCGTCGCGCGATGCCAGCGCGGCGGCCACCTGCGATGCGGCGTCCGTCAGGCGGCCGACGGCCGCGTCGTCCGCGGTGACGTCCTCCAGCAGCGCGCGGGTCTGGCCGACTGCTGGCTGAGGTAGCGCAGCAGCCGGTTGGTGGCCCGGGCGTTTCCGCGCACGCCGTGTGCGCTGGCGACGATGATCGCCCGGAGGTCTCGGCGAGCAGGCGGTCCGAAGGCGTCGAGCAGTTGGTCAAGGTCCACGATGCCGGTTGTGGCATCGGTCTGCAGCACGCCGCCGTCGGCGATCGCAGGGGCCTGCCTGGAGCCGGGCTGGACCTCGATGTAGCGGTTGGCGACGCCCGCCAGACCGACGGTGCGAATGGTCAGGCGGGTGCCGCGGTGCAGCGGGCGGTAGCGCTCGGAGGTGATGCGCAGCACCACCTCGGCGCGCCCGTCGTCGGTGACGCGAATGTCCTTCACCTTGCCCACGCGCTGCCCGGCCACTTCGACGAGGTTGCCCTTCACGAGCTGCCCGGCGTCCAGGAACCGGGCGCGCACCTCGTAGCTCCCGTCGCCGCCACCGATCACCAATACGAGCGTGACGACGGCCACCAGGATCGCGAGCGGCGCGAGAGACGCGCGGCAGCTCAGCCGCCGATCGGTGCACGTGCGTGCCCTCCCCAGAACAGCTGTGTGCTGAGCATCCCGATGACGTGGATCCCGAGGATGTTGACGACCATCGACTTTGCGGTGGCGGTGCCGACGCCGACCGGACCTCCCCGGCGAAGTACCCGTAGTACAGGCCGACGAAGATCACGCAGGTGGCCATCGCCATGGCCTTGATCACCGAGTAGAGAACGTCGACGGGGTTCTGGAACTGCCAGAAGATCTGCAGGTAGCCGCCGGGGCTGACCTCGCCAACCTGCTGGACGACGGCCAGGTAGGCGCCACCGAAGCCGACGGCGATCGACCCGCAGTAGACGAACGGCAGGACGAGCCACATGCCCAGCAGGCGGGTCGCGCACAGGAACAGAACCGAGTCGACGCCGATCACCTCCAGCGCGTCGATCTCCGAGAT
>NZ_WLYW01000005.1:0-17336 GCF_009707605.1 Conexibacter sp. W3-3-2 | reverse complement strand
GTTGAGGAAGTTTGCGGCCTGGACCCCGGCCCGGACCGTACGTGAACGCCACCGAGGCGACGATCATCGGAAACCAACACAAGCCGCAACGTGAACAGCTTAACTGCGCCGTGAACTCGGTCCGTAGGAGTACGGCCGCCGCAGGGTGACACCACAGTCTTCCCCGCGAGCACGGTGATCGCACCGGCCTCATCGACGCCACGCCTCGTCGTGTCGAACGATCGCGCCGTCACATGACCCAGCTGTGATGCCATCGGTACCCGACCCCTCTCCAGCGTCGATCCGCGAAGACCTACAAGACCTGCCGGCCGTCCCGAGCTCCGGGCGCCACCCCACGTGGGGGTGGCGCCCGGAGCCGAACGACTCCGCTTCACCTCCACCCGAACAAGGCCCTGACCTTCGCGAGCGACTTGTCAGCGGCCTCGCCCCCAGCCTTGGCGACCGCGTCGCCCATCGGTCCGGCCAGCGGCGGGCCGTCGAACGAACTGGTCATCGTGACCTTGCTGCCGCCGTTCTGCGCGGCGACCTCGAGCGACATGGCGAGCTTGACCCCCATCGGACCGTCACCATCGAGCACGAGCTTGGTCGGCACATCGAGCTCGACGACGCGCCACGTGGCCTCACCGGGCATACCCATGATCGTGACCTTCTCGCGGAAGCTCACACCCTCCGCGAGCTCCGGCGGCCCGTCCGGGAACCCGACATGGACCTCGTTCCACTCGCCGTAGCGCGAGGTCGCTGAGCACGGACCAGAGCTCGTCGGGGCTCGTGTCGATCTCGATGCTGCGGCTGACTTCCGGCATGCGTCCCTCCTGGGGCTCGTAGTGCTCATGGACCCCGGGGATCCACCCCAGGTTCGGCGAACGTACCACAAAAACAAGTCGCCTGACCGAGAAATTTGTTAGGCTCAGCGGAGTCCGCCCGATCGGGAGGCAGACACTCGACCGGGAGGCAACAATGAGCAAGCACCGTGTGTTCGTCATCGGCGTGGGCATGACGAAGTTCGAGAAGCCGGGCTCCAAGCAATGGGACTACCCGGACATGGCCCGCGAAGCGGGGACCACGGCCCTGGAGGACGCCGGGGTGGGCTACGAGCAGATCGAGGCGGCCGCCGCCGGCTACGTCTACGGCGAGCTGCTGCGGCGAGCGGGCGCTCTACGAGCTGGGAATCACCGGAATCCCGGTGTACAACGTCAACAACAACTGCTCGACCGGATCGACCGCGCTCTACCTGGCGGCGAACCTGATCCGCGGCGGCCTGAACGACTGCGTACTGGCCGTGGGCTTTGAGAAGATGAACCTGGGATCGCTCGGCGCGACCTTCATGGACCGCGAGCAGCCGACCGGACGCCACTTCGCGACGCTCTTCGACATCTACGCTCCCGAGAGCGGCGCCGCCCGCGGCACAGATGTTCGGCATGGCCGGACGCGAGCACATGGAGAAGTACGGCTCGCGGCCCGAGCACTTCGCGTGGATCGGCTACAAGAACCACAAGCACTCGGTGAACAACCCGTACTCGCAGTTCCAGGACGACTACACGCTCGACGAGATCAAGCGGGCGAAGATGATCTACGAGCCGCTCGCGCTGACGCGTCTGCAGCGCTCCCCGACCTCCGACGGGTCCGGTGCCGCGGTGCTCGCCTCCGAGCGCTTCGTCGACGAGCACGACCTCTGGACCCAGGCCGTCGAGATCGTCGGGCAGTCGATGGTGACCGACATGGCCTCCTCCTTCGAGGACAAGAGCGCGATCAGCGCAGTTGGGGCGAAGATGACCGCGCGGGCCGCCCGCGAGGTCTACGAGCAGGCGCAGACGGGCGCCGACGAGGTTGACGTCTGCGAGCTGCACGACTGCTTCAGTGCGAACGAGCTGGTGACCTACGAAGGCCTGGCCTTTGCCACCGAGGGGGAGGCCCACCTGCTCATCGACCGCGAGGCCACGACCTACGGCGGCGACGGCCCCGTCGTCAACCCGTCCGGTGGGCTGATCTCAAGGGCCATCCGCTCGGCGCGACCGGTCTGGCACAGTGCGCCGAGCTGACCTGGCAGCTGCGCGGGCAGGCCGACAAGCGTCAGGTCGCCGGCGCGAAGGTCGCGCTGCAGCACAACATCGGTATCGGCGGAGCGGTCGTCGTGACGATGTACAAGCCGGCGTCCGCGACCGTCTGACGGCCGCCTTGGTCGTGCGGCTCAGCGCCGGGCGCTGAGCCGCAGGACCTGTCGGAGCGTGCGGCTGACGGACGGCCGGTAGGGAAACCAATGCGGATCGCGGACCGGCCAGTCGCGGCCGACCACGATCGACTGCGGGCGGGTGTACTTGTGCAGCCCCTCGATCCTGTGGCGCACGCCGATGCCCGACTGCTTCCAGCCTCCCATCGGCAGGTACGGGGCACCGAAGAAGATCAGCGCGTCGTTGATCACCACACTGCCGACCTCCAGGCGGCGCGCCAGCGCCTCACCGGCGCGTGCATCGCTTGTGAAGACCGACGCGGCCAGACCGTAGGGCGAGTCGTTGGCCAGCCGGACCGCCTCCTCACGGTTGCCGACGGCCATGACGGGGATCGTCGGGCCGAACGTCTCCTCGGTCATGCAGAGCATCGAATGATCCACGCCGGTGAGCACCGTGGGCTCAAAGAACCGGCCGGGACCTGGGCCGCGGCGCCCTCCGGTGACGGCCACGGCACCGCGGGCGAGCGCGTCTTGGACGTGGCCGCTCACGAGCTCCAGCTGCGCGGCGGTCGTCATCGCGCCGACCTCCACCTCGCCGGCGCCGCCGTGGCCCTGGCGCAGCGACCGCACCTGTTCCACCAGGTGGCCGACGAATGAGTCGTGCACCGGCTCCTCGACGTAGACGCGTTCGATCGACATGCAGATCTGGCCGGCGTTCTGCAGGGCATAGAACGCCGCGGCGCGGGCCGCCCGGTGCAGGTCGGCGTCCTCGCAGACGATCATCGCGTCCTTGCCGCCGAGTTCGAGCGAGCACGGGATCAGGCGACGTGCGGCCTGCTCGGCGACCCGGCGGCCGGTCGCCGTGGAGCCGGTGAACATCACCATGTCGACCTCATCCACCACGGCCGCACCGGCCGCACCTTCCCCCTGCACGACCGTGAGCACGCCCTCGGGCAGCCCGGCGCTGACCCCGGCACCGTCGCAGACCCGCCACGAGCGGACCGGCCGCGCCCTGCGCGAGACGTTCGTGCAGCTGGGGCCCACCTACGTGAAGCTCGCGCAGCTGCTGTCATCAAGCCCCGGGCTGTTCCCGCCGTCGATCACCGACGAGCTGCGCCCGCTGCTGGACCAAGTGCCGCCCGCACCCATCGACACGATCCGCGAGCTCATCAGCGCCGAACTGGGCGCGCCCCCGGAGGAGCTCTTCGTCACGTTCGATCCACAGCCGCTGGCCTCCGCGTCAATCGCGCAGGTACACGCCGCCACCCTGGCGGACGGCCAGCAGGTCGTCGTGAAGGTGCAGCGTCCGGGGATCCGCGGTCGGCTCGCTGCCGACGTGCGGCTGCTGCACCACGGTGCCCGGGGTCTTGAGCGGGCCTCGCGGCTGGGACGAATGGCGAACGCCGTGGGCGTCGTGGAGGACTTCGCTGCCACGCTCGACGACGAGCTGAACTTCGTCACCGAGGCGCGTTCTATGGAACGTTGGAGCGCGAACCTCGCTCGCTCCGGCGGGCACGACGGCGTTCGCACTCCGCGAGTTCACTGGCCGCTGACCACCGCGCGGGTGCTCACGATGGAGCGCGTGGATGGCATCCCGGATCGACGACCTGCCAGGCGCCGCGGCCGCCGGCCTCGACCTTCCCGCCGCGCTCCGTGAGGCCGTCCGCGCATTCCTGGCGTCCGCGTTCGTCCACGGGTTCTTCCACGGCGACATGCACGCCGGCAACCTCCTCGTCGATGCCGACGGGCGCGTGGCCTTCATCGATTTCGGGATCTGCGGACGCCTCGAGCCGAGCGATCTGGAGCTGCTGCGGGTCACGATCCCGGCGCTGTTCCTCGAGCGAGACTACAAACAGCTGTCCCGGGCGGTGTACGGCCTGGGCGCCGTCGAGCGGCCCGGCGCGCTGGGGTCCTCCGCCGAGGAGCTCGAGGCCTTCGTCAGGCCCCTCCTCAAGCAGACCCTCGCCGAGATCTCCTACGGCGAGATCCTCACGCAGATCGCGGCGATGGGAGCCAAGTACGGCTTCAGGATGCCCCGGTCGCTCGTGCTGATGGCCAAGCAGGCGCTGTACTGCGAGCGCTACGTCAAGCTCATCTCTCCCGACTGGAACATGCTCGGCGACCCGGACATGCTCGCGGTGCTGTTCAGCCAGACACAGCCCGCCAGCGCATAACGCGCTACCAGCCGTCAGGCCTCGGCGAGGAGCGCCGACAGCCGGTCCAGCGACCGGTCTGCCCTCGTCCCCAGCCATGGCTCGAGCTGCCCCTTCAACGGTCGCAGCGCGAAGCCCCCGATCTTGGCCGTGAACGCGACGCAGCTGCCACCGTCGCGCTCCCGGATGCGGAAGTCGACCTCCATCTTCGCGCCGCTGGTCCCCTTGCCGCGAGCCGCGAATCGCGCGGGCACGTCCAGATCGGTGATCTCCCAGCTCACCTCGCCGGGAATCCCGAGGGCGCGGACCTTGTGACGGAAGCGCAGGCCGATCTCCGCCTCGCTCGGGACCTCTCCGATCCAGCCTTTGTGCAGGACGAACCACTCGGGCCAGCGCTCAAGGTCGCAGACGAGCGCGGCGACCTCCTCGCGGGATCCGGCGACCTCGCGAACGCGGCTGATCTCGATCATCCGACGGCGCCCTCGCGAACGCGTTGCGGCTCGAGGTCGAAGTCCTGCAACTCGGGCCGGCGCAGCATCGCCCGATGCCGGGCCGGGCTCCACGGCCAGACCTCGGGCACACCGTCGGCATCCAGGTACCAGCTCACGCAGCCTGACGCGAACACGGTTCCCTTTGCCGCCTCCCGCAACTCGGCGACATACGCGGCGGTGGCATCCTCGCGCGGGGTCACGTGGGCCACGCCGCCACGCTGCAACCGGTCCACCCACTGCACGATGTACTGCGCCTGCGCCTCGGACACCGAGATGATCGACTGGTTGCCGACCGGGCTGTGCGGGCCCAGGATCGTGAACAGATTCGGGAACCCCGGCAGGGCAACCGTGCGATAGGCGTGGCCCGTCGGCCCACGCATCCTCCAGCGTGCGTCCCGCGGGTCCGATGACCCGCATCGGTCGCAGGTAGGCGTGGGCGTCGAACCCGGTGGCCGCGATCAACACATCGAGCTCGTGCAAGCGACCGTCGGCGGTGACGATGCCTCGCGGCTCGACATGGTCGATCGCCGCAGTCACGAGGCTGACCGCGTCCTTCTGCAGCGCCGGATAGAAACCAGCCGACATGATCAACCGCTTGCACAGGGGCACGTAGTCGGGCGTCAGCTGCCGCCGCAGCTCAGGATCCCGCACGGCCAGCCGCAGATTCAGGCGCACCAGCGCGGAGACGACCGAGCGCTCCCAGCCGGGGCGCGACCACGGCCTTGGCGAAGATCGCCTCGATGAGCCTCTGGTAGAACCCGTGCGCGAGCCGGTTCAGCGGCGGGATATGGCGGAAGACCCACCGCGTGGAGGCGGGATAGCGACGGTTGGGGACCGGCAGGACCCATTGCGGCGTGCGCTGGAAGAGCGTCAGATGGCGCGCCCGACCCGCGAGCGCCGTGGTGAGCTGTACTCCCGTGGATCCGGTGCCGATCACGCCGACCCGGCAGCGCTCCACGTCAATCGACGGGTCCCAGCGGGCTGAATGCACGACGCGGCCGGCGAACGTCTGCAGACCCGGGATGTCGGGGATCTTGGGGTGATGCAGGATGCCGGCGGCCGTGACCAGGACATCCGCCTCGTCCTCCGATCCGGTTGCCGTACGCAGCCGCCAGCGACCGTCCTGCCAGCGCGCCTCGGTGACCTCCTCACCGAACCGTATGAGCCCTCGCAGCCCGAGCTGGTCCGTCGTACGGACGAAGTAGTCCTGGATCTCCGCCCCGGGCGAGAACCCCATCGACCAGTCCGGATTCGGGGCGAAGCTGTAGGAGTAGAACCGGCTCGGAACATCGCAGGTGATGCCCGGGTAGCGGTTCTCACGCCAGGTGCCTCCCACCTCGTCAGCCTTCTCGAAGATCACGACGTCGCCGTGACCGGCTTCGCGCAGCTTGTGCGCCATGCACAGACCCGACATGCCGGCGCCGACGATCGCCACACGCAAGGGCCGGACCGTTCGATGAAGCCGGGTGGCGATCGCCCTGCCCAGGCTCTGGATCGCCCGGTCCGCGCCAGCGAGGCGGCCGGCCTGAAGGTGAAAGTCATGCCACAGCCCGTCGAAACGCTCGACACTCAGGTCAGCGCCGGCCGCACCCGCTGCGCGGATCAGCGCTTCCCCGTCGACCGCCAACGGGTCATCACCCGCCGCGTGGAGCAGCATCGGCGGAAGACCGCTCAGGTCGCCGCGCCCGGGCGACACCGCGGACGAGGCGACGTCGGCCTTCCGTGCCACGAGCGCCGCCCAGTGCCGCAGCGCGGATGCCCGCAGCAAGGGGTCGCGAGTGTTGTCGCGGCGCGTTCCGGCGAGGTCGACGCCGAGGTCCAGCCACGGGCAGATGAGCGCGACCACGGCCGGCAGCGGCTGCCCGGCGTCCCGACGCAGCATCGCCAAGGCCAAGGCCAGCCCACCGCCGGCGGAGTCCCCGGACAGCCCAAGGCAGGCGGCGTCGTAGCCGAGCTCCAGCAGCCCCCGAACGCGGCGTCGGCATCGTCGAGCGCGGCACCGTGCGCATGTTCGGGGACGCGGCGATAGTCAGGCACGAACACCGGCGCACCCGTCGCCGAGCTCAGGTGCGCCGCCAGGCCGCGATGCGATCGCGCCGAGCCGAGCACGAACCCGCCCCCATGCAGGTGCAGCACCGCAAGATCACGCGCGACGCCAGGAGCGCTCACCCACTCCCCGGGATACCGCCGACGACCTCCGAGCGCACGCGTGTCCCGCGCGGCAGCGACGAGGTGATGCCACCGACGTCGGCGGCGAGCCGCTGGACCTGACGCGGGACACCGGGGCGCAGGACCGGACCGGCGAGATACCGCAGACCGACCCGGAACGCCGGCGCGGGGACCTGCGGCAATGTGCGAGCTGGAGCCATGTCCACCAAGATAGCAGTCGCGCGACTGAAAAGTAACAGGGCTTGGCGACGGGCGGCCGCCGCGGATCGCGTTCAGCTCAGCGCGCTCGGTGGCTTACCCTTCCAACGCGTGAACGCATGCGTGAACGCGGTCGCGTCGGAGTAGCCCAGGCGCGCAGCGACCTCACCGACGCCGAGGCCGACAGTCTCCAGCAGCTCCACCGCAAGCACGGTGCAGACTTCTTGCCGGAGAGCGCGAAAGGTTGTGCCGTCCGCCGCGAGGTGGCGTCGCAACGTACGCACGTCGAGGTGCAGCTCGGACGCAAGGTCAGCCATCGAGGGCATGGCATCGGGCTGCTCCAGGAGGCGCGCACGGACACGCGCAGCGGCTCCGGACCTCCGCTGGCGAGCTTCGAGCAGCCGTTCGCACTCAGCCTCGACCGCGCGCCGGATGGAAGGGTCTGCTTGCGGCATCGGCCGCGCAAGCACGGCGTTCGCGATCACGAGCTCCCGCCGCGGCCCGTCGACGTGCAGCGCAAAAGCGTGGTCGCCCAGCTCCCTCATCTCGCCGAGGATCGCTTCGATGATCGTGGAGATCGCGGTGAGCTCGCGTTCGACCAGGAACCCGCGCACATCCTCCGGGATCGTCCTCGTGAAGGAGGATACGCAGCACGTCTGCCTCCGGGCGGACCTCGGGGCGCAGGAACGCCGAGCTCAGATGCACGTAGCGCAGACCGACCTGGATCGCGTCGCCCACGCTGGCGCTCGTCAGCACCACGAACCCCCAGACACCCATGGTGGGAAGCCGATGACGCCGACCGACCTCGGCGCCGAGACCCGGATTGGCGCCAAGGCGGGCAAGGAGATTGCGCGCCACCTGCATCTCCCTGGGCACCCTGCACGATCGTGGCGGGGTCCTTCAGCTGCAGCGCGGTGAGCCCGGCGCCCTGCAGGAGCTGCTCGCTGCTCAGTCCGTGTTCGAGGCCCACGTCATGGAGGATGGCGACCCCAGACGGGCCGCGCGCAAAGTCCCAGGCAGGTGCCACCCCACATCATGTCCGAAACCATCAGGTGATTGTCCGCTCGCATCATGGGCAACACGCCGCGAAAATGGCACGCTGGCCTCCATGAGGATCTCCACCATGCGAACCACAGCTTTGGTCGGTGCGCCCGGCAGAGCACCGGCCGGAGTCGACGTCGCCGTTCATCCCCACAACCACGGCGAGTCCCTCTCATGAGCCGCCTAGAGCTCCGCGGCAGCACGGTCCTGATCACCGGTGGGGGCGCCGGTATCGGCCTCGCGCTCGCGCAGGAGTGTGCGAGCCGCGGGGCCCGGTGCGCGCTCTTGGACATCAACGCAGACGCCGCGGCCGCCGCCGCCGCTCGATTGGGTGGCGGCGCGCTCGCGCGGGCGGTTGACGTCACCGACCTCGAGGCGCTGGAGCAGGCCTGCGGCGAGATCGCTGAGGAGACCGGCGGCATCGACGTCCTCGTGGCCAACGCCGGGATCGGCCCGGTCTCGACGACGGTCGATGCCGGCGACCGCGAGCACCAGCGGCGCGTGCTCGACGTCAATCTTCACGGGGTCTGGCACACGCTCTGGGCCGGCGTGCCACGTCGTCGCGCGTCAGGGCCACGTCGTGGTCATCTCGTCGGTGGCCGCATTCATCCCGGCCCCGGCCTGGGCTGCCTACGGTGCGAGCAAAGCGGCCGTGGAGGCGTTGGCCCGCGCCCAGCGCCATCGAGCTTGCCCCGACCGGCACGACAGTCGGCGTTGCACATTTCGGCCTCATCGACACCGCGCTGGTCGAGGCGTTCTCCGACGACCCGCTAACCGCGCGGTTTGAAGCCCTCATTCCCGCGCCGGTGCGCGGTCGCGCGGCGCCGAGCGGTGCTGCCAAAGCCGTCGCCAGCGGCATCGAGCGCCGTGCGGCGCGCACGATCTACCCCCGCGCCTACCTACCGCTCTACGCGCTGCGAGGCATCGCCGGCCCCTTGGCCGACGCTGCTCTCACGCACCTGCCCAGCGTGCAGCGCCTGCTTCGCCGAAGTCCGCGAGCGCGACCACCAACAGGCCGCCGCGCGAAGCAAAGTGGCCACCTGACCAGGACGACGGCCACTCGCGCGGCTGAGCCGTCCGACGGCTCAGGCCCCGAGGTGTGACGTGCGCCGCGCTCGGGTCCCAGTCGATCCCTCAAGGCTCTGTTCTTCAGGAGCCGGCGAGCTGTCGGGCGTAGCGCGCGCGCAACTCCCGCTTGAGGATCTTGCCGGCGCCAGACAGCGGCAGCTCGTCCAGGAAGTCGATGCTTCTCGGGGTCTTGAACCCGGCGATCATGCTCTTCACATGCTGCTGGAGCTCGTCGGTCGTCACGGACTGGTCGGGCGCGAGCACGACGACGGCGTGGACCCGTTCACCCCAGCGCTCATCGGGCAGCGCGATCACCGCACACGCGGCGACGGCGGGATGCAGGCTCAGCGCGTTCTCGACCTCGGCGGAGTAGACGTTCTCACCGCCGGTGACGATCATGTCCTTGATGCGGTCGACGACGTAGAGGTAGCCCTCGTCGTCGAGGTAGCCCGCGTCCCCGGTGTGCATCCAGCCGTCGCGCACGGCGGCGGCGGTCTCCTCCGGCTTGTTCCAATAGCCCCGCATGACGTTTGGTCCGCGCACGATGATCTCGCCGACGGTGCCGTGCGCGACCGGGTTGCCGTCCGGGTCGCAGATACGCACCTCGGTGTGCGGGGCCGCGCGGCCGCCGGAGGTCAGCTTGCGGCGTGCGGCGTGGTCCTCGCGTCCGAGCAGCGTCGCTGCCGGTGAGAGCTCGGTCATTCCGTAGGACTGGGTGAAGCTCACGTTCGGCAGCCGCGCGGTGGCGCGTTCCAGGACGCCGAGCGAGATCGGTGAGCCGCCGTAGATGAGGTGGCTCAGGCTGGACAGGTCGTGATCGGCCAACTGAGGATGGTCGAGCAGCATCTGGATCATCGTCGGAACCAGCATCGTGGCCGACACCTGGTGGCGGTCGATGGCCTGCATCACGGCGACGGGCTCGAAGAACGGGACCATGACGTGGGTTCCGGCCAGGACGGTCTGCGCGACGCAGGCGGCCAGGTCGGCGAGGTGGAACATCGGCGCGCAGTGCAGGAAGCGGCTGCCGGACGCGAGCAGCTCACCGCTGGCCAGGCTGCCCAGCGCGGAGGAGAGCAGGGAAGCGTGGAGAGCATCACGCCCTTGGGGAACCCGGTGGTGCCGCCGGTGTAGAAGATCCCCGCCAGGTCATCGCCGCCGCGCCGCGCGTCACCGACCGGGGTGCTGTCGGCGATGAGCTGCTCGTAGGCGAGCATGCCCTCCGGGGTGGGCTGCTCGCCGGTGTGGATGAGCGTGGTGACCGGATGCTCGTGCGCGGCGAGCGCGGCGATCATCGCCGTGAACGCATCGTCCACGAGCAGGACGCGCGTGTCGGAGTCCTGCAGCGAGTAGGCGATCTCCGTCGGGCTCCAGCGGATGTTGACCGGGTTGACCACCCCTCCGGCCCACCACACGGCGTAGAGGTACTCGAGATAGCGGTCGGAGTTCAGCGACAACATCGCGACCCGATCGCCCGGCTGCACGCCGATCTGCCGCAGTGCGCCGGCCATTCGCGCGACGCGCCCGCAGACCTCGGCGAAGCTGCGCTCGCGCTCACCGAAGAGCGTCATCGGCCGCGCGGGTGCCTGGTCGACGGCGCGGTGGAGGGCCTGTGTGAGTTCCATGTCTTGCTCCTGTGTTGGTCGTCGGGGCGAGCGGGCCGCGCGCGAAGGGCGGCGTCGGGCGTGTCTGCCCTGCGGCCGCGGCACACCCGCCGGGGCCGCCCCGCCCCTGCCGGCGTCAGATGCGGCTGCGCTGCTGCCAGTAGCGGTCGCGGAGCCGTCGCTTGAACAGCTTGCCGGAGTCCTCCCGCGGCAGGTCATCGTCGAACACCACCACGCGGGGGACCTTGTACTTCGCCAAGTGGCGGCGGACGTGGTCGCGGACATCCTCCTCGGTGAGGACGGTGTTCGGATCGATGTCGATGTGCGCGGCGAGGACTTCGCCGAGGTCCTCGTCCGGAATGCCGAAGACCGCGACGTCGCGGACGCCGGCAAGGCTCATCAGGCATTGCTCGATCTCGGCGGGATAGACGTTGACGCCGCCGACGATGGCCATGTCCTTGACGCGGTCGGTGAGGAACAGGAAGCCGTCGGCGTCCAGGTGTCCGACGTCGCCGAGCGTCAACCAGCCGTCCAGGTCGATCTCTGCGCGCTTGTCGGCCGCGCCCTCGTAGGTGAAGTCCGGCCAGGCGCTCGGCGGGCGGACGTACACCTCACCGTCCTGGCCGGTGGGGACGTCGGCCCCGTCGGCGTCGATGATCCGGACGTGGGCGTCGGCGATCGGGCGCCCGACGGTGCCCGGATGGGCCAGCCACTCCTCGGAGTCGCAGAGCACGACCATGCCGCTCTCCGAGCCCCCCGTAGTACTCAGGACGATCGGTCCGAGCCAGTCGATCATGGCGCGCTTGACGTGGACCGGGCAGGGGCGCTGCGGCGTGGACCACGGTCTGCAGCGAGGAGATGTCGTAGCGTTCGCGGACCGCCGCGGGCAGCGCGAGCAGCCGGGAGAACATCGTCGGGACCATCTGGACGTGGTTGATCTTGTGCGCGTCGACCAGGCGCAGGAACTCCTGCGGTTCGAACCGCGACATGATCGTCAGGTCGATGCCCAGCGCGGCGGCGAACAGCGCGTGCGCGTTCGGTGCGGTGTGGTAGAGCGGCGCCGGCACCAGCGTGTGCATGCCCGGCGCCAGCCGCATCCCCGTGACGAAGAGCTCGGCCATCGCGGCGTCCTGCTCGGGCGTGGTCGCCGCGCGGCGGATGCCCTTCGGCCGTCCGGTGGTGCCCGAGGTGTAGATCATGCTCATCGGTGCGCTCTGCGAGGGCACCGTCCCACGGCTCAAGACCGGCCAGCCACGACTCATATGAGAGCTCGTCGCCACCTTCGATGGCGGCGGGGTGATCGCTTGCCTCGCTGTCGGTCGGGACGGTGATGATCGTGCTGCCGTCGAGTGCCGCAGCCGCTACGCCGGCGCGGAGATCCTCGTGGACGAAAACGATCCGGCTGGCGCTGTCGCGGAGCAGGTGCTCAAGCTCGGCGCCTTGCCAGTGCCAGTTGACCGGAACGGGGACGGCGCCGGCGAGCCGTACCCCGGCGCTGATCTCCAGGAACGCCACGTCGTTGCGCAGGACGATCGCGATGCGCGTTCCCGGCGTCGCACCGAGCTCATGCACACCGCGGGCCACTCGCAGCGCCCGCGCGAAGAGCTCGGGGTAGGGGCGTTCACGTGCGCCGCAGCGCACGGCGGGCGACACCGTCGTGCTCATGAGATCGTCCCCTTCGTGTCCGTGCGGGCGCGGCGCCCCGGCAGGCGGGCAGGCGTCGGCGTCCGCGCCCGCCGAGGGCACGCAGCAGCGCGCCGATGAGCGCGCCCTTCCAGGGCGTGGTCGGGTACCAGTGGGGCTCTCGGCGCAGCGGCAGGCGAGCGACGACGACCGCCTGCTGGCGGCAGTACTTCTGCACGCCGGCGGCGCCGCCCATCCGCGCTCCGATCCCGGAGGTCTTCCAGCCTCCGTGCGGCAGCGAGGCCGCTTGGAGGTTGGCGAGCACGTCGTTGACGTTGACCGCTCCGCAGTCCAGCCGGCTGGCGATCGCCCGCCCGCGCTCCAGGTCCCGCGTCCAGACCGACGCCGACAGGCCGTAGTGCGAGTCGTTGGCCAGCGTGATCGCCTCTTCCAGGCCGCTCACGCGCATGACCGGCAGCACCGGTCCGAACGTCTCCTCCTGCATCAGCGGCATGCTGTGGTCCACCTCGGAGAGGATCGTCGGGGCAAAGAAGTCGCCCTCGCCGTCCAGGCATGTGCCACCGCAGCGGACGACGGCGCCACGGGAGACCGCGTCGCGGACCTGCTCCTCGACGTGGCGCAGCTGTGCCGCAGTCGCCATCGCTCCCAGGTCAAACCGCTGGCGCACGTCTCCGGCGCCTTGGCGGACGGCAGCGACCTCTTGCTCGAGCAGGTGGAGAAAGTCGTCGTAGACCGCGTCCTCCACGTAGATACGCTCCACCGAAACGCAGGTCTGGCCGCTGTTCATGAGGCCCCCGAACGCCGCCCCGGCCGCGGCACGAGCCAGATCGGCGTCACGCATGACGATCATCGGATCTTTGCCACCGAGCTCCATGCCGTACGGCTTCAGCTGCTCGGCGGCCCGGCGTGCGACCAGTCGGCCGGTCTTGGTGGACCCGGTGAACTGCACGAAGTCCACGGCATCGACGAGCGCCTCGCCGGTGCCGGCGTCGCCGACGACCCGGTCGAGGATCGGCGGGGCCCCGAGGTCCTCCCGCCAGCCGCGCACGACTTCAGCAACGGTCAAGGGCGTCTCTTCGGACGGCTTGATCAACACTGCGCACCCGGCCGCAAGTGCCGGGATGGCGTCCATGAACGCCAGGCCCAGCGGGAAGTTCCACGGGCTGATGATCCCGACCAGCGGATGCGGCCGGTACAGCAGGTGCAGTTCCTTGCCGACGACGGTCGCCCCGTGTGGGCGGCGGCGCTGCGGCGCCAGCCAGTCGCCGGCGTTGCCGCCGATCCACCGCAGGTGATCGAGCAGCACCGGCACCTCGATCTCGGCGTCGCGGCGGGCCTTGCCCGTCTCGGCCTGGAGCAGCGCGGAGAGCTCGTCGGCGTGGTCGCAGAGCCAGTCCCGAAGGAGGTCGAACCACCGGCGCCGGCCGTCGGGCCCGAGCGCCTCCCACTGTGGTTGGGCCTCGCGGAGCGCCTGCGCGCGGCGGACGACCTCTGCGGGGTCGTCGATCAGGCATGTTCCGACCAGCCGCGAGTCGGCCGGGCAGCGAACCTGCAGCGTCCGACGCTCAGCCCGGCCTCGGGCGAGCGCTGGATCTTCTGGGCGGGCCACTGCCGGTCCGGCGCCTCGGTCGCGGACGGACATCGCGCTCAGCCGCGCCGACGGACGGGCATCGTGTTGTACTGGTTGAGGAACAGCGCCTTCATGCGTTCGGGCTCGCCCGCGAGTTCAAGGTCGGGCATCCGGCGCAGCGTCTCCTCGATCCACACGCGCAGCTCCAGGCGTGCCAGGGCGACGCCGAGGCAGAAGTGTCGTCCGCCGGCACCGAAGGCCTGGTGCTCCTTGATGTCCTCGCGCTGGATGTGGAAGCGCTCGGGCTCGGAGAACACCGTTTCGTCACGGTTGCTTGAGAGGTACCACATCAGGACCCGGTCGCCCTCGCGGATCGTGTGGCCGTGAAGCTCGACGTCCTTGGTGGCGGTCCGGCCCATGAACGGGAACGCGGGGAAGCACCGCAGCCCTTCCTCCACAGCGGCGGGGATCAGCTCGGGACGGTCAAGGAGCAGCTGATACTGCTCGGGGTCCTCCATCAGGGCGAGCATCGTCGAGCTGTAGGTAGCCCGGGTTGAGTCGTTGCCCGCGGCCATCAGCAGCAGGAAGAACAACGGCAGCTCGAGCTCGTTGAGCTTCTCCCCGGCGACCCGGCATCCATCAGCGCCGTGAGCAAATCATCCGTCGGGGCGGCGACGCGCTGCTCGACCAGCGCGCCGACGTACTCGAGGATCTCCTGGAAGAGGAGGTCGGTCTGGCCGGGCTCCGGGGCGTACAGCGGGTCTTCAAAGGCTGTGAAGATGTTGGTCCAGTCGATGAGCTTCTCGTCGTCCTCCTCCGGGATGCCGAGCATGTCGCCGATGACGCGGGCGGGGATCGGGCGTGAGACGTCAAGCACGAGGTCGAACTGCTCGCGGTCCACCACCCGATCGAGCACCCCCGTTGACGATCTTGCGCACGTGGGCCTCATGGCTGGCGATGCGGTTAGGGGTGAAGGCCTTGCCGACGAGCTGCTTGAGGCGGTCGTGGCGCGGCGGGTCCATCGAGATCATCTGCTGCTGCTGGACGAAGAGCGGCACGCCGATGTCGTCGACGTGGACGATGCCGCGCCGCTCGGAGGAGAACGTCTCGTAGTCCCCGCGTCATCACCCTGATGTCGGCGTGGCGCGTGATCGACCAGAACCCCCTTCCTCCGGGAAGCGCTTGAGCGGGCTCCAGTGCAGCGGGGCCTCCCGGCGCATCTGGGCGAACAACTCGTACGGCGGACGCGGATCCCAGAGATCGAAGTCTCCGAGGTCAACCTGCGAGAGGTCAACGGTGGCGGTGCTCACGGGAACTCCCTGGACGACAACACGGACCCGCACAACTTTACGCGATGTCAAATCTCGTGTCAAGATCTTGATTGGCGCCACACGCTGACCGGCCTCCTCGAGCAACAGGGCTCGCGCGATCAGCGGGCGCCGCGGTGGACTACGCTGGATCGCGTGCCAAGCCTTTCGCGGCGATCCCTGACGACGGAGGCCAAGCGCGTCCAGACCGAGCAACGCCTCATGCGGGCGGCGACCGATCTGCTCACGGAAGAGCCTCGTTCGCTGAGGTCAGCGTCGACCAGATCACGCGACGTGCCGGCGTCTCGCGCCCGACGTTCTACGCCTACTTCCGCGACAAGCGTGACTTGGTTCTCCGTCTGGGTGAGGCGTTGGAGCGCGATGTGGCGGCCAGCGCCGCTCCGTGGCTGGAGGCCTCCCAAGGAAGCCCCCGTTCCACGCTCGAGGCGGTGCTGGGGGCGTTCACCCGCCATCGCAGCACGGTCCGCGCGCTCGTGGAGACGGTGAGCTACGACGCCGAGGTCGCGGCCTTCTGGCACCTGCTCCATGAGCGCTTCCTGCAGAGCGCCGAACTGCGAATCACGCGCGAGGCGCCCGGGATCGACCCAGAGGTCGCGCTGGCCCGCGCCTACGTGCTGGTGTGGATGACCGAACGGGTCTTCACCGAGCACCTGTCGTCTCCACGCGTGGACGAAGGCCGACTGCTGGACGCGCTGGACGCGGTCTGGAAGCTCGCGATCGAGCCAGAGTAGCCCTACCGGAGTCTCGGACACGGCGGTGTGCTCACGGTGCCGCCTGCACGAGCTGGGGGAACATCGATGGGTGTCGACCGCCGGCGTCGATCGGGCCCTGCGCCTTGCATGGTGGCGGGCCTCCCAGGCCGATGATCGGCGGAACCAGCGGCGGCGGATTGGACAGGTGCTGGCAGCTGAATGCCTGCAGGTCTTTGATGTAAGGCCGCCGGGCGCCGGGTAGGGGTTGGAGCGGCTGAACGGCGAGCGGTCCTTGGCGATGTTCAGCGTCTCGTTGGAGAGCGGGATGATCAGCCGCACGTAGTGCGTCTGGCGGCCGCTGGCCGATGGCGCCGTCTTCTCGGTCGCGGCCGCGGTCATCGCCCATGACCGCGTGAAGTCGGTGCGGTAGGCGTTCAGGAACTGCGCGGCCGGCACGAGGTTGCCCGCCAGCGGTGAGAACCGGTCCAGCAGCGGCCCGGCGACCTGCACGACCTGCTGCAGCGCGCGCAGGCCACTGCTCGCGCGGCGCGTGACGCCATCGAGTGGCCGGGCGGTCGCCCGCAGCTCAAGGCCCACGCGCTCGGTGCCCTGAACCGTGTTGTCGAGTTGGCCCGCGACCGGCTGCAGCTCACGCAGACTCGGGCTCAGCATCCGTGAGAGGCGGCCGGCGACCGGTGAAAGGGTGCGCAGGCGATGCAGGAACCCGGGCAGTGCGCGGATCGTGGCCGACAACGCGCGGCTCTCAGACGCCGTGGCGCGGAACACGTCGTTCCCGGAGGAGATCAGCTTCCGGGTCGACTGGTCGCGGCGACCGAACGTGGCGAACACCGTGCCCGCGTCGGCGGTCAGTCGCCGCAGCGCTACGCGCTGGCGCGCCATCACGCCGAGCACGCCGCCAGCGTCGTCGACGACCGAGGGAACATGCCGGTGATGTCGCTGATGTTCTGCGCTCGCCGGTCGACGGCGTCTGACCAGCCGGCGAGCCACCGCTGCAGGTTCCGGCGGCTTGGCGGGTTGAGGGCCTTGAGGACCTCGTCGATCTCGACGGTCGATCCGACATGCGCGTCGGGGATCTGTCCGCCTTCCGCGATCATCGGAGCTCCGACCTGGCGGTTGCCAGGGGTCAGTTCGATGTACGCCTCCCCCAGCAGTGTCTTGCGTCGCAGGATCGCCCGGGTATCGCGGGGCAGCGG
>NZ_WLYW01000004.1:0-122018 GCF_009707605.1 Conexibacter sp. W3-3-2 | reverse complement strand
GCCGACCACGCGCACGCCGAATCGGTCGCACCCTCGTCCGCCGCTGTGCTCGAACGACGCCGGTCCGCGCCGATGAGCTAGGCAACGACGGGGGCGCATCCCCAGAACCGCGGGTGCGCGTCGGGCGGACGGCTTTATGGGACGCAAACGTGGTCGCCTGGACAGACAGACAAGGCGTATTTCGGCGGTCACGATCTCTCTCACTACGAGAGACGTGGCACCGCCCCTCTCACCCGACCGGGAGAGGACCTTTCCCCATGCGCCGTGCCCCTCACGTGCTGGCCAGTGTCGCTGCGTCAGCCGCGCTCGCACTCTCTGCGACCGCTGCCCTCTCCCTCGCCCCCTCGATGGCGCTGGCCGACGGGCCGACCAGCGCTGTGGTCAGCGACCTGGACCAGGCGCTGGCCGAACAGGGCCTGGCCGGCTCGGTCGCGCCGAGCGGCATCGACGCCCCGTCTGACGGGAGCGCCGACGTGCAGATCACCCCGGGGCCGCCGACGGGCCGGTCTCGCTCGCCACGCCGCAGATCACGCTCGGCCTTCCGGCCGACGGTGCCGGCACCCCGGCAGGGTCCACCACCATCTACGACGGCGACCACGCCGACAACCAGATCGCCGTGCAGCCGACGATCGCCGGCGCCCGCGCGCTCATCCACATCATCTCACCCGACGCGCCGACCACCTACCGCTTCGCGCTCGGCGGCGCCGCTGCGGCGCTGCAGCAGCAGGCCGACGGCTCGATCGCCGTCCTCGATGAGAACGGCGCGACCGCCGCGCTGCTGCCCGCACCGTGGGCGCGGGACGCCGAGGGCCGCGAGATCGCCACCCGCTACGAGATCGACGGCACCGACGTCGTGCAGATCGTCGAGCACCGCACCGCGGGCGTGAGCTACCCCGTCGTCGCCGACCCCAGCGTCGACCTCGATCCCGGCTGGCTGACCATCAAGGCGACCTTCTCCAAGGACGTCACCAACCGCGTCGCGTCCCTGGCCGTCGGTGCCGCCGGCACCGCCGCAGCGATCTCCGAGGCCTGCAGCCTGATCCCCAACTTCGCGCTGAAGGCCGCCTGCAAGGGCATCATCGCCGCTCGCGCCTACAACTTCATCAACTCCGCCCGCGACGCCCGCGCCAACGGCCAGTGCCTGTACTACCAGGCCCCTACGCCCAGCTGTGGTCCGGCTGGTTCGGACGCAGCAGCAAGGACTGCCACAATCGCTGACATGCCCTCCGCACTGCTCTCCCGCGCGCTGACCTCAGCGGTCACCGCGATGGTCGTCTTCGGAGTCCTCGCCATGCTGCTGGACCTCGATAACGCCGCGCAGCTCGCAGTTGCGCTCGTCGCGGCACTGCTCGCCGGGGGGCTGGCCGCGACCGGCGTCCAGCACCTCGTCAGGCACCGCACCGGCGCCTGACCTGGCATCAACGACGTCCCGGAAGCCCGCACACACTCTGCGGGCTTCCGCCGTTCCCACCGCGTGCTCCAGAGCTTCCGCACCACCTGCCGCACAACGGCCCCCGTGTCGAGTTCCGGACCGTCCGGCCAGCGAAGCGCAGAGACGGCTCTCCACGCTGACGTCATCTTCAGCCCCCGGCCAGCGCCACAAGACCAAACCCGGTGCAGTGCGCATCCCCAGTTCTGGGTGGTGGGTGTCGGGCGATCGGCTGACGTCGATCGGGCCGCCTGACGGACAGAAATTCAGCAGACGAACCGCGATGCTTCAGGGCGGCGCCCGGGCTCCGTCGGTTGAGGCGTGTCGGCACTTTCGAACTGCAGGAGATCTGGTTTCTGTGAAGCTTTCACGCCGCGTTGCGGCCACCATCCTCATGACCGTCGTCAGCGTGCTGGCGGTGGGTGCGTCGGCGCAGGCCGCGCCGCGGATCGTCGGTGGGTCGGAGGTGCCGGCCGGCGGGTTCCCATGGCAGGTCGCGCTCGTCGATGCAGCGGCCCCGGTCGAGGGCCAGTTCTGCGGCGGGACGCTGATCAGCCCAACCCGCGTCCTAACCGCCGCCCACTGCGTCACCGACACCGCCCCGGCAGACATCGCGGTCGTGGCCAACCGCCCGACCCTCTCGGACCAGACCGTGGGCACCGCAGCGACGGTCTCGGCGATCTCGGTCAACCCCGACGCCGACGCCTACGCCGGAGTTCCGCGCAACGACCTCGCGCTGCTGCTGCTGAGCGGGCCGGTCCCCAACGCCAAGCCGATCGCGATCACCGGTGCGCAGGGCGGCAGCGACGACAGCCTGTGGGCTGTGGGCAAGACGCTGTCGGTCTCGGGGTGGGGGCGCTGCACGATCCCGGCCCGTTCGGGGCCGTCTACACCGCCGACACGCTGCGCTTCACCACGGTGGACCGGCTCAGCGACAGCGCCTGCACCGACGCCTACGGCTCCTCCTTCCGCACCACAGACATGTTCTGCGCCTCGAGCCCGGGCCGGGACTCCCTACGGGGACTCCGGCGGCCCGATCATCGCCCCGACCGTCGCGAGCCCGGACCCGGCCAACCCGGCGGACTACCGCCTGGTCGGCGTGGTGTCCTGGGGCGAGGGCTGCGCGCAGCCCGGATTCCCCGGCGTCTACACCCGTCTCGCGGCCCCAGCGCTGCGCGCCTACGCGACCGCTCCCAACCCGCCGATCGCACCCACCATCACCAGCCCGCCCACCATCACCGGCAACCCGGTAGTCGGGGAGACCCTGAGCTGCGGGCCGGCCACGTTCTCCGCACCGCCGCAGAGCACGGACACGTTCTGGTACACGGTCGACGTCAACTCCCCGCTGCCCTATCCCACGGCGATCCCCGACGCCACCAGCGCCACCTACACGCTCACCGTCGCGGACACCGGGCTGCTGATCGCCTGCGTCCAGCACGCCGCCTACCCCAACGCCGACCTGTATGCCGAGAGCGACCTGCTCGGCCCGATCGCCACGAGCGGGACGCCGGAGATGCCGCTCGGGGCCGAGGGTCAAAGCGTGCTGCTGAGCTACCAGCTCGCGGCTGTCACCTCGCAGCTCTCCACGCTGCAGGCCCAGGTCGCCGGTCTGCAGGCCCAGCAGCAGGACAATCGCTGCGCTGCAGGCCAAGCTCAAGGCCGCGCGCGCGCAGGCCGCCAAGCTACGCAAGCAACTCAAGGCCAGCCGCAAAGCTCTCAAGGCCGCCAAGCGCAAGGCGGCAGCCAAACGCAAGCGCACGACGCGCCGCCCTTCGGGCCGTCGCGCACCGCCGCGCCTGAACACGGTCACCGGGGCGCTCATGGCCGGAGCGGGCGTCCCCGACGCAAGGTGGGATCGGGGACGCCGGTGTGAGAGCTCCGGTCCGCGCGTGAGAGGTGGCACGCAGCGGTCCAGCGCACTCTACGCGCGGCTACCCGGCCGCGGCGAAATCCTGGGTCGCGGCGTGCGCGGGTGGGGAGGGGTGTGGGCGGCGACGTAGAGCGTCGCGCCCGACGGGCTTGACCCCATAGCCGCCGCGTGCCCGAGGCGGCGGGCCTCGCCCAGCAGCACCCGCACCCGCCGCTCCTCCAGGCCAAGCTGGGCGGCGAGCTGCCGGCAGGTCACCTGCCGCCCATCACGGACCTGCAACTCCCGCACGACAAGATCCAGCCCGTCCATGACAACCCCCGTTCGTCGAAACCCTCACACCCTGCCCGTGCGCCAGGTCACCGTACTGCAGCCGCCGTTGATGCGCCAACAACCTGGGCATCATGAGACACGCGTTGCGCGTTCAGCTGGCCGTGAGAGGGAGGTGGGGTGGTCGCATGTAGTGCGGAGGGTCTCGAGGGTCTGGCGCAGCAGGCGTGAGACGTGCATCTGGCTGAGGCCGACGCGCTCGGCGATCTGCGACTGCGTGAGGTCCTCCTCGAAGCGCAGCCGCAGGATCTCGCGCTCACGCGGCCCGACGACGCCGAGCGCGGCGTCCAGGGTGGCGCGGTGCTCGGCCAGCGCATACCCGCCGTCACGGTCGCCGTGGAGCTCGTGCAGCGTCGCGGTGTCCTGCAGGACCGGGGCGTCCAGCGACCCGACCGCCCGCGCGCGCTCACCAGCCATCACGTCCAGAATCTCCTCGACGGTCAGCTCGCAAGCCCGCGCGAGCTCGGGCACCGACGGGGAGCGCTGCAACCGGACGGTGAGCCGCTCGGTCTCGGTCTGCAGGAGCGCGGCGCGCTCCTGGATGTCGCGAGGCAGCCGGATCGTCGGCGCCTTGTCACGGAAGTGCCGGCGGATCTCCCCGGCGATGTTCGGGACCGGGCAAGCAGCCTGGACTTCCTGGGCATCGACTACTTCCCCGGGATCTCCGACAACGACTACAACTTCGACCGCATCGCAAAGGACATCGACGAGGCCAAGCGCCGCACCGGCAAGCCGTTCTACTTCACCGAGCTCGGAAGCCCCGGTGGCACCACGGCACAGAAGACCCGGATCGCCTCAGCAGTCCGCCGCTTCGAAGGCCAGGTCAGCGGGTTCTGGATGTGGAACCGCTTTGCGGTGAAGTCCAAGCGCGACGCCGAACGGTTCACGCTCGGAGCCCCGGCCATCCAGTACCTCAAGTACCACTTCTGACCAACACTATGATCCTCACCCCGAAGAAGCGCCTGCTCAGCGCAGCGTGCGTCATGGTGGGCAGCGGCATCCTCGCCGCGCCCGCCGCCGCCAGCCCCCAGATCATCACCCCGGTCCGCGTCGACACCGCGAAGGCCGGCGGCTACGAGGAGCTCGGACGTACCCAGTTCGCCCGCGGCGTCGTCGGCCACGGCCGCCGCTACATCGCGTACATCCCGGCAGCCGCGACAACCCGTCTGCGCGTGCGTGACACGCAGACCATGCGCGTGTTCGACATCCGACTCGGCCGCCGCGGCTGCGTGGCACTGGATGGCGATGATCGCACCGCGCTGGTGGGCTGCTACCGCGACGGCATCCAGCGCACTGCGCTGCTCATCGACCTGCGCAGCCGGAAGGTCCGATCACGGCCGACGACCAACACCCGAACCGTCGTCGACGCGCTCGGCACAAGGTGGCTGGCTATCAGACGATGCGTGAACGGGGAGCCGGGCGAGGCCCTCACGTGCATCGCCGTCTACCGTAACCGCCGAACCGGCAAGACCGTCGACGACCTCGGACCCGGCCGCGACCTCGACAGCGACACACTCAAGCCACGCTGCGCCACGCTACGGGCCTTGATGCCCGAGACCCCAACGCCGAGGCCCTGGCGTGCAGTACTCGCGTCATCGCGACACGCAGCACCGACAACCCGACCGTCAACACTGTGCTGCGACGCCGCGGAGCACCCGCAATCACCCTCAGCCCCCGCTACGGCGGTCTGGCCGACCAGCCGTTCCTCGCGCTCGACGACACCCTCGCCGTCTGGACCGCCAGCAGCACCTCCGGCCCCCCGCGCAGGCTACGGGCTGCAACTCCCATCCCGACGCCGGATCCGCTACGCCGTCCCCTCGCGAGCGACCGTCCGGCTCACCCAGCACGAGATCGTCTTCGCCCACGCACCCTTCGGCACCGACGGCACCACCGCACCCATCACGATCGCCCGCCGACCCTGAGCAGAACCCCCAAGAGTTAAGGTGGGCCGATGCCTGAGTACCCTCAAAGTGAGTTCGCGGCTCGCCTCAAGAGCCAAGGTCTGGAGAAGATCGGCGAGTCGACGATCGTCACGTCGACCGGCGACGGCGTCACCGTGACGATCGCCGGGACCGATGCCGCGATCACGGCATCGAGCTCCTCGGTGACGATCAGCTACCCGGACGACGGGGGCACGATCAGCATCCCGCTAGACGGCACCACGTACGACGAGATCGAGCTGGACGACCGCACGCTGCAGTACACCCTCGATGCAGGCGCCGGGACAACGATCGTGATCACCCACGACCAAAGCGCGTAACGAGCGGCCCCTGAGCGCCGTCCTGCGTCGTCCGAATCTTGGCAGCGAGGCCTTGCAAGCTGGGCCTCATCGCGCCAGAGTGCGGCCTACCTGACCAGTCGCGTTCCCGGGGGCACCAATGCCGATCGACCCGCCCAGCAACGGAAGCCCGTACCCCGAGGGTGCCGAGCCGTATACCCCTGAAGAAGGGACAGAGATGGAAGTCGTCGAGGTCGAGTACGTCGAGCGCGAGGGCGCGCGCGCCGTGGCGCCGTTCGTCGCGGCGGTAGCCGCTGGCGTTGTGGCGACGATGGTTTACAACGGCGGCGCGTGGACCATCAGCAAGGCGTGGGATGCCGGGACGCGTCAACCCGTCACCGACTTCACGCGACCGCAGACCGTCTACAACTCGGCGACCAACATGACATACACGTTGCAGCCCAACGGGTCCTACGCGGCCTCGGGCATCGCTCAGATGTGACTGTCGCATGGGCGACATCGCGCGAGCGTACGATAGCCAGCCCTCGCGGACACAAGCAAGACAGGGACCTCGCTCTGCGGGGTCCCTGTCTCGTTCCGGCAGCGGTCTCGAGCCACGCCCGATAATGATGATTACGTCAATCAACAACTGACCAACAACGTGTGACAACGTAATTGGACGGTTGTCAGGGGTCAAGACTACACTCACCGCATGGACCTCTCCATGCACGCCCAGGCCCGCCTCGCCGTCGCCGCGGCCGCACAGGACCTCAGCGACCGCGCACGCTCGCTCGTCACCGTCCACCCGGACGACACGCGCGAGCTCGTCGAGCTCGCACACCAGCTCGTGCAGCAGGCCGAGGAGATCCAGCTGCTCGCCGTCACCGCGGCGCGCGAAGCGGGCGTCAGCTGGCAGGACGTCGGCCAGCAGCTCGGCGACGTCACCAAACAGTCCGCCCACGCCCGGTTCGCCTCCGGCGTCGAGGAGGTCCGCGAGCGCATCATCTTCCCGGGGCGCGAGGGCTCGGCTGGCTCGCCGGGCTGGTGGGCCTGCCCCGACGGACTCGAAGACCCCAAGCGCACCCTCCGCCGGCTCGACGCCTGGAGCGCGCGGCACCGCGAGCGCACCGACCCCAAACGCGACGAGGCGCCCGTCAGCGCCGGGATCCACGCGATCAACGACACCCATCCCGGGATCTCCGGCATCGCGCTCGTCACCGACCTGGCGAAGCGGCTCGTCGACCGACAGCTCCCCGACGGCGTCACCGAAGAGGACGCTCGCGTGCTCCTGGCGCAGGCGAAGGTCCGCACCTACGACCGCATTGCCGCAACAACGTCCGGCCTCCGCGCCGACGAAGCCCGGACGCTAGCTCAGCACGCGCGCAACGAGCTCGCCCATCTCGAGCGAGCATGAGGCGCACAGCACTCAGTTTCGGGTGCGGGGATGCGTCGCAGACGATGGACCGCCGACCGGCCGGTCGGAAGCGGCGAGGTCAGTCGGAGTAGTGCTTTGCGCCCTCGCCCCACCATGGCCTGAGCGCAGGCAGGTCGCTGCGTCGGGGATCGGGCGTGAGCGGGCGTTCGCCGTCGTCCTGGGCGGTGCGCCTGCCGTACTGGTCGGGAAGCTCGCCCCAGCCCCAGTAGGCGAGCGGGACCGCGGGCACGATCCCGAGCTTCTCGAGCGGGTCGACGCGGTGCTCGGCGACGGTCAGCAGATGCGTCCAGTCATCGCCCATATCGAAGGTGTAGACGAACTGCTCCGCCGCCGCGAGCCGGCTGAGCTTGACCTCGCCGGCCGGACACATCTGCTCACTCGGATCCTCCCATGGGATCGGGCCGACCAGCCGCGAGCCGTCGCCCAGCTCGAACATGGTCAGGTGAGATCGGTCCCAGCGCGAGAACGCGGTATCGATCGCCTCGGCCAGCTGCGCGAATGTGTGCGAGCGCGACGCCGCCAGATCGCGCCCGGGCCGAGGCCAGAACGAGCGCCCCCGGCCCTCAACGAGTTCAACACGGATCGAAAGCCACGTTCGCGCCACGTAGGAAGTCTCCCTTACGTCGTCAAGGCCCCTCCTAGTTCGCTTGCGACGAAGTGTTGGTGTGAGTCGCTGTGGATGTCGGAAGCTTTGCGTCGCGACCCGGGTCCTGAGGTAGGTTCGGGTTGGCGCTGAGATCTGAGAGAGGGAGAAGAGATGCGGCTTGAGATTGGGAGTGATATCCCGCGAGCTTCGGCAGGAATTGTGCAGGAGCAGGTGGAGGGTGTCGAGTTCGAGGAGACGTTGGAGCATCTGGATCCGCTGACTGCGGCTGTGGTGTTCGGTGGGGCGGCGTTGCTGGGGAACTTCCTGGTGCGGCTGTGGCGTGAGATTGAGGGCGGTACGGTGATCGATCTGACGAAGGACCCGGTGCAGATCAACCGCAGTCGCGATCTGGCGTACGGGTACTTTCTGGTGGTGGCCAAGGATGGGTCGGTGAAGGTCGAGGCCAAGGATGAGCCGGAGACGGCGTTGGAGCGTCTGACGACGGCGGTGCTGAAGCTTCCGGTTGATGCGGCTGCCAGCGCGGTGAAGGCCGCGATCGAGGCGGCGGCTGGCGATGCGAAGGTGACGACCGAGACGACGCCGGCGAACTAGAGGAGTGCGGTTGTGACGATCGTTGCCGTTGCCGTTGCTCCTGACGGGATCGTGTTGGCCGGGGACGGGCGAGCGACGCTGCGCGGCGGGCGGCGTCACAGGATCAGGACCGACGAGGCGCAGAAGGTGTTTGCGCCCTATCCGGGGGTGGGGATCGCGACGTACGGGTCGGCGCTGATCGGGCATTCCACGATCTCGGGGCTGGTGCGGAGTTTCGTGGCGCGGCGCTCGTCGGAGGCGGGGACGCTCGCGGACGATGTAGCCGGTGATCTGCGCGAGTTCGCTGAGGACGCGATCGCGGCCGAGGCCAAGCGTTCAGGCCTGGGCCTGAAGCAGGTCGGGTTCTTGGTTGCGGGCTATGACGGGCGGGGCGTCGGGCAGGTTCGGGAGGTCGTCGTCCCCGGGCTGCCCAATGCCGCCGCCGCCGCGGAACTCACGACCGATGAGCCGGGCTTTCTGTTTCGAGGCAACACGCAGTATGTGCGGCGGCTTCTGGAGGGCTTTGACCGGGCGGCGATGGACCGTCAGGGCATCGCGCTGTCGGCGAAAGCGGCGGCGGGGCTGGACGGGTTGGCGTTCATCCCCAACACGCCGCTGACTATCCAGGACGGCCTGGATTGGGCGCTGTTCATCGTGCGGCTGTCGATTGACATGGACCGCTTGACCGACGGCACGCTTGGTGAGCCAGAGGGTGTGCCCAGCTGCGGCGGCCGCGTGACCGCGCTACGGGTCTCGCAGGCGCAGAGTCACTGGCTCATCCCGCCTGACGTGCGGCCGCGCGCCGCCGGGGTGGCCGAGCAGGGGTAGACGATGAGGCAGCGCGCTCGAGGCGCGCGACGCGGTCCATGCGCATCTGCGCGATGCGTGTCGCGCTGAAGGTGTCCTGGGCGATGTCCGCCGGGCTGGTCGCGGTGTCGAGGTCCTCGTCGAGAGCGACGTCCTCGGCGGTCCGGTCAGCGGGCTTCTTTGGTGAGGTGTCGGGCATCGGCTGTTCCTCAGGCGGAGGGGACGAGTTGTGGCCAGCGCGGCAGTTGGTGGTCCAGCGGCTCGCTGCGGTCCCCGCGAAGCCAGTCGTTGAAGATGTCGATGGCGGCGTGCACGGCGGGGCCTTCGGCGCTGAACCCCACGACGCGGCCCTCGGCGTCGTAGTCGACGTAGACGAAGGGCGCCGGCGCTTCGGCGCGATCGCGGATTGCGTCAGGGACGACGGTCACGTAGACGCTGTCACCACGCTCATTGACGGTGATGTTGGAGGCCATGATCTTCCCTTGGTCGGAATGTGCACCACAATCTTCCAGACGCGCAACCGTCGGCAAACACGAAAGCCTCAACCCAGCACCCCAGCCTCCTCTAGACATTCATCGGTCCTCGTATGGGTCTTGTATCGGGTCCTGATAACGGTCATTGCATGGACTTTGTATTGCTTTCGGCTGCCGCCAAGCCGCGAGGGAGCTGCGCGGCGTATTCGGTCGCCGTGGAGCTCGTAGGAAGCTAGGCTGCTCGTATGCCGCTGTTCGAGAGCCAAGCTCGCAAGGACCTCCAGGACTGGGGGGTCTCCGAAGAGGAGGCGCTCGATGTCGCCGCTACGGGCAAGGTTACCTACGAGCACTACGTCAGCCCTTACGACGGCTGGACGGTCCGCGAGAAAACGATCGACGGTCGGCGGATCTCGCTGGTGCACAGCAACGACGACCGGATCACCCGGGTGCGAGTGCTTTCAAGCTGATGAGCTCCGATCTGCGCCGCGCCGCGATCGAAGAACTGCTGCGCCGCTCTGGCCGCGAAACCCTGCCGCTACGCCGCGCGTTCGTGCAGCGACCCAACCCGCGCGGCGGGCCCGGAATCGGCGGCGGACCGCTCAGCGCGTTTGGCAAACGCAACACCGCACTGGACCTCTACCTCCTCTGCCACGCCCTGGTCAGCAAGGAGCCCTGGGACGTCACGCCCCCTCGAAGGTCTGGGCGCGCATGGTCGGCGTCCCGGAAACCACGGCGGGAGTGCAGTCGATGTCCCGGCAATGGACCTGGCTGGAACAGCAAGGCCTCATCCGCACCAGCCGCCAGGGACGCCACCGCCGCATCGTGCTGCTGCGCGAAGACGGCAGCAGGACCCCCTACACCCACCCCGGCGCCACCGACGAGCACCGAGCGGTCCCAGAAGGCAACTACCTGCAGCTCCCCTACGCCTACTGGCGCATGGCCTACGACGAGCGACTCTCGATGTCCGCCAAGCTCGTCCTGCTGATCTGCGTCTCTCTGCAGGACGAGTTCATCCTGCCCGTCACCCATGCCGCCAAGTGGTACGGGCTCAGCGCCACCCGAATCCACGACGGACTCACCCAGCTACGCCACCTCGACCTCCTCGAGATGCGCGTCGTCTCGCGCCCCGCCCCCCTCACCGAACGAGGCGTGACCTTCGAGCGCTACTACACCCTCAAACCACCCCTGCGACTCCCCGAAACAACCCGCCAGCTCTAGCGGGTCATGAGTCGCCGCTCTTCCGCAGCGGTTGCTCGGGCAGGTCGTCCGGTTTAGGGGGCGGCTGGGTGGGCCGCGGAGCAGCGGCGCGTGGGCCCATCGCTTTCTCCCCGGGCGCCCAGCCCTCGATCAGCCGGTCAGCCGCCGGCTCCTTCTGCTCGGCAGGGTCGTCGCGCTCGGTCACTTCTTCGTGTCGCTGGGCTTGGGCGGGGGCGCGGTAGGGCGCGGCGCCTGGCTGTTCGGACGCATCCCGCGCTCCTCGAGCGGGCCTTGGCCGAGAGTCTTCGGTCCCGAAGGGTTCGGAGGTTTGGGCATGTGGTCAGTCTGACGGGTCGGTCGGCGGCGAGGGCTCGGTCGAAGCGTAGACCTCCACCGTCGCGATCTCGCCTGCGGAGACCCACAGTCCGAGCGACCCCACGGCAGGTTTGCTGAACCACCCGTCGTCGTCGAACTCCCATCGCTCGGCGATGAACAGGTCTCCGCCGTGGTCGGAGTAGGCGGCAAGGCTCTGGGAGCCATACCAGCCGCCGACGATGCGGCCCGTGGTCGTGCGGACCCGGATCATCGCCGTGCCTTCCTGAGAGAACATGGCGTCCCACCCCGAGCGGGTCGAATGCGCCGTCGAGAGCTTGAGCCACCTCAGCGCCCGGCCGCGCCACGACGATCGCGACCACCGGGCGCCCGCGACGGCGATCACGATCGGCAGCACAAGGACGATGCAGGTGCCGACGATCAGCGAGAGCCGAAGGCTGCGGCGGCCCTCGTAGATCGCGATGAGATCCCCGCGATCGGCGCCGGCGATCACCGCGACGGCAAGGACCAAGACGTAGACCAAGGCGGAGTAGAACAAGGCGAGCAGGAGCCGGTCAAACGCGCCGTCGTCCCTGCGCACGATGTAGAGCCGCTCACGCAGCAGGATCGTCACGAACCCCGGCAAGACAAAGACGCCAAGCACGAGGATCGCCGTCCCGGTATCAGGCGCCATCAGCTCGCCGATCGCTCACGGCACGAACCCCGCCGCGCGCAGCTGCTGGCCGGTGATCTCCCAGGCCGTGCCCGTGGCCCAGTCGGTGGTGAGCTGGTCCAGGAAGTCGTGCAGCTCGTCGGGGTCGGACTGGCGGGTAAGCCAGTGACGCAGCACAGCGGCCGCGATGGTGGCTTTGTCGGCGGTGGTCTCCCAGTCCAGGACGACGCGGGGTCCGGACGCCAGGACGACGTGGCTGGTGCCGCCGTTGGGGGTCGTGGTGGTGCAGCTCAGCTCGGTGCGCTCGCCGCCGTGCTGCAAGCCCGGCACATAGCGGCCGGCGTAGGTCGTCGTCTCCCCCATGCTTCAGCTCAAATCGTGACGCGCAGCCCGGGCGCGTGGAGGCCGAGACGGTCTCGTAGCTGGCCGGCCGCAATCAGCTGCGCCTGGCCGGCGAGGTCTTCGAGGGTGATGTCGTGCTCAGCCAGCAGTCCGAGGGCCTGGGTGATGAGCAGGGGCCGTTCGGGGGCGGGCCGGGGTCCGGGCTCTGGCGTCGCCAGCCGCGGGCGGAGAGGTACTTCATCGCGCTGGTATACCCGGCCGCATCCAAGAGGCCGAGATCACGGCCGCGGTAGAGCAGTGCAGCGAGGGAGAGGCCGACCTCGGTGCGTAGGCGTTGCAGTTGGCGCCAGTCTAGCCGTCCGGTGGGCCAGCCGTCGGTGATGAGCTCGGCCGGGGCGATGAATGCGCTGCCAAAGCGCTGGGCCTGCTGCTCGAGCTGCTTGTTGGCCGGCTCGGGATCGGCGGCGTGCAAAAGGATGTGACCGAGCTCGTGCGCAGCGTCCAGCCGCGAGCGCTCATACACGTTCTTGGCCGTGCCGAGCATCACCAAGGGCCGCGGCCCGGACGTCCAGGAGAACGCATCAACGGTGTCCGAGGTCTGGTCGTTGTCGATCAAGGCAGTGCGGAACACCACGATCCCATGACGCTCGAGCACCCGCACCACGTTCTCCACCGGCCGGTCTGCAGGGATCCCCCAGCGCTCACGCACCACGCTCGCCGCTGCCTCTGCGGCCTCTGGCGGATTGTCGGGGTCCAGGTGCAGGCCGAGGTCATCGAACGGGGGCAGGGTGACGCGCTGTTCGACGCTGCGCACGAGCTCGGCGGCCAACCCGGCCAGGGCTGTGGCCTGTTCGCGGTCGCGTTTGGTCGTGCGGCGCAGACTGCGAAAGAACGAGTCCTGCACGTCGGGCAGTAGCGTCGGCTGCCCACTGCCCGCAAGGAAGCCGGCCGGGACGCTCAGCGCCAGCGCCAACCGGGCGAGCGTCGCCGGCCGCGGAGTGTGCGTGCCGCTCTCGAACTGACTGACGGATGCCGGCGTGAGGTCAGCGCGGCGGGCGACCTCGGTGCGGGTGATGCCCTGCAGCTGACGGGCGAGCTTCAGCCGCTGCGGATCGAAATGCGCCGCGGCAGATCCCAGGCCGCTCACGACCGATCGTCGCGCTCGTCACCGGCAGCGTCCTCGGACTCGCGCAGCTCGAGCTCCAAGTCGTCGTCGCCCGCGGCCGCAGGCAGCGCCACGACCCGCTCGTCACCCGAGTCCTCCGTCTCCTGCGGGGCCTCGTCGAGTTCGGGCACCGCCCGTAGGCGCAGCCCGAAGTCCACCTCCTCCCCGGCAACGGCGCCGGTGGCCGGGCGGGTGAGCGGCTCGTGCCACTCCCACCCCAACGTGCCGGCGTCCAGCTCGTAGGGGACGCCGACGATCGCATGGGAGAACCCGTTGTCGGGGTCCCCGAAGTGCACCACCACCACGTAGGGGGCGCGACCGTCCTCGACCGCCGTCAAAGTGCCGTTGACGACGTCCAGGCGCAGCTGTGCGCCGTTGCGCTTGACGATCCGCTTGCGCACCTGCGAGCTGTCAAACCGCATCGTCTCCGCCGACATGGTCCCCGGCGGCGCCTTGCAGACGTAGACCTCGATGTCGTTGTCCAACCGCAGGAAGAACGTGTGCTCGCTGTAGTGCGGCGTCACGCCATCCATCCCCTCGGTCGCCTCGAACAGCGCCCGGCGACGTTCTCCGACGTCGTGATCCCGAACCCGCGCGGCGTATCCCACCGATCCAGATCAAACCGCTCGCTGTTGTCGTCGTAGACCGCCCCCAACACGTCCATCAGTACGACGCGCAGCCGGCCAGCGACACCCTCGGGGCAGCAATCATCGAAACGCATGTCCGGAATCCAAGCACAAACCGAAGACGGAAGTCTGAACAGCGGCCGATTTGCATGCTTCATGTCGAGTATGTAAGGGAAGATCATGGCTGACTACGACATCACGCGCCGCGAGGACCATTCGTGGCAGGTGACCACCCCCGGAGCGACACGCGCCAGCGCGGTCCGGTCGACCCAAGCGGAGGCCTACGCGACTGTCGCGAGTTCGCACGCAACTCCGGCGGCGGCTTCGGCGAGGCATACGGGGCCATCGGAACTCACGAACAGCCCTCGCAACTCACGAAGGTTTCCCATCGGCACGCGACGAACGACGTACGACCACCCTCCTGTAGTCGGGTAGACATCTTGTGACTCGAATCGCGTCGAGGTACTCCAGATGCGCTAGAGCGTACTTTCGCGAGGTCCCCAATTCGTCGCGCAGCCTGGCTACCGTGATTTCCCCTTCATCCGCGAGAATCGCTAGCGCCTGGTGCCTGACAGTGGCGAGTGCCTTGGAGTGGCCGTACATGGTGCCGCCGAGTCGGATGGCGACACCGGCTGCGACAAGGGTGCGAAGTTCTTCAGAGAACGCGGCTAGCGTGGACCGGTCTGGGGGCTCGTGGCCAGCGTCGCGCAACAGCCGCTCGAGGGCCAGTTCGCTAGGGGTGAAGGGACGCCGGGCCGCCACCAAAAGCCTTCGGCTCAAGATCGGGCGGTGAGTATCCGGGGTCCGGTCGAGCCGTTCGGTGTGTTGCTGCTCGCGAGTTGGGACGGTGCCGCTTTGCATGCGGATCGAGAACGAGCGCGCCCCCGAGCGTGTTCGGGGGCGAACTGGCCCGGATTACGACGCGATCGCCGGCCCGGGCCAGCAGCGGGTCGCGTCCTCTGAACTGCCAGCGACCGTCACCGAGACTGGCCAAGCGTCCCAGAGAGCTACGCGTCCCGTGATGCAAATGGACGTAGCGCCCTGACGGATCATCCTTGAAACTCGATTGCAGATCGAGGATCCAAGAGGGGCGGATCTTGGCCTCTGTGCTGACGAGCGCGTCGCCTGGCTTGATGTGCTCCCGGTGCACTCCTGTCACGTTGACGGCTACCCGCTGTCCAGCGGGGACCTGGTCGACCGGGGTTTCGTGGACACGGAGGTCGCGGACCCGTATTCGTTGGTCGATCGGAAACACCGCGAGCCGGTCGCCGCGCCGCAGAACTCCTGACCACAGGGTCCCGGTCACAACCGTGCCGGCGCCTTTGACCGCAAACACCCGATCGATATGCAGCACGACCGGCCCTACATGGCGCGCGCGGGATTCAGTGTGCGTGAGAATCGTTGTGAGCCGTTCGGTGAGGTTGGCGAGTCCCAGACCGGTGCGCGCCGAGCACGGGATCAGACTGACGTCGGGTCCGAGCAGGTCGCGTGCCTGCGCGGATGCCGCTGCCGGGTCTGCGATGTCCGCCTTGGTGATCGCGACGACGCCACGGCGAATGTTGAGAGCTCGCAACACCGTCCAGTGTTCGCGGGTTTGGGGCATGACGCCATCGTCGGCAGCAATCACCATCAGATAGGCGTCGATTCCGGTAGCTCCCGCGACCATCGTGCGGACAAAGCGCTCATGTCCAGGGACGTCGATGACCGAGATCTGACGGCCGTTGGGCAAGATCAGCGGCGCGTATCCAAGAGCGATCGAGAGCCCACGCGCGCGCTCTTCCGGCAAGCGGTCGGTATCGCACCCGGTCAGCGCTGCGACGAGGGAGGTCTTCCCGTGGTCAACATGTCCGGCAGTACCGAGAGTCAGTGGTCCTGTCATTCCGTCTTGCAGTGGAGGGCAAGAAGGACGGTCGCAGCGGCTGCCTCAAGCTCGTCGTCAGCAAGGGTGCGAGGGTCCAAAAGGACCTCCCCGTCGGATATTCGGGCTACAACCGGGGCTGCCCCTGACGCAGCGCCGCCGCCAGGGCCTTAGCGCCGCGGGCGCCAGCATCCAACGTAACGACCGGCCCAGCGAGTTCGACAAGCGGAAGCGCCCCGCCTCCGACGCGCGCCGTTGCGCTACTCACCCGGCCTCCAGTCAAGCCAGCCAAACGGGTTGCGCGCTCGGCAAGTTCTTCGTCGGTTGCGCAGAGCATGGCCAATACCGGCAACGCACGTCGCGCATACTCCGGATCGCGGTACAACGCTAGCGTCGCCTCGAGCGCCGCCAACGACAACTTGTCGATACGGACTGCTCGAGCCAGCGGGTGAGAACGACATTGCTCGATTGCATCACGGCGTCCGACCATCAACCCGGACTGTGGACCGCCCAGCAACTTGTCCCCGGAGAAGGCCACGACAGCGGCACCCGCTCTGACCGATCTCCGGACCGACGGCTCGTCTGCAAGCACGGCGAGGTCGTCGGCAAGCACTCCGGAACCGACATCGTCGATGACAGGCACGCCCAAGCCACAAAGAGCTTCGATCTCGACTTCTTCTGCGAAACCTACGGTCCGGAAGTTCGAAGGATGGACGCGCAATACGGCTCGCGTGCGTTCAGTGATGGCGCGGCGGTAATCCCCGAGGCGCGTGCGGTTGGTGGTGCCGACCTCCACCATTTCCGAATGGCTCAACGCCACGACCTCCGGGATGCGAAAGGCGCCGCCGATCTCGACCAAGTGGCCTCGTGACACGATGATTTCCGCTCCCTTACCAGCGAGCGCGGAAGTGGCAAGGAGCCGTCGCGGCTGCGCAGTTGTTGACTGTCATCGCTGCCTCTGACCCAGTGAGCTCGCAAAGCAGGTCGGCGACATGATCGTGTCGTGAACCGCGCTGACCCGAGAGCAGGTCCACCTCGAGATTGGTGTATCCGCGGGCTGTCGAGCTGACCGCGAGTTGCGCGGCTTCGGCGAGAGGGGCGCGACCGAGGTTCGTGTGAAGGACCACCCCAGTCGCATTCAGGACACGTTGGAGCGATGGCCGAAGGCGATCGTGCGCGCAGGCAACCAGGTCTCGCCCGTCTACGTCGTCGTCTCCAGCCAGAATCGCGGCGCGGCGCTCTTCAAGCTCTACTCGAGCGACAGCCACGGCGAGCCGGTCGACTGACGGCAATTCGCGCAGACGTCGTCTCATCTCAGCCTCAGCGAACATCGTGCGCGGCACGGCAAGCGGAGCGGCGAAGGAGTCGAACCTCCCAACCGCGGGGCTGCCGCGGCTCGCCGGCTTTGAAGGCCGGGTAGGCCACCAGGCCCTGGCCGCTCCCGGTCTGACCGCTCACGAACATACCTTGATCGATCCGGGCCGTCCCTCGACCAGCCTACCGATGACAACTCCCGGGATCTCAGCAGCCCGATCTGCATCCACGGCTATCAAGAGTCCTCCTGACGTCGTTGCGTCGGAGACGAGTCGCCGCTGCCATTCCGGTACGACGGCGTCGAACGTAGTGAACTCCGCAGAGTACGCTCGGTTCTTTGCGCTGCCTCCTGAGACTGCCCCGTCCCCGCGCAAGAGTTCGTCAACCCCCGCAAGCGCCGGAACCCTGTCAGCGTCCACTTCTGCGGCGACGCCGCTAGCGAGCGCAAGCTCGTGGAGGTGGACCACGAGTCCGAACCCCGTCACGTCGGTCGCAGCATGAGCGCCCGTCGCAAGAGCCGCCGATGCAGCTCGATCGTTAAGGGCCCCCATCGTTTCAATTGCCGCGTCGAGCGACTCCTTGCCGCCTACTCCACGCTTCAACGCGGTCGTAATCGCCCCGACTCCGAGCGGCTTGGTCAGGACAAGCGCATCTCCAACGCGAGCCCCCGCGTTTGTGAGGATCCGGTCTGGGTGGATCGTCCCCGTCACTGCAAATCCGAACTTCGGCTCGGGGTCATCGATCGAATGCCCCCCGACCACCAACGCACCCGCTGCTTCGATGACCGAAAGCCCCCCGCGCAGGACTTCTCGAAGAACGCCAGCGCCGAGGCGCTCCAGCGGGAACGCGACCAAGGACAACGCCGACAACGGCGTTCCCCCCCATCGCGTAGACGTCTGATAGCGCGTTGGCCGCGGCGATCCGCCCGAAGTCAAACGGATCGTCGACGATTGGAGTGAAGAAATCGACCGTCTGGATCAACGCAAGATCGTTGCTGATCCGGACGACTCCGGCATCGTCAGACGTCCGGTTCCCGACGATGAGACGTGAGTCTTCGCGTGCGTCAAGCGAGTCCAAGATGGGTCGCAGCGCGGCCGCCGGGAGCTTGCACCCGCACCCCGCTCCGTGCGAAAGAGAGGTCAACGGAACATGTTCCTGCTGGTCGTAACTCACTAGATCCGCCTCGTGTGATCGTGGTAGAGCTGTCTTGGCGTGAAGCAGAAGAAGACTTTAGGGGCGACGGTGCGGAGTCCGTAAAGCAACGTGCGCACGTCGCTGTGTTCAGCCGTAGGCTCCGCGAGAGTGCCAGCGACTTGATGCAGCAGGTAGCACCCGAGCACCTTCCCGGCGCTGGCGCATGGCGCTAGAAGGTTGACGCCGAACGGTCATGTGCGACATGCTGGGGCGGTAGAGCGTGCGTCACCAAGTTATCTGGAGGAACGCAGTGAAGACGAACCGTCGTGACCTGTTCAAGCTAGGCGCGATCACCGCAGTCGGGCATGCCATCGCAACGCCCGGATCCGCGTCCGCGTCGGGAGTAGACGGTTTCCATTCCGGCACCTTCCGAAGCCTGGAAAGCGCGGAAAGTGCGAGCGTAGAACTCGTCGGGGGCCAGGCCGTCGTCGTGCACCTCGCCCCTGGCTGCGAGGTGTTGCACGGGCTGGCAGGCGACGTTGCCGACCTAACTGACTTCGTCACGGGCGAAGAGGTTGTCTTTGCGTCCGACAGCGTCGACGACGCGATCGTCTACGCGACGGTCTTTCAGTCTATGGCCTCGGCAGTGACTACGACCATCAAGCGCTCCGATGACGAAGAGCTCGGAACCAGCGCTGGGACATTCGCGGTGAACGAGAGTGTCGGTGACCCAGCTGACCAGTCTGGCCGCGCGGTCATCACGTACTGGACAGATCCACAGGACGGCGCTCGGTACGCGAACGCGGTGAACGACGTCCGAAAGTGAGCGGCGCGACACTCATCGGGATCTGGCTGTTTGGGTCGCTGCTCCTTGCCGCTGGAGCAGCGAAGGCTGTCGCGCGTGAACAGACGTCCGACATGCTTGTCGCGCTCGGCATGCGGAAACGTCTCGCAGCAGCCGGCGCTGTGGCAGTACCGATCGTGGAACTCGCGATTGGTGTCGGTTCGTTCACGGCACCCACCAGCGAGCTCGTCGCGGGTGCCGTCATAGCAGTCTTTGCCGCGTTCGCGGGCGCCGGAGCAGTCGCGATGCGCAGAGGAATCGATGTCCCCTGTGCGTGCTTCGGAGCGGTTCAGCGTCGGCCGAAGTCTTTGGGAAAGCAGCAAATTAGCTTGTTCATGGTGGCGCTGGTCATGATTGTCCCTGCTCTTATGATCGGGTATCTGCCGAGTGATGCCCCTGTCGAAGGAGCGGAGGGCGCAGCGTTCGGTCTAGCCCTGTCTGCGGCAGCGGTAGCCATCCTGGGTGGCTCGTCGTGGTGGAAGGTGCGAGGGGCTCGTCGCTCGATGGACGAAGCGCGCCTTAGCACGAAGAGCTTTGCTGCAGAAGCGGCTTAAACAATGGTGACCGTCCTCGTCCTCGTCGCATCTGGCGGTCTGCTGATCACATCAGCGGCGCTCGTTGAGGTATTCCGGCAACTCGCCGAAATCCGACGAACCCTCGATCTGGACGATTCGCCGATGGCGCTCGAGTTCCAGGAGCGCGACCTGCGCGAAGCGCCGGTGGACCTGCCGCCCGACATGCTCGAAGGGCATCACGGCCTTGTCTTCCTTCACGCAACCTGCGGTACCTGCCGGTTGGTCGCCGAGGCCTATGCATCAGCGCCGGACCGGCGAGCGATCTTCGTGATCCCTAGCGAGGACGTTGACGCAACGCCAGCGTTTCGCCGCCTCGCGGAGACTTCTCAGGTGTTCGCCGACAGCGATGAAGCCCTGGCAGGCTTTCTAGGCATGGACGTCGCCCCTTCGGTGGTGGGCGTCGAAGACGGCCGCGCCGTCGGCGCTGTCGGAATCTCCACTGTCCGCCAGGTAAAAACGGCGCTGCCGCAGGCAACCGCTCCACGGCAGGAGAGTCACCATGTGGGATGAGGTCGCGATCTTCGCGTTGGCGATGGCGGCGGGCTTTGCGCAGCTCGCTAGCCCGTGAGGCCTGTCCTTTGTCGGCGTCATGCGACTTGATCCCGACGCTCCCGTGAGGAGCACGAGCAGACGTCAAAGCCTCAGGATGGTCATGCCTCTAGGAGGAGGCTTCCTGCTATCTGCGACATTGGTGTCTGGCGCTTTCGCGACGCTCGGAGAGCTGCTCGCTGTCCCAGAACAAGTCGCTATCTGGCTCGGGGCGATCGTGCTTCTGGCCTTCGCCATTCTCGAGCTGACGGGCGTTCGCCGGAGTCTTCTGCTTCGCCAGACGCCGCGCATGCTGCCGGCACGCCTCGGCGACATCCCCGGTTCATTTGCCTGGGGGGTCGATACAGGCGCGATGGTGACCACTTACCGAACATCGTTCGCCACGTGGGCGTTGCTGAGTGTGGGACTCCTGGGACTCGCCGGGCCATGGGTCGGAGCCGGATACGCCGCGGGCTTCGTCATCCCCCTTGCCATCGCCGCACTCTGTGCTCCCACCGGAGCTTTCGCGCGCACGACTAATGACCTCACCATGGCGATCAACGCCCGCCGCACTGGCATGAACGCCACCATCTCTGGGCTGCTTCTCGTTGCCGCCCTGACCCTGACAGCCACCTAAGGAGGACCATGTCGGTGCAGATGTTTGACCAAGAAAGCGAGTCGACCCGACGCGGCGTACTCGGTCGTTTCACTGCGGCGAGCGCCGCGCTGTTTGCGGGAATAGCCGCAGCGGGAGCGGACGAGGCGTCCGCGTACCCCTACCGATGCTGCGGTCTCGCCAGCGACCGGCGCTGCTCCGGCTGCGGAAGCAGCGGAGGGTTTACGTGCCCGAGCGGATACAACAAGAAGTTCTGGTTCTGCTGCCAGAGTGGCGGGCTTTACGGGTGCGGCGAGTGCGCCCGGGGCTCCACCTGCTACCAAGGGCCCTTCTACTGCTCGTGTGGGTACGTCGCTTCAGGACCGTGCAGGTCCTAAAGCGTGCTGCGATGACGGCGGCAGCGGGGCTGTTGCCTGCCGCCGTCTTCGTTGGCTGTGGCGCCACGGGGACCGACAGCAAGCCCTCAAGTTCGACCCCGCAGCCAGCGGCTTCGCCCAGTGCGACCAGCAACGACGACTGTGGGCGAGCAACTCCAGACGGGCTTGTCATGCTTCGCGACGCTGTACTCGCCCTTCCCCTTGGTTCCTCGGTAGGCGCCGCGCTACAGGAAAGCACTGCCGCGGACGGCCGGCGATTCGGAAAGATCGGACTATGGGTCCGAGGCCGAACGACTTTGCGTCTAACAGCTGAGGGCGAGGAAGGACGCCGGGTAGACATAGTGGGATGGCCTTCCCGAGTGCCACGATCGTCCTCAATCCTCCGGCAAACGCCACGCGCCGTCCGTTGTGCCGATCAGGAATGGATTCCCTACCCAGGCGGTTTCGTCTACGCAGAACGACAGTGCGCGACCTTTGTGGTCCGAAACGACACTCGCTCTGTCCGCGTCCCAGTTGGACTAGGCCGAGCCTGCCCCCCGGCTCACGAGCGCAGGAGCAGACGGCACCGTAACGGTGCAATCGGCGCGTCACCGCCCCCTCCGTGCTGACAGACATCCGGCCCGATGCTCTTACAACCGCTCCAGCGCGACCCGTCCTCGCTCGAAACCGTCGCGGATTGCGTCGGCACGTCGGGCGTCGGTGAGCGTGACGTACTTCAGCGTCGTGCGCACGTCGGCATGGCCGGCGAGGTCGCGGATAAGCTCGACCGGCACGTCGCGTTCTGCGAGCTGGGTGCAGAACGTGTGCCGCAGGACGTGCGGGTGACGAAGGTCATCGGGCAGCCGGGCAGTGGTGGCGTGCTTGGCGGTGAGCTCGGCGATCGCGTCGGGCTGCATCCGCTGCGCGGGCCGGTTGCGGGTGAGCGTCACGAACAGCGGCGCTCCGACGAGGTCCTCCTCGCTCGATGCTGGTCGGCGCTTGAACCACGCGGCGACGGCCTCGAGCGCCTG
This sequence comes from Conexibacter sp. W3-3-2, assembly GCF_009707605.1. Taxonomy (NCBI): domain Bacteria; kingdom Bacillati; phylum Actinomycetota; class Thermoleophilia; order Solirubrobacterales; family Conexibacteraceae; genus Conexibacter; species Conexibacter sp. W3-3-2. The sequence continues at coordinate 99,711 of NZ_WLYW01000004.1, read as the reverse complement.
CTTGCTGAGGGGGACGGTGCGGGTCTTGCCGCCCTTGGCCTGCCGGACGACGACGGCGTAGCGGGTCTGCGAGCGGGTCGGGGCGATCGCGTCGCGGGCGCCGGCGCGGTGGCGGGCGTGCTCGGTGATGTCCTCGACGTTCAAGCGGGTGACTTCGGCGCGGCGCAGGCCGGCGTCGCCCATGAGCGCGAGGATCGCGACATCGCGCAACCCGGCGGTGGTGCGGCGGTCGGGGATCCGCAGCAGGCCGTCGTACTCGGCGAGCGAGAGCGCCCGAACCGGCGCCTCCTCCCCCGCCTTGATCGTCTTGACCCGCTGGATCCGCGGGTCGAGCTCCAGGGCGTCGGCAAGCCGGCGGATCGCGGCCATCCTCGAGGACAGCGTCGACGAGGACAGGCCACGGCGAGCGAGGTCGTCGCGGAACGCAACCACCAGGTCGCGGTCGACGGCGGCCGCGGTCACCGGCTGCCCGCCGGCCCGGGCGGCGGCGAAGTCGGCGAGCTGGCGGTAGGCGGCGGCGTAGGCGCGGCGGGTGTTCGGCGCGGCCTGCTCGGCCGCGACCCCGAGCGCAGCCTGCAGCAGGTCTCCCCCCCTCCCCCGGTCCGTCGAGGACCTCGACGACGTCGCGGCGCGCGAGGTCGCTCATGATCCCGGGACGGGTCGCGGCTCGACACGCCAGGCCGCGATGGTGTATTCGCGCGCGCCCGCGTCAACGCCGTAAACAACGCGGCCGCCGCGCAGAGTCATACGCCGGCCCGGGCGCGCTGGGCCCTCAGCTCGAGGACCTGCGCCTGCAGCTCGGCGGGCAGGTGGTCGCCGGTCGCGCGCGCGAGCAGCCGCAGCTCGGCGTCGACGAGCGCGGAGACATCGACCTCGAGCGTGTCGTTCGGCCAGAGACCGGGGACCGCCGGCAGCGGATCGGGGACGAGACGAAGATCGGTCATGCCCCCGATCGTGAACGGTGCCCCGGACGGCTTGCCCCTGATAAGTGCCTTTATGAGGGGCCTTGCCAAGAGGTCGACCACTTCGAATCGTCACTCTGGTTTCGCCGTCCTCGTGTTTATCACCGGGCTTGATGTGGGCTATTCGCGATGCTCCGTATCGCGACGCTTCAGGTCGCAACGTGGTCGACTTTCCATGGGCTTCCGTCGCGGCAGGTGCCACAATGTTCGGGTGCTCGAGGGGGGACTCCGAAGACGATGCGTTGTACATCGAGGGCGCCCTGCTCTGCTCGGTAGTCAAGGTCCTCGACGAGCACGCGCAACAGGGACTGGACGCGCCGTACCTCGTCCTTCTTAACCCAGCGAACTTCGCGCTTCTCTCCTGGGATGAGATCTACGGGATGCCCGTTCTGGCCGACGACAGGGTCCCCCCGATGCGATGTCGCCTTGTTTGCGGCGCCGAAGGATGGGCCGGCGAGTACGAGGGCGAGCCGGTCTGGTGGATCGACGGAATCCCTCACCGGGTCCTCTCGGACGTCGACGAGGACCAGGCGGCTGCCTAATCGTCGAAGGCTTCGTGCCTGAACAGGCTGCCCCCGTAGTGACGGGCGAGCTGGCGCTTGAGATGCACGGCAGCGGTCACCGAGAGCTGTGCGATGCGTTGCTGCTCGAGGTAGCCGTGATCGAGGGTCGTAGGGGCGTAGAGCAACGCCAGGCTCTCCGGCATCTCGGCCGACGCAAGCGCGGGTAGGTACAGATAGTTGGCTAGGTGGTCGTACTTGCGCAGCTGGTCCAAGGAGGCCTCCTTGATCGCACCTTGCGCGACGAGGTCCTCCAGTGGCCATACCGGAACGACGGTGCGGAAGGGATGCGCGTAGCGGCCGGGCTCTCCTTGTGCCGCCATTGAGCACGAGGGCGTGATCAACATCGCGAATCCGACTTCGAACGGCCCCGAGACGAATTTGCGGTTCCCGTGGTTGAAGACGTCGGCCGGCAGCTGCAGGCCCATGGGGACTCCCGTGAAGAGGTCCCCCTGGCGCAGGTGGGTGGTGCGGTCCTCGTAGTAGAGGTGGTCGTCGGGCCGGGGCTGGCTGCTCACCTGGCCAGTGTGAAGCCCCGACCCGCCGGAACTACGACTGGTGGTAGTCCTCGGGAGTGCTGAGGATCCGCTCCGGCATGTCGTCGCGTTCCTCGCCGATCTCTGTCTCGGGCGCGAACTGCTTGAACATCTCGTCGCGAACGCGATCGACGTCTTCCTTCTTGAACCGGCGGAACCCCGATCCGGGCAACCGGATCGCGGTCAGCTGGCCACGCTGTTCGAGGTTGCGAACCGTGTTCTCGTGGACGCCGAGCTCGCGGGCGGTCTCCCGGACGTTCAAGACGTCCTTCTGCGGGAGTGCTCCCGCGTCGGCGTTCACCGCGGTGAACTCCTGGGTCTTGCTCACGATGGCTCCTTCATCTTGTTGACGAGTCCGACGAAGCGACACGTGGTGATGTCGCTTCCTCTCTTTGTCGTACCCGATGCATGGTGACCTTAGCGCCTTTGTCAACGTTAAAGACTTGTAGGACTTTGGTGACCTTGTAGACTTTGGCCGGTATGGGGCGTTTTGAACGTCTCGAAACCCACGAGCAGGAGGTAGCCAATGGCCACCAACCCCCCGAAGGGACCCGGCAGGAAGGGCGCCGTGAAGCAGCGCTCGCAGTTCAAGACACCCAGCGGCAACTGGGCCAAGCGCGACACCGAGACGGGTCGCATCCTGGACCAGAAGGCCGACGGGACGCCCTTCAAGGGCGTCCGGCGCGAGAAGTAGCCAGCAACCGGCGGGGCGGGAGCTGCAACTTCCGCCCCGTCACTGAACTACGGCGACGGACTCTATCGCTCGCCGGGAAAGAGAGAACCCGATGGGATTCGAACTGGAGTACACGCTGAACGGTCGCCGCGTCTCGCAGCGCCAGTTCTTCGACGGCATGCAGCAGGAAGTTTGCGACGTGGCTGTCAAGGCCGCCACGGAACGCATCGAGTCGGTCCGGTGCCGGCAGCATGGCCAGCGAGCGCGAGCCACCCTGAAGAACCAGCGCGGAGATCGGCTCGAGTTCAGCATCACCGGATGCTGCGACCAGCTAATCGAGGCCGCTCAGCGAGCGGTGTAGCTAACTGCGGGCAGGAGCGGTCCGCCGCGCCTGCCCGCCGGGCCTCGCGGCCCCCGCTCGTGCTGCCACGTCCGAGAATGCCCTTTCCCGGACATGCTCCGCGAGTCGGCCACTAGGTGGCGCCTGCCGATCGCGGCGGACACCGACTGGATTCTCGGGACGTGTCCGAGCACCTATCGGCAATAGGACGCGGCGGTTGTGCCGGGAAGGCTGCAGTTGGACTCGCTTGCGGCCGCGCGCCGTCGGATGCGGTGTCAGATGTTCGGTAGGTCGTCCGACCCTCCTGGCGTGCTCGAAACCCGGACCTTTCCCCCGACGCGCGTCTCGCTCGGACGGCTGTGCCGTCTGCGATACGTGGGCAAGACGGCTGGCGCGCTGATCGTCGACGTCACTGGGCCGCAGCACGACCTCGAGTTTCTCGCCCGCGCCTGGTTCGTGTCGAGTGACGGAGAACGCCATGAAGCGTTCGCTCGCGGACCGCGCGCGAAGCCGGCGATCTACCACGCCGCCGCACTCCTCTTGACGGATCTCGCGGTGGCACGGCCCGACCTCCCCCACGACCATCGCGCGACCCGTTCGCAGCGGATCGCACATCGACGCTTCGTCGACGCCTGTCACGCCGCGCGGTCAGGTCACGCCATCGGCGGCCATTGATCTCGCACTTCCAAGCGCCTGCGCGCCAGCATCGTGAGGTTGTTGCGTTTGGCCTCGCGCGCGCGTACGCGCGCGCGCGACGTGCGCGCGCGCCCTCATGCGCGCGGGCATGAGCCCTCATACGCGCGCGGGATAGCTCGCCGCGCCGCCTCCCGCGGACCTTTCAGCCAGGTCCTACAACGAAAGGAGAACGTCCAGCCCACTGCATCGAAGAGGAGCCGACATGCACCCCGTTGCATTCGTCGATCCGCAGACGGTCTCTGCGGAGAAGGCGCCGACCTACAAGCAGCTCTACGTCATCGCCGCACTCCTGCGCGGCGGCGAACCGCCAAACCGCCAAGAGGCCTCCAAGCTCATCAACGACCTCGAGGCCTACCGCCTCCTTCGACTGGCCAACGACGATGACCAGTGACATCGCGCGGGACATCCTCGTCGACGGCCACCTCAACAGCGGACAAGCGGTCACCGTGAGGGTCAGCGCCCACGCCATCCAGCGCTACCGCGAACGCGTCCGAGAACTGCCCGAAGACCAGATCGCCGACGAGCTGAATCGGCTCTTCGCGCTGTGCCCGATCAAGCCCGGAAGCCCGACCTGGACCCCCGGCACCCAACGGCCACTCATGCACCTGGCCGTGGGCGGGACCGTGATGATCGCGCTGGACCCGGACCCCCTGGACCAATCCCGCCTGCTGGCCCGCACCACCCTCTGCACGGGCGCGTTCTCCCGACGAACATCGCGCAGCCGTCGACGCCGCACACGGTGAGCGACATCCGCGCGCCGCTGGCGTGCAGCGAACACGAGCACCCACGCTGTTTCCTGATCCTGGCTCGTAGGTCTCGCGACGGCGCAGGGGTGGTCGTTGCTTTGCCTGATGCCTAGCGGGGCCGCGCGCAATCCGCCCCGCCACGATCGCCGGCCCTTACGGGTCCGGCCCGCTGCGCTGATCGTGGCGGGTGCGTTCGCGTGCGGTCCCGCTACCGGCGGCTTCATCAACGACCACCCCGGCGCCACTCGAGGCGCGGGAGTCAGGAGAAGCCATGAAGCCCGTCACCCGCAACGAGCAGTTCACCGCCGCCTACAAGGCGATCGCCGACCGCCTGCACCGCCAGGTCCGCGGCCAGATGCCGTGGGCCTCGGAGGCGCTGATCGAGGAGGCCCTTGCCGACACGTGGCTGCTGGCGCTGACGCGCGAGCACGTCGACCTCACCTGCCACCCGCGTCTGTACGGCTGGCTGTCGATCACCGCTCGCCGGCGCGTCCTGGACGCGCACGCCCGCAGCGATCGCGACGCTCCGATCGGTGACGTGATCATCGACAACGGCGAGCCCAGCGCGCACGAGAAGGCCGTGGCGCGCGAGGAGCTCGCGGCGATGGCCGCGTCGCTGACCGAGCGTCAGCGCACGGTCCTGGGCCTGCTGGCCACCGGGCACAGCTACCGTGAGATCCAGGAGATCACCGGCGACAGCGCGCGCGCCGTCGAGCGTCTCTCCGTCGAGGGCCGCGCGCGAGCCCGGGCGTCCCGGCCGCGCTGAAGGCGACGCTCACGTCACGGTCCAGCAGCCGCGCCAGGGCGACCTCCCAGGGCACCCCGAGCGCAGCCGCCAGCGATCGCAGGTCCTCCGCGCGCGACCACGCAGCGACGACGTCGGCCGGCGGCGCGAGCGTGGTGCGCGCGGCTCGCGCGGCCAGCTCCTGGTCCCACAATGCGTCGGGCGGCCACGCCTGGGCCTGCGCGACCAGCGCGAGGACCCAGAGCGTGTCCGGGTCCTCCGCGCCGAGATCGCGGTGCTCGGCGGTTAGCCTGACCGCGTCACCGATGACGACCGCGCGCACGCGGCCCCTCCAAGAGATCAAGGTGTCCATACCCCTTCTAGGGCTGGACGACCTGGTTCTCTCCCCCCTCGGCCCAGTACTAACGAACGTGTCAGGAAGTGCCATTTCGCTCGAAAACTCCTGCAGCTGAGCGCTTTCCGTGCCGGCGTTGGTCGCTGCGGTAAGCGGCCAGCCGCCAGCCGATTCCTCAGCAACCATCGCGACGCAGCCGCGGAGATCGTCAAAATGGCGCCTGGTGACACGTTCGTTAGCCCTGGGCCAAGACAAGCCACACTGGCAGAACGTGCCTCTCACGGTCGGCGAGACCAGTTCATGATCGCCGGCATGCATCACGAGAAGCTCGTCTTCTTCCCGAAGGACAACCCGGCCACCGCCGACGACGAAGGCGGCGGAATCAAGCCTTTCAACCACCAGCCCGACCGAGACTGGGACGCCGTCCGCAGCCAATCGGTCGCCGCGCTCAAGCGGCAGTGCTCCTATCGGCGCTACATCTACCACCCGGGTGCCGATGGGCCGTACCAGGGCTTCGACAACAGCGGATACATCGCGAGGATCTCGCTGCACCCGCGCGAGGAAGGAGGCTGTGCAGGCCAGTGAACCGAACTGCTTACCGTCTAGCGGCGGCCACCGCCGCATTCTCCAGCGTCTTCGTCGTCGCTGGCGGCATGGCCGAAACCTGGCTGCAGTTCTCGCTCGTCCTCTCGCTATCGGTGATCGGAGTCGCGTACGTGACGTGCCGGACGACTACTGCGGACGCGACGGCTGCCGTCACCTTGGGTGGCTTCGTCGGCTATCTGGTGATGCGAGCCGTGCCCGACATCGCCCCCGACGCCGACAGCGCAGCTCCGCTGAACGCCATCTTCACCGTCATTCTTCTCGGAATCGGGATAGCAATCGCCGCCGCGTTGCGTCGACGGCTGAACCCCTAGTCGAAATCGTCCTGCGACCGCCAGCAGTGACCACGGACAAATCAAGCGCGAGCGTCTCGGTTGCGAGTGTCGCCGCAGTGCTTCTGGCGCTGCTCTGGGTCCCGAGCGCCGCGCTCATCGCCGGCATCCAGTCCGAGCGCGACGACCTTCTCCAGGTGGTCGCCTGGGTCCAAGCCTGGCTCGCTATCGGCGGCCTAGTCGTAGCGCTTGTCGCGCTACGACGGGCAAAGCGCGGGGCAGCGCAGCGTGCGCGATCGGCCTTGACCGTCTTTGCCGGGATGTTCGCGGCCGGCTTTCTCACGGTGCTTCTCATCCACTGGTAGCCACCAACGAGGGACGACGCCCATCAGGTCCTCTCCCCTTCGGTGACCGCACCGGTGGCCGCAATCCTCCGGGTGGCGGTCTGATCTGCGGCTCGCGCCCGGCGTTCGGCCAGGTAGGTGTCCCCGGCCTGCATGACTGCTGTGAGGTCTGGGCGTTCCCAGTAGGGCTGCACCTTGCCCTTGGCCGGCAGGTCGCGGCCGTGCAGGTAGATCGCCTCGCCGCGGCCGAGCTGCTGGAGCGTCTGCGCCCGGGCCTTGTCGCGCTCGCGGTCGTACTGCTGCCGAGCCGTCCGCCCGAGCGGGCCCGACACGTCGTAGCTGGTCTCCACATGACGCTCCTCGTCGAGGAGGTCGACCAGGTAGTCGCGGGTCTGCTCGTCCTGCAACGGGCCCATGACGAGCTTGGCCAACGAGTTCCCCAGGACCTCGTCTGAGGCCTTGCCGTAGCGCTGCTCGATCTGCCCAAGCCCCTGCCACACCGTCGCCACCCGCACGCCCCACGAGCGGCACACCGACAGCAGCCCGGGGAGGTCCTCGATCGCCGCCAGCCGCCGCGTCTCGTCGAGCACCACGCGCAGCGTCGGGTCCAGCGGACCGTTGCGGTTGGCGTGCAGCTCGCACTCGCGGAACACCGCGGCGAGCAGCCCCGCGAACAGCGGGCGGGTGATCTCCTGCAGCGACTCCGGGGCGATCATGTACAGCGTCCCGCGGCCAGCGATCAGCTTCGCGGGATCGATGTCCGGACGGTCCAGGCGCTGCACCGTCGGATAGGTGAACCCGTCGAGCAGCTGCAGCGCGGTGAGCGTGGTCAGCGACCGCGCGCGGTCGTCGAGGTTCCACGTCTCCTGCACCGTCCGCGCCGCCGCCACCGCCCCGCGGCCACGGAGCAAGTCGACCGGTTCGGTGGATCGCGTCTGGATCCACATCAGGACGTCGGCCATCGGCCGTGCCTCGAGCGCCGCGGCGTGCAGCAGCGGGCCGATCAGCGTCGCCGCAGCGTGGCGGTAGAACCGCGCGCCGTCGGACTGGCTCTCCGACTCGCCCTCCGCTGCGGCCAGCCAGCGGCCCATGAGCTTCGCGTACTCCCACTCCTCACACCCAGCAAGCGGCGTCCACCCCGCGCCCCTCACCGAGAGTGCGTCCGGCGGCACCAAGGGCGCGTAGACCCAGACGGGTCCGCGGGCGAGGCGGGCGCCGAGCGTGAGCTTCAGCACGTCGGTCTTGCTGCTCGTCACGATCGCGGGACCGTCGTGCTCCAGCAACCACGTCACCACCGGACCGGACGTCTTGCCGGCGCCGGTAGGGGCGACCGTCAGCACATGCGTCTCGGCCTGCGTGCCGATCAGCCGACGATCCAGCCGGACCATCGTCCACGAATCCCCGTCGCCGGTACGGAGGTGCGCGAGATCCCGCGGCCGCGCCCACGATCGCGTCCGTACCCAACCGCGCGGGTCGTACGAGCGCAGGCCGATCCGAGCGCGGCCGCGCAACCCGTCCACGCTCAACCACACCCGCAGAACGACTGCGGCGGTGCCGACGGTCATCAGCGCGAACACCGCCCACCACCCCGCCGGGCCGGGCATCAGCCCGGCGACCTCGGGGGCGAACGCCCGGGCCGGATCCGCGAGCTCGCCAGGGAGACGGACCGCGCCCTCAAGCGTCGGCCACACCGCGGGCAGCTGGCCGGTCGCGACCCACGCGGGCCCGGCGCACATCACGTACGCCGCGGCGACCGCGACCGCCAACGCGGCGGCGATCACCAGCACCCCGGTCACAAGCGCGGTCTCGTCGTCCTGTCGTCTCATCGTCGTCCCTTCGTTGATCGTTGAGCTGCGGTCCAGCGATAGAGCGGCACGAAGCGCGCCCCGGAATCCCCGGAACGCGCAAGCCAACGGCGGTACCCACGCCGCGCCTGCCGCTCCGAGGCGGCCGTGACCTTCACGACCAGCCGACCGTCCGGCGCGACGTCGACGAGCTCGACCCGCACACCACCGCCCGTGAACGGGAGGTCCTGCAGCGCCGGCATCGCCTCCTGCGCGCGGCGCTCCTTGCGCGCCTGCTCAGGCGTGTACTGGTCCTGGCCGGCCGGGCTCGGCGCCTGCCGAATCACCGGTGCCGCCTCGATCACCGGCTGGCGCTCAGCGTCGTCGTCTGCGCAACCTGCGAAGGCCGCGGCGATCGCCGCGGCCACGGTGAGCGTTCGTCGGGTCATGTGCGGTCCTCCGTCGTGGTGCTCGAGCCGGGTGGGCGGGCGTAGCCGTACACGGGCCCGGGCCGGCCGGAGGCCTGCGCCTGAGCGGGGAAGAACGGGGCCTTGCGGGAGACGGCGCTGTCGCTGCCGTTGCCCTCGATCGTAGCGATCCGCCCGTCGGGGAACACCTGCTCGACGAGGCCGATGTGCACGCTGGCCGGGCACGTCGGCCCGGTGCCGTAGACGATCGCGTCACCAGGTGCCGGCGTCGCGTCCGGTCCGAGACGGCGGCCGCCGTTGGCGGCCGCCCAGCCGAGCACGTTCCCGGAGCACGGGATGATCGGGACGCGGACGCCGGCCCTCTGCCAGACCCAGGTCGTGAACGCCGAGCACCACGCGTAGCAGCCGGGGGCGTTGTACTTCGTGCAGTTGGAGCCGATCGGCCGCTCAAGCTCGCCGAGCTCGCCGCGCGCGATCTCGACGATCCGCGCCCCGACCTCCGAGCTGCCCCCGGCCGCCACGTCTTCCGATGCGGCGCAGCTGGTCAGCTGCATGCTCGGGTCGGCGCCGGCGACCGCTCCGGCGCCGAGCTCCCGGTACTCGCGGGCGCGGGCGAGGACCTCGTCGACGTACCACTGCGCGTGGTTGTAGGCGAACAGCGCCCTCTGCCAGCTCCCCGGCGCGCCGGAGGCGCTCAGGTAGTTCGCCGCTCCCGGGATCGCGTCCTGCGGGTCGTAGATGTTGCGGCGGCCGTCGCCGTTGCCGTCCACGCCGTACGCCGCCCACGTGGAGGCGATGAACTGCATGGGCCCGGCGGCGCCCGCGCTGTTGGTGCCGGACCGAACCCCGGGGAGCGGGCTGCGGCCGTGGTCGGTCTCGATCGACCCCACCGCCGCCAAGGTCGCCCACTCCCCCAGCCTGTACTTCGCCGCGGCCTGCTGGTAGAGCGCCGCGTAGGTCGGCGGGATATCGCCAACCGCCCCGCCGGACTGCAGCGTGCGGAACGTCGCCCGCTGCCCTTCGACCGCTCCGGGGTCGACGCCTTGCGGCCGCGGCGGCGGCCAGGACGGGTGACATGCCCGCCGGTGTGCACGCGGTCGCCGACGGGACCGCCACGCCGAACAGGGCCATGAACGAGCCGAGCAGGATCAGCGCGGCGATCGCCACCGCAGCGGCGATGAGTCGGAACGGGATCATCCCTGCCTGCGCTGCTCGTGACGCCCCGCGTCCTTGCGATACGGCACCTGCTTCTCCCCGCCCCCAACGGGAGCGGCGGACTTGGCGGCCCGGGCGCGGTCCTTGGCCATCACCTTGCCGTCGGCCTGGTGGCGGCGAAGCTCCCGGTCGACCTTCGCCCGGGTGGCGAGCTGCTGCGCGGAGGACCCGTCGCGGTACTGCCGGGCACTGCTCCCCGCGAGCCCGGCGAGCTGCGGGTAGTTGCGGTACTCACGCCGACGTGCCGCCCCGTGCGGGGCGGCCCCGGGCTTGAGCTTGGCCTGCGCGCGGAGCCACGTGTTCGCCTTCTCGCGACGGACCGCCAGCGGCTCCTTCGCCAAGTCCCGGGCCCGATCGGATCGCGCCAGGCGTGCCTGCGAGGCCGCGGCGCGGCGCTGCAAGCTGACCTCGCGCTTGCGCAGTGCCTGCCGCTTGCGCGGGTCGCGCTCGGCCCCGCGGAGATCCCTGACGCGCGCCAGCTCGCCGCGGCGGCGAGCGAGCTGCGTGCGAGCCTGCTGCTCCTGCTCGCCGTCGAGCGTCTTGCGCTCGAGCAGCGCGTCGCGCTCGTCGAGCGTCGACCGGACCCGCCGCGCCCGGTCCGCCCGGGCCTGCCCCAGCGCATCCGAGCCCGCCGGAACCTCGACGCCCGCGTTTCCGGCCGCCTTCGGCGACGTGCCCGGAACGCCGAGCGCCGCGGCCACCGGCGCGGGGGCGCCAGCAGCGCCGACCGGCGGCGTGCGCGCATCCTCGGCGGTGCGATGCTCGTGTGCGCCCGGGGCGCGCAGGTGCGGGCCCATCGGACCGGCCAGCGCGGCGCCGAGCGCCCGCTGCCCCGGCACTGTCCCGGAGCCGTCCGCATTGCGGGTCCGGGCCTTGGCCTGCTTCTGCATCAGCCGGGCGTGCTGCATGCGCGGGTCGCGACGGTTCATCACCGCGCGCGCAGCGGATCGGACCGCCATGCCCGCGGCGAGGCGGGTGGCGATCGCGGCGCCGGCGTCGCGCTGGCGGCCGTTGCTGGCGAACCCCCACAGGGACTCGCGCTTGATGACCAGGACGACCAGGACGATCGCCAGTACCAGCCACTGGCCGATCGCGCCGGTGCCGACCTCCGCGGAGAACAGTCGCCAGATCACCAGCACCAGCGCGAGGAAGGCCGCGTGCTTGAACGCGGCCAGCAGGTCGCCGAGCAGCTCGCCGGCGTAGGAGACCACGCGCTCGGTCCCGGCCTTCCCGGCGGTGCTGAGCGCCACGACGAACAGCAACTGCACAGTGCGGACGACGACCATGATCTGCGCCGCCATCATCAGCACCGCGGTGACCGCGAGGATCACCCACAGGGGGGACCATCGGGATCAAGACCAGCACCAGGCCGGTCATCCGGTCCCACGCCCCGGACTCGGTGCGAAAGCGGGCGTACTCGGCCATCGGGCCTTCGCACTTCTCGGTGTCCTCGGCGCCGCACATCACGCGCAGCAGGCTGTCCTCGTCGTTGATCGAGTTCCGCGCGCCGGCGTTCATCGGCCACGCCGTGAACAGCTCCAGGTTCGTGCGCGCCGCGGCGACGGCCTTGACCCGCTCCGGGTTGTTCTCGCCGGCCGCCCGCTTCACCGCGGCCGCGCGCAGCTCGGGTGAGAGGCGGTCAGGGTTGGTGCCGAAGTCGACGTCGCCGAACTGCAGGAGCGCCAGCGGCTGGTCGATCACGCTGCGCCCCATCGACCCCAGGCCCCTCTGCGCGGCCCGTTCCCCGTTGGAGCCGTTGCCGGATGCGGCACCGATGACGGCGAGGCCGAGCTGCTGGCCAGAGGTCGCGACGCCGTTGATCGTCGCGACCGGGTTGTGCATGACCGCGAGACCGACCGCGCCCAAGACGGCCATGAGCGCCAGCTGCTGTAGCGCCTCGCCCTGCCGCTGGCGCTGCAGCGCAGTCCACATCAGCCACACCGCCCCGATCGGGGCCAGCAGCAACGCCAGCGGCCGGGTGATCGTGTCCGCGCCCCGGGAGAGCTCACGGGCCAGCCCGGTCTTGCCGGAGCCATCCAGCGGCTGGAACCCCAGGGCGAACTCGACCAGCCAGAAGCAGCCGCGGGTGATGAGGACCATGAGGCCCCAGCCGAACCGCAGCAGCTCCAGCAGCATCGCGATGAAGGTGTCGCCGGGCCGCGGCGCGCCGGTCCAGGACTTGGTGTCGACGTGGATGTCCCACGACCAGCGGTTGCCGACGGCCATCGTCGACGCCTGCCCGCCGACCGCGCAGTTGGCCGCCGCCTCGCGGCCCATCGGGACCTTGCACCACGGCGACTTCAACCCGTTCCCGGACAGCAGATCGTCCCCGCGTGCGCCGCGCACGACCCCCGATTGCAGGCTGCTCGAGCCACCGACCCCGATCCCCGCCGGGGCGCCCGTCCCGACCGTCCCGCTCGCCGACGTTCCACCGATCCCGGTGGTCGCCGGCGTCGGCGTGCTCACGGGCGAAGGGGGATCGGTCGCCGGACGTCGCTCCTGCGCGCCCACCGGTCCGGCCAAGGTCAGGGCCGTGGCGATCGCCACGGCCACCAGCACGATCCACCGGTCAGCGCGCATCGGTGGCTACCGCCTGACGCTGCGCGGCGCGCTTGAGCGGGTTGGTCTCCACACGCCGCCGAAAGCTGGCCGGGAGCGTGACTTGGATCGTCTCGATCTGCCCGCGGTGATCGCGCACGGTGGCCTGGCCGTCGTCGAGGCCGACCTGAGTCTGCAGTGTGTCGGGCTCCGGGTCGATCCCCAGGAGCTCGCACTGCTGACGAGCGTCAGCCTCGTCGACCGCGCGGAACGCCCACACCGCTCCGAACAGCGCGCCGACCGAGCCGCGCTCGAGGCCGACGTCGGCGGCGTACTGCGTGGCGATCACGGGGACGACCTGCTTGGAGCGGCCCAGGCGCTGCGCGCTGTCGATCATCCGCCGCCCGGCCGGATCGTCGAGGAGCAGCCGGGCTTCGTCGAAGCACATGAACTTCTGGCGGTCGGGGAACCTGCTCATCACGCCCATCCCCAACAGCGCGATGAGCTTCGTCAACGCTGCGCCCTGCCGCTCCAGCGGCTCGTACTCCGAGCGCGACACCCCGCGCGCCGGGACGGGGAGGTTCTCGGTGACCATGCAGGTGATCTGCCGATCCCCGATCGCCCGGACCGACCCGTCCAAGGGTGCGAACCCGAGCTGCGCGAGGCCGTTGGTCGCGTAGGTCTCGAGGTGCTCGACCAGAGCGATCGCCTCGTCTCCCCCGCGGGCGCGCAGGGCGCGAAGGACGTGCGAGTTGGTCGGGCGTGCCTCGTGCTCGCGCACGGCGGCGACGGCCTGCTGCAGCTCGGTCTCCCAGACGGCCGGCGCGAGCCGTGGGAGCAGTGCGGTGAGGAAGTCGGTGGCGGCGTCCGAGCGGAGCTCCGGCGGCGCGTTGCGCCACGGGTCCAGCAGGCCGCGCAGATGGCGGTCGGCGCCGAGCGTGACGACGTCGACGCGGTCGCCGAGAGCGGGGTCGGATTGCCAGTGGTGGTCGTCCTGTTTGCCCGTGGAGTCGAAGACGATCGCCTCGTCCAGGGCGGCTTCCATCGCGAGCTTGCCGCCGGCGGTGGTCTTGCCGGCGCCGGAGTCGCCGACCATCAAGATCCCCGCGGCCCGGTTGAGCTTCGAGCCGTCGGCGGGGTTCCATCGCACGACGGTCGCCGAGGCGTTGCGGGTGTGGCCCCAGACCCAGCCGTCCCCGGCGCCGGGCGGCGGGTGGCGGTCGGTGCGAATGCGCCGATCTGCTCGGCGCTCATCCGCCGGGTGAACCCGCGCACCCACGGGCGCTGGCCGGGCAGGCTCGCGAACCAGCCCTGCAGCTGCTGCGCGATCGGGACCCGCAGCCGCATCCCGTGCGCCGACCACGCCGTCTTCGCTTCCCGCACCCGCCGGCGCAGCTCCTCCCGCGACTCCGCGGCGACCGTGATCTGCAGCACGCCGGCGAAGAGCGGCTCGCCGGTGCCGAGGTAGCTCTCCGCGTCACGCGCGACCTGCGTGCGGTCGTGGGTCGCGTCGCTGACGCCGCGGGCGGCGAGGTGCTCCTCGTCCGCGGCCTCGTCGGCCTTCGCCATCTCCGCTCGCACCTGCGCCTGGGCCCGGGCCGGCGAGATGTACTGCGTGGAGAGGGTGACGTCGACGGGGAACGGCAGGCGGTCGCACGGCCGCCACATGACCTCGAGCGCCACGGAGGGGGCGAGGTCGTCGACCGGGAGTGTCTCGGCGACCAACGTGGTCTGCCAGGAGTTGCCCAGCTCGCCGACCACGTGGACCGCATCGCGGTAGCGGGTGATGTGCCCGGCCCACGCGAGCAGGTCCGCCGAGCACGGTGTCAGGCGCGAGCGTCCGCCCCGCTGGGCGAGCACGGCGCGCGGGTGGTGCAGGCCGTCGACGACCGGCTCCCCGAGCCCGCGCGTCGACGCGCGACGGACCAGCCACTCGACCTCGGCGAGATCCGCCGGCCGTGCGCCGCTCACGGCGCCGCGCACGCGGTCGAACAGCTCGTCGGCCAGCTCGTGATCGCGCTCGACCTCGGCGAGATCTCGGCCCGAAGCCAGCGAGACCTTGGAAAGCTTCGAGCGCCACCGGTCAAGACCGGAGCGCGGATCCTCGAGGAGCTCCGCGGCGACCTCGCCGCGCGCCCGTCGCGCCGGCGTCAGGGAGATCGCCACGAACGCCTCGGACGGCGCGAACGCCCCGGACAGCGACGCGGCCTGCTCGGCCCGGTACGCGGCCCGGGCGGCGCGCAGCTCGGGGTCCGTCGCGCCGCGCTCGGCGGCCTCGTCGAGATCCTCGTAGCGCTCGCCGTCCCACCAGCGCGCGACCCGCAGCAGCTGCAGGTCCGCCTCGACGTCGCGGGTCAGCGAGGCGATCTGCTCGACCAGGCCCAGCCGGTCGGTGACCTTCCGCAGCGCGTAGTTGCGCGTCGGCAGCCGGAAGACCGCCCACGGGTCGTCCATGCCTCTCGCGTAGACGACATTGCCCGACACCCACGTCAGCGGCTGCACCCTGCCTCACTCCCCTCGATCGACCGTGATCCGCACGGTCTGGCCCGCATCCACGACGACCGTCTGGCCGCCCTGACCACCCGCGCGCACCACGAGCTCGTCGCCGGTGCGCGTCACCTCCCCAGCGATCCGCACGCGGCCCGGGCCGCGATAGCGGATCTCCTCGCCGCCGGGGCTTCCGTCGCCCAGCAGCGGCAGATCCTCAGCGGTCCACGTGCCCTCAAGCTCCGCCGCCGGCTCCCAGCCCAAGTGACAGCGCGGCGAGACCGCCGCGCCCAAGATCGCCGGGAGGAACTCGTGCATCCGCAATCCGTTGGGCTTCACCGCGGCAGCCGCGGTGAACGATCCGACGACGGCGGGCATCCACAGCCACCACGAGATCTCGCCCACGAGCCAGCTGGCCGGCGGCACCTGACGCAGGAACCAGGCCGACGCGAGCCCGGCGACCAGGTACAGGACCATCGTCTGCGACACGCCGCGGCGGCCCAGCGACACGTCGTCGCCGAGCCGGTACCAGCGCGGATCCGCGCCCCACAACCTGTCGAAGTTGACGACCTGCACCCGAACCCCGGGCTCCGCGTCGACCGACACCTACGCCACCCGCCCCGCAGCCAGCGCGGCCGACAGGTCGGCCGGCTTCGGGACGTGCACGGAGCCGGTGGTGCCGGTCCCGCCGAGGTCCTTGCCGGTGTCCTCCGCGGCGTTGTAGAGCTTGCCGCTGATCGCCATCGAGGCGAGGATCGCCATGAGCACCGCGAACCCCAGCGTCTTCACGCTGGTCTGCGCCCACGCCACCCCGATCGCCACGATCAGCCCGATCCCCACCAGCACCGTCGCGACCGTCTTCACGGTCCCGTTGGTGTTCTTGGCGATGTCACCGAACCCGCCCGACGCACCCACGCCGACCGGCTTGTCGCCGGCGGCCCGACCGGTCTCCCCGCCCCAGCCCGACCCGGTCACCATCCCGCCGGAGCTCTGCTGAGCCGACGCGACCACCGGGGCGGCCGCACTCGCCGCGAAGACGAGCACGACCACCATCGCCAGCAGCCGCGCCACCTCCCGCGGCATCCCTGAACTGAACATCGTCTGTACCTCCTGTCCCGCGCGCCTAGCCGGCCGCGGGGTCGTTGTGAATGCCCGCGACGAACCAGCGACCTCGCTGCTCCACCCCGAGCTCGTAGCCGAGCGTCAACGACGCCCCGTGCCGGTCGGAGGCGACCACCGTCGCCATCACCGCCCGGCCACGCTCGCTCCACCGCACCGACAGCACGCGGTCCAGTCGCAACGCGACCGACGGCAAGCTGACCCGGGCACTCGGCGCGAGATCCGCGCGCAAGTTCCCGCCATCGCCCGCCAGGAAGTTCCTCAACGCGCGCTCGCTGATCGCGCGCACCTCATCCGGCGCCTCATCGCCCCGGTCGGCCAGATCGACCGCCTCACCGGACGAGGGGGCCCCGACGATCGCCGGATACCCGACGATCCGCGGACCGTCCTCGGTCCGGCGCACGGTGACCGCGAGGTACATCGGGCCGTCGGTGTCCGTGTCAGCCTCCACGACGTACCGCCGACCAAGCGACGTCTCGAGGTCCTGCACGATCCGCGTGCCCCGCACCCGCCGGCGACCGTCCGCCGGGACGCTCATCGACGCGGCCCCGACCGGGCCATCCCCCGTGATCGCCCGCAGCGTGTCCTCCCGCGGCTGGGGCGCCGCGGCGTCGTAGCCCAGGAACGCGTCCGTGAACCGCTCCGCCAGAGCCGCCGACGTCGGATCAGCCAGACGGCCGACCGGACGCTCGACGACGACCGCCCGCGGCGGATCCACCGCCCGCCACACCCCAAATCCTCCGAGCGCGACCAGGACCACGCTCAGCAGCACCCGGTTGTACGACTCCCGCCACCGCAACCGGCGCACCGACACCCGACGCTTCATCACACGCCCCCCACGACCCTCAGCGCCACGAGCACGACCAGCGCGACCGCGGCCGCCACCTCGGCGACGCGACGAACCGCAAACGGCGGCCGCGGGCGGTCCACCCCCACGGCCGGCCGCGCCACCCGCACCGCAGCCGGCTCCGCCGTCCGGGCGCGGAACCGAGCGACAGCCTCGTTCAGCTCGCCCACGCTCACGGCGTCCTCACCCCAAACGCCGCATCCGCGCCCGAGCCCGACGACGGGGCCCGGTACGCCGGCGCCCGATACACCGGCACCGCCGGCGCGCCGACCGCAGGCCGCGCCGGTGCAGGCACCACCGCGCGACGCACCGCCACCGGCCGCTTCGCCCGGACCCGCTTCTTTGCCGCAGGCCGCGGCGACGTCGGCCGTTTCCGAGGACGCGGCGCCGCCGTCACCGTCACCGTCCGCGTCACCGGCGCCGGGGTCGCCGTCGGCACGGGGACCGCCGACGCCGACGCCGACGAGCGCTCGCCACCCAGCGACGGGATGACCAACGCCGCCACCGCCACAGCGGCCACCCCGAGCCCGGCCGCCACCGCCACCCGAGGCGCGGCGACCCGCCGACCGGCTCCACCTTCGTCGGACGGCATGGGGCCGGCCCCCAGGCTGCGCGGCCCCGACTCCGCCTCGACGACAAGCGGCGCACGCCGGGGCACCGGCGCCTCCTCCACCGCTGACGCGAACAACGGCTCCGCCGTCATCGGCGCCGTGCCCTCCGCCTCGACGTCCGCTTCGCGGTCGACCGGCTCCCCCGTCGCCTCGACGCCACGCCGCCAACACCCGCGGACCCAGCTCCGGCGAATGCCGCCGAGGACCCGGCGGCTTCAGCTCAAGCTCCGGCGCAGCCCGCGAATCCCCAGCCGCATCCTCATCTCCGAACAGCAGCGCGTCCTCAGCCGCAACGTCCAGCTCGTCGTCGTAGGCGTCCATGACACCTAACCCCGACACCAAACCCCCACAGGTCCCAGCCCAGAAGACCTGGCGCGTCCGCGCTGCTCTCGCCCGCGCTTCTGGCCAAGCTCTGACCGGATCAGCCATCCTGGTGCCCGCCCCGCCCAGGCCGACCGATGTGGCCATCAGGTGAGGGCGTGGCCGATACCCCTAGCCGCTAACGCGGCGCACCATGTGCCGCGGTACGCCGGGGAGTTGACGATCTACTGACCGCCGGAGGTCAGTGTCAGTTGCATCGTCTGCTCATAGGGGCGCAAGAGCGAACGCTCATGCGACCGGCGCCGGACTACGTGAAGCGCGCTTTGACTACCGCGGCTTCCGTGCGCCTCCATAGCGACGAACATCGGATCGGCTGCGCAGACTCGGGCCCCAGCCTGGTTCAGAGTCCGACGCCTAGCGGCGTCGGTCGCAGCATGGACGCCGAGCGCGTGGCACTGCTCAAGCGTGAGCGGAACCCACACGTGCTCGAGATCTGGGTCGCCGCCGCCGAAGTAGTCGCGGTACGGCACGCGGGGAGACCCGAACAGGAGCCACATCGCCATCGCCGTTCCGCGCAGCTGCTGAGCCTTGCTCCAGTCGAAGCGTCGTAGCTCGCTCTGCGCCAACCGGTCGGCGTAGCGCCGGTTGAAAACCCAGGTGACCGTCTCGCCACGAGTAGCGCCGAAACGGCGCCCTGCGTCCTTCGGTGACAGCGACCCGGGGAGGTCGAACGCCTGGCGGATGGCTTCGTCGACGTAGAGATCGCTGAGCAGGCGGCTCAGGGAGAGACCATCTGCCGCCTCACCCGTAGCGATGTTGAAGCCGGGAAGAGCGACCTCTGCACGGTAGAGATCGAGAAGCGCCCCCACGACTCGCTTCGTGTTCCCGCCGCCCATCCCCTTGTCGGCGCCCCAAATCGTGCGGGCCAGCTCCCCGATCGTGCTGCTCCCCGTGCCGTCTTCCGGGAGCCCGTCGTTCACGAAGATGGTCACGAGAGCCATCCACGTCTTGACGTGGAGCTCGCCGAACTCGGCACCGACGACCCGGGCGGTTGAGCGCAAGACCTCGCGAGAATCGATGACCAGGCTCCCCGACGGACCGTCACCCATCAGCTGCGCGCTCGAGGAAGCAGCATCCTCGTCCATCCACCCCTCGATGACCCCCTCCGGGCTGGCCATCAACGTTCGCTGCGCGGTGTGCGACACGCGAGCAACTTAAGGACGTCCCCGGACGCTCCTACGGGATCCGTGAGCAAACCGCCACCTCTCCGTGAGCAAGCCGCCACTCTCCGAACGCGCCAGCTTTAGGAGAGCAAAGCGCCACCCTCCAGCGGGCCCACGCTCGTGCGACCTTGTGAGCAAACCGCCACCCTCAAGCTCCGACGGGCTGATCGTGAGCAAAGGACCACCCTCGGCTCGCGGTCGCTCAAGGCGAGGTCGACCGACTGCGAATCGGACGTTCTACGCCGAGCCCCGGTTGACCGTTCGCGTCGCTCGGGCGGGCTGGCGTGAGCAAACCGCCACCCTTTCGTGAGCAAACCGCCACCCTGCCCCTCATCAAGGCCGACCGTGAGCAAAGGACCACCCTCGTAGATCGAACCTGTCGATCGAGGTTTCGCGAGGAAATCTCGGTTCTAACGAGAGCCCGTGAGCAAGAAGCCACCCCTCGCCGGCGGGCTGGCGTGAGCAAACCGCCACCCTTTCGTGAGCAAACCGCCACCCTGCCCCTCATCAAGGCCGACCGTGAGCAAAGGACCACCCTCGACGCGGCGTTCTCCGGTCCGCAGAACGTGAGCTAAACGCCACCCTCGCGGGAGCCCGGCGCCACCTCTCACTGAGCAAAACGCCAGTCTGGGCAGCGGGCACGCTGCCTCGCAGGGTCGCGGGCGATGCCCGCAGCTGCGCCCCCGCGACCGATCAGCGATCCTGCCCGTGAGCGAGGTCTCAAGCGGGCTCGGGGCTCGACGTGCGTGCCGTTGGAGCGCACCGATCTGCCGGCGCCGGTGCCGCCGCTGGTGCTGTTGGTGCTCCTGACCCGGCAGCGGCAGGAGCTCGTCGACGTCGGCGAGATCTCGCGCCGGCAGCTCTACGACGTCCGCACGTTCAAGAGCGTCTTGGTGGTGCTCGAGCAGCTGCGGAGGCTCGCCGCGGTAGAGAAGTCCGGGACGTTCGCCACGAGCATGGGGCAGCTCGTCGCCGGCCAGGCCAAGAACCGCCCGGGCTGGAAGATGGACGGTGAGCGGTTCACGGACCGCGATCGCCACCAGTCCCGGATGCGGGAGTGGCTCGACGTCTTGGAGGAGTGCGGCGTCCTGCGCTGGCGCGCGGGCCTGAACCTTGAGGAGGAGCCCGCCCGGACCGAGATCCGTCTACGACCGGCCCCGGACGTCTCCCTCGACGAGCTCGACCAGGCCAGGCAGCGCTTGCGCGCGTGGAAGCGCCGTTACGGCCGTGCGCTGAACACCGGCTCCTCCACCGGGGTCAAGGGCGCAGCCCGCCGCGGGAAGCCGCTGAGCGCCGAGCAGGCCGCCGATCGGGGCCGGGCCCGCTGCACCAAGAAGGCGCTCGCATCTCGTGAGCGCCTCTCAACAGTTCCAGCACCCCCCTTCGGGGCTTCGACTACGTCTCAGAACAGCCGTCCCTCGGCTGCGCCTCGGGACACGCTTAGGGATCGCAGCTCAAACGCACCGAAGATCAGTGACGCTTGCGGAACAACCACAGGCGTGATGCGCGCGCATGCACCCGGAGATTCGTCATGCAGCCGTCCTGCGGCCTCCGATGAAGGCGCACCTCTCGTGGCCGCACTCGAGCCCAGTGGGAACAGCCTCATCGAAGCAAGGAGGTTCGGGCCGCTCCGGGTGCCCGCAGGGGCCTCAGACGGCCCGCACGGGGCCGTTCCGGGCGATCTGCAGGCCTCCGGCGCCCGGGTCGACCTCGCGGCACTCCTGGAGCGCGTACGAGCCCGAGAAGAGGCCCTCGCGGAGAGCCACGGCATGCTCGCCGACGCCATCCGACGCCGCGCGCTGCAGCTCGCCGAGTGGCCCGCCAATCGCCAGGTCCCGCTAGCGCGGCTCAAGGAGGCGTGGGCCGCGGCGATAGCCGGCCCGCTCGCCCTCGCCCAGGCCCCAGGCCCAGCGCCGGCGGCGGCCGCGAATCCCGAGGACCTAGATCGCCTGCAGCGCGCACGCCGCCGCTACGCCGACCACGCCGGGCACCGGCCCGAGCACCTCCCCGAGCACCCGCTCGCCGCGCTCCTGGCGCTCACCGCCGCCAGCGCCGCGGCCGGAACCCCGGCCGGGCGCACGCTCAAGGGCGCGATCTGGGCCCTCGACCGGCTCACCAAGCGCATGCGGGCCAAGGCCGCCGCCCACGACCCGCAGCACGACGCCAAGGCCCGAGCCCGGGCCACGCGCCGCCAGACCCAGCGCGCCACGGCGCCAGCAGGCCGGATCGCGTTCCGCCTCGATCAGCCGTGGCCGACATGGATCAAGCTGGATGACAACGGCGCCCCGCTGTTCGTCGACGGCACCCTGCAGATCGACGAGGACTGGGCACCCCCAGCCTGGAACGACCAACGGCGTCTCTGGATCCGCGACGCCCACCTCCTCACCGGCCGCAGGCTCGACGTCGGGACCGACGGCCGCCTGCAGATGGACTACCGCGCCCGGATCGACCCCTTCGACGTCTCCGAATGGGAACAGCGCCGCCGCGACGGCATCACGCCCGACCTCCTCCACTTCGTCACCCGCACCAAGATCGAGCTCGACACCGCCCGAGCGATCCCCGCAGACCGCCGCGCCAAGATCCTCGAGGACCTCGAACGCGCACGCGCCGCACGCCGCGACCAGGACCGTGACCGCTTCCGCGACCAGCTCGGCGGGACGTGACGACGACCCGCGGGCCCGTGGCCGCCTGTCACGGACCGAGTTCGGTCAAGAGCCGGCCGACCGCCAACTCCAACGGCTGCGCGATCCCGCGCTCGAGGTTGTCGACGACATACCAGCGAAACCGCAGGCTCGCCTCCTCCCCCGCGAGCGTCCGCGCGCTCTGCTCGAAGACCAACAGCAGGTCGAGGCTCTCGGTGATCGTCGCCCATTCAGCGTCGGAAATGCATCGCATGACCTACACCCGACACGCGCTCAATCGATCTGACCCCTGTGGCGCAACGCCGCACCAGGAGCCACCTGAACGACGTGAGGCCGACGCGCATCTCGAGCACCAGCCGGTCGGAGGACCCGGTGCCCGGTCACCAGGCGAATCGCTCACGTTGACGGACGTGCTCACCGCCGCACTCGCGCGCTCAATCCGCCACGCCACCTTCACCGGCCCACGGGCCGGCCGCCCTTCTTACTGGGCACAGCCCAGAGTCCGGGAAGGGCTTGAAGGTGGCGCGTGCGTTCGAGCCCGCTCCGCACGTCGGCTCCGCGCGCCCGTCGTCCGAGGCTCACCGCCCGGCACCCAGGACCGGGCCCCACAAACCGAAGGAGCCCGACATGCCCGACAAGCCCTCCACACCGCGCCAGCGCAGCTACCTCGCCACCCTCGCCCGGCAGGCCGGGCGCAGCATCCCGCAGCCCTCGAGCCTCACCAGCGCCCAGGCCTCCAAGCTCATCCGCGAGCTGAAGGCCGGACCGCGCCGGCGCGACCTCCCCACCGGCCGCGACCTCACCAGGCCCACCGCACTGGCGACAGCCCCGACCGACGACGAGGCGCCCAGCCGCGACTACCCCGGCCGCGACGACGCTCCCCGCGGCGACGGCAAGCGCACCGTCCTCGCCAGCTACGAGCTCGACGGCCACGACCGCCAGATCGTCGGCCAGACCACCCACGGCAACAAGCGCCGCATCTGGGACCAGGGCCTCACCGGCCCCGACACCACCCTCATCGCCAGCAACTACCGCGGCCGAAGCCTCACCGAACTCCAGGCGCTCATCGACGCCTACATCGAGCGCGCCCCCCAGCACTACGCGCAGACCGGCCAGCTCCCCCGCCTCAAGGACTGACGCAGGCCGGGCGGCTAGTGCGAGCCGCGGCGCCGCGACCGCGGCACCACGCGACCCAGCGGGCGATCGGAGTACGGGAACAGGTGCGCGACCTCGTCGACCTCATCGATCGAACCGCAGTCGTCCTCCCACCAGTCCGCCTCACCGAACAGCAGCGCATCCTCCGCCGCCACATCCAGCTCGTCGCCTTCCGTCAGCGCGAACGCCCGCACGCCGACGTCCTCGGCCGCGGGCATCGTCGGCTCCGCGATCGCCACCGCCGCGTCATCCGCCAGCGCCGCCGGCGGAATCGACATCCGCGCTGCGGACGCTCGGTCGATGATCGAGCGGACCAGCGGGGTCAGCACGGTCGCGGCGATCGTCGACGCCCACACGCCGTAACGGATCCTGAACAGCGCATGGCCGACCAGCCACGCCACCATGCCCCAGCAGAACGTCGCGAACGTCATCAGGCCCGACCCGTTCCCGAGCATCACGCCGTTGACCAGCGCGATCGCCATGATCACCACGCCGCCGACGCGCAGCAGCTTCTCGCCGACGAGGTAGAGCACCACGCCAACAGCGGCGAGCACGAGCAGCGTCGTCATCGCTTCACCCTCGCCGTCTTGGTCACAGACTTGGTCCCGCCGATCGCGACCACCCGGACCGTCACGCGCGTACCCGTCGCACGCACGCCGAGGTCGAGCGAGAGCTTGCCGCGAGCGGCTCGGATCGTGCGCGTCACCACCCGCTTACCCAGCTGCAGCCGCACCCTCGCCCGGCCAGAGCGCTCACTGTGCGTACCGCGAACCCGGATCGTCACCCGACCGTCCCGCGCCCGTCGCGCGGACACCGACGAGAACCGCACCGTCGGCTTCACCGCCGGCCGTGGCGTCGGGGCCGGGGTCGCTGAGGGCGTCGGAGTTGGAGCGGGCGTCGGAGCAGGGGTTGCCGTCGGCGCCGGCGTCGCCGCGGGAGTCGGCGAGGGCTCCGGCGACTGCGGCCGAGCACGCACCGTCGCGGTCACCGTCTCCGCCGTCGCAGAGTTGCCCGCGAGATCCCGAGCGATCGCTCGGAACCGGTACGTCCGGCCGAACTCGGCCACCACCCCGTCCGCCGGCGACGCGACCCACGGGCCGCCGTCGACCTGGACCTCGCGGGTCAACGTGTCGATCCCGCTCAAAGCATCCTCGCCCGAGGCCTGCGGACGCAGCTGATCGCCCTCGTAAGCGACCTCCGAAAACGCGCTCAACGCCGCCGTCGGCGCCGTCCGGTCACGCCGCACAATCACGTCGGTCGTCGCGCCCTCGTTCCCCGCCTCGTCGGTCAGACCCACCCGCACGGTCGAGGTGCCCTCCGGCAACGACGGCACGCTCAACATCTGCGGCGAGCCCGTCACGCCCGACGTCGACGAGCCACCGCACCCGGGCGCGCAGAGCTCGGTGCGCAGCTGCGCGATCGGAGCGAAGCTCTGCGACGGGATCGGCACGCTCAGCGTCGCGCCCGCCGCGGAGGACCAGCCCGTGTCCCCGCTGATGCCCGACGGCGCGGCCGGCGCCGACCGGTCAAGCCGCAGCGTCGACGTCGCCGAGTCCGTGAACTCGCCGCCCGCATCGACCACCCGGCCGCGCACCTGGTGCTCGCCATCCCCCAGCGCCGACACATTCGCGCTTACTGCGGTGGACACCGACGTCGGACACGGCCGCGCCAACACGTACGAGCACAACGCCGACGAAGAACCGAGCAGCTCCGCGCCAGCACGCAGCTGAACAGACGCGACCCCTCCCCCAGCGTCCTGCCCGGCCACGGTCGCCGACAGCGATCGCACCCAACCCGAAGGAACGCCCGACACCGACGCCGAACTCGGCGCCGTCGGATCCTTCACCGTCAGCTCCGCCCGGTAGAGGTCGGTCTGCACCTCGTTCAGCGAGAACCCTGTGCCGCAGCCCGTCGCCGGCGAGACCGGCTGGCAGAACGCACCCCACTCGACGTACGGCGTGTCGATCGCGTTGATCGCGACGTCGAACTGTCCGGCCAGCTGGCAGAACCCGCCGCCATCGGTCACGCAGTTGTCGTACACGCCGGCGTTTGGCCCGCTCGGGACGCGCATGCCGACAACCCAGTTGTTGTCGTACTTCTTGACGAAGTCGCGCATAACCACCCTCGTGATGCTCGTGCCGCTCGGCGGTGTGAAGCGCCAGGCGGTAGTTGAGGTGCCGATCACGTCCGGCGAAGGAAGGATGTCGGCGGCGCGGAGGCCATCACCTGCGCTAGTGCCGCCGCAGTTGCTGGTGGTCTGCATTGAGGACGAAACGGTGTTGACGACCGACCAGCCGTCGGTCGATCCCGTGGTGCCGCAGCTCTGCACGACGTAGCTGCCGGCGTGGGTGGGAGCCGCGGCGACTGCGCACACGACCGCGGCCGCCAAGGTGGCGGCCAGCGTACGTTGGTGGTGTCGGGGACGGCGGGTCATCGGAAGCGATTTCGGCGGTCCAGATACAGATACTCCCTCGACCCGCTAGAAGCGCCACGCTTCACGAAGCGCAGCACGATCCTGTCGGGTCGCTGCCCGACGCGGAAGCTGACACGCGAGCTCTTCACGCTCACCCGCCGCAGCGTCCGCGAGCTGAAGTTCCGAAACCGCTGCGCGCTCACCTCCACCGTCGCGCCGACCGGCCGGTTGCGAATCGTCAGAACAACGCGACCGCGCGACCAGCTCGAGCGCGACAGACGCACGTCCGGCAGCTTCGACTTCTTCGGCGTCGACGAGCCGGACGGCAGTACCTCCGAACCCGGATCGACCGGTCCCGGAATGGTCGGGGGAACGGGCTGTCCCCCTCCCCCACCTTGAGGTTGCGCCTGCGCTCGCCGGCTCGCGGCCCGATCGACGATGCCGCCCAGGCCCGCAGCCCGAAACGCGCCCGCGACGTCGATCGTCGGCCGACCGTCGACCGTCCGGGCACCGGTTCGCAGCCAGCCCTCGATCTCGTCCGGCGAGGCCTGCGGACGCCACGTGCGCAACGCGGCGACGATCGCCGAAGTGAATGCCGCGGCAGAGGACGAACCGCCGTTCTCACTCCGGACGGGTGTCTCGCCCTCGGCGGTGTCGATCCCGCAGCCCGGCCCGACGAGTGTGCCCGGGCTGTACGACGCGTAGCTGCACAGCGCGCCGGTTGGCCCGCCGGCCGCGACCGGCACGACTCCCGGGGCGCTCCCTGGCCACCCCACCGATTCTCCAGGGCGGTTCCCAGCGGAGGCAACTACCGAGATGCGGCTTTCGCGCGCTTGCCCTACGCGGTTCGCCACGAAAGCGCGATCGTCCTCGCTAGGAGGCTCCGACGATCCAAGCGACAAGTTGACGACCGCGACCGGCCACCGACCAGCGATGTCGGACTGGCGGGCGCACCGCGCAATCCCTTCCTGGTAGTCGCCCGGCTTGAACCCGTTGTTCCCCGGTCGATGAGCACTCACTGACACGATCCGCGCGATCGGCGAGACCCCGATCGTCCCGCTCCCGTTCGGCAGCGCGCCCATCATCAGAGCCATCGCCGTGCCATGCCGCCCAGTGTCCGACTCATCGCCGAACCGGCTCACCTCCGGGGACAAGGACAGCCGCTCGACAATTGGCCCTTCCGCTCGGTCAGCCGGGAGATCTACGCCGACGGCGACGCCGCTGTCGACGAGACAGGCCACGTACCGATCGGCGACCGCGGGCACGTCTGCGGGGTCGAGGTATGGGAGCCAGCCGGCGCCGTAGGCCTCCTGCTGGGCGGTCGGTGTCGGTGACTCTGCGGCTTGCGCGCTCGTCGCGCCCGCCAAGCCCAGGAGGGCGGCGGTGAGCGCCGCGGCCGCGCAACGGCCGACGGCCGGCCGCCCCGAAGGGCGACCGGCCGCGGTGTTCGAGCGAATGGAGCCGCGGGGGAAGCGGTCCGTGCTCTGCATCAGAAGCGCACCTTCTTGGTGGGGCTCGCGCCTCCGATGTGGCTTCCGGCGCTGCCGACGACAGCGCGGAACTGCACCTTGCCGCGCAGCGGCGCGGCAAGCCGGTAGCGGCCGGAGAACTTCCCGGCCGACGTCGTGCGCAGCGTCAGGAACGGACGCCACGACCGGCCCGCGGTGCGGTACTGGATCGTGACCTTCCGCGACCCGAGCTTGCCCGGCGCGCCGATCTTGCCGGACAGGCGCAGCGCGCCCGGCCGCTTCACGACGCTCAGCCGTGCCGTCGCGCGGACCGTGAGCGTCAGGTCGACCTTGCTGGTGACGTCCTGCTTGCTCAGGTCGTAGCGGTAGCGCAACTGCAGCTTGCGCGACGGGCTGTTGGACGGCAGCTTCAGGACGAACGAGCCGTCCTTGCGCGTCCTGGCCCCGCCCATGTCCCGGACCACACCGGCCTCGAGGTAGACCAGCTCGATCTTCGCGTCGTCGACCTTCACGCCGTCCGGACGAGTCAGCTGACCGCGGATCGTCGCCGACGTCCCGTACCGCGTCGTTTGGCCGCGGGTCTTGCCCTTCAGCCAGCTCGCCGCTAGCACCGCCGACGGACTGCCGTTCTCACCGTTGACCTTCTCGGCCGTCGACGAGCCCGCACCGCCGACCGGCGCTCCGGAACCACCCGTCCCCGGGTTCGAGACAGGCTTCTCCTCGGGCGGCTTGGGGACCTTGTTGTTGAACGGCTCCGGGTCGGTGTTGTCCGGCGTACCGTCCTCGTCGTCGTCCTCGTCCCGGCAGTTCGGGATACGGTCGCCGTCGAAGTCCTCCGTCGGGCCGGTCCCGACCCCCGTCGGGTTCTGCGGGCACGCCGCGGGCGGCTCCGGCGTGGGGGTCGGTGTCGGCTGCGGCTGCACCGGTGCCGGCTGGACCGTGGCGCCGTTGTCGAACGGCCCCGAGGTCGTCGGAGAGATCCGGGTCGTCGAGCCGCCACCATCGGTCGCCACGACCTCGCACCGAAGCTTCTTGTTCGAGTCCTGAGAAGTCGGGGTGTACTTGTTCGTCGTCGCCCCAGTGATCGCCTGCTGGCCGGAGCCGTCAGCGTTCGCGCGGTACCACTGGTACGTCACCGTCGGGGTCTGCCCGTTGATCGCGCTCGGGGTGCAGGTCAGCTCCGTGCCCACCTGCGCCGCCGAGCCGGAGACCGACACCGAGTCGAACGCCGGTGGCTGGTTATCGACCTTGATCGTCCACTCCGACGACTGAGCCTGGTTGACGTCCGTCGCGTCCGTGACCCGAAGCGAGATGTCATGCGTGCCGTCCGACAGCGTGGCCGTGTCGAACGAGAACGTCTCCGACGCGCTCAGCTTGCACGGCACGCGCTCGCGGAACGGGGTCGCGCACTGCCCGCCGTTGGTGTCGACCGTCCCGACCGCCTGCGGCACGTCGTCGATGATCAGCCGCCGACGGAACACGCCGCCGCCCTGATCGGTCGCGCTGAACGCCAGCTGCCGCGTCCGCGCGAGCGTGTTGGTCGAGGTCAGCGACCCCGACACGCCCGAGAGGTTCGGGGCCAGGTTGTCGTTCAGCCGCATCGTGATGCCGCGCAACGACGCGTTCACGACGTCGGCCGGGCAGCCGTTCCCGCCTGTGCACTGCACCCCGAAAGTCGTCGACGACGCCCCATCGAAGCTGTAGTACGCCGCCCCGTTGCGGGTGCCGCAGCCGTACAGCTGCACGCAGTCCTCGAGCACCGTCGTGCCGTTCTTGATCACGAACGCGCTCGAGTCACCGAACCCGCCCGGGTGCGGGCGGCCTGCACGCATCTGACGCGAGGCGACCGACATCGAGTGCAGGTTCGTGTTCGACGGCGCCGTGAACGTCCACTGCGCCGTGTTCCCCGCGGTGTGGCCCTGGTTGGTGTCGAACGCGGTCGCCAGCCCACCGCCACTCGGGCAGTCGTTGCCGACGTACACCCACGCCCCGGCGTATGCGCTCTCCCACCCGGACACTCCCGGGTTCTGCGTCGTGCACTGCTCCAGCTCGTACGTCGCCGCGTCCGCGGATGCCACCAGCGCCGTGCCGACCACCGGCGTCGCCACCGGAGCGGCGAAGGCCACCAAACCCGTCGCCGCGATCACCCCCGCCCCACGGGCCATCCAGCCCCGGGACCTGCTCTCTGACTTGCTCACCGTCAACTCCTAGTCGTTCTGGATCTGCGCGACTGCAAAGCCCCCGCGCCTTCTCCACACCGGCGCACCGGCGTGGCCCTCCCGTGAAGGCGAACGCCTATCCACCACCGGTGGACAGGCCGAACGCTTTGTCCGCACTGGTCGGCGCATCGCTTGCCCCGCCACCACCGCCACCGCCCGAACCCGCCGAAGCAGGCGCAGACCGAGCCGGTGCTGCCGGGGCACCCGAGGACAACCCGAGTGCCTTGTCAGACTGCGTCGGCGCAGCGCTACGCGCCGACCGAGCAGCCGAAGAAACCTTGAAGGCCGCGTCCGCGCTCGAGCGCTTCTCGCGCCGCGCCGCCCGCTTGGCCTTGCTCACAGCGCTCCGCCGGGCGCGCTCCTGCGCCCGAACCTGAGCCGCCGACGGCGTCGCCACCACGGGCGCCACCGTCGCGATCGGCCGGGCCGACGTGCGCGGAGTAGCCGGCGCGGACTTCGCCTCCGCCGGCGGCTCCGGGTCCGCCTTGACCGTGACCGCAATCGGCGCGGCCACCGCCGCGCACCCGACCAAGCCCACGCACACCTTCACCGCCGTGCCGCTCGACGCCAGCAGACCGCCACCCGCCGCGCCACCGCCAACCGTCGTCGCCGCGCCCTCGCCGCTGGAGAACCAGCCGCCGACCTTCGCCGCAATCGAGCCCAACAATCCGGCGCTGGCCAGCGCCGGGACCGGCGGCAGGACCGCGGCCGCGCTGCGCTCAAGCTCGCGCGCCAGGAACGCCACGTGCTCGTTGCACGCCTCGCAGTAGTCCAGGTGCGCGCTCGTCAGCGCGTCGTCCGTCGCCAGCACGCTCTTCACCACGAGCTCGGCCATCCGGTCCCGGTGCTCCGCACACCACGCCCCGTCGACCTTGCGCTCGATCTCCGTCTGCAGCAGCCGCGTCAGCTTCGCGCTCCGCGTCTTCCACTGCTTCGGCGACCAGCCCAGCCGCTCAAGCGCTTGCCCCTTGCTCAGGGCATCGCCATCCAGGCCCTGCATCTCCACCAGCCGCAGCCGCGCCAGAGGCTTCAGCTCGGCCGGGAGCCGCAGCAGCAGCTCCCGCAGGACGCTCTCGCGCTCCAGGCCCTCATCCGCGCCCGCCCGGTCCTCCGGGGCCTCCCGGTCATGGACCGCCGGATCATACTCCACATAGGAGCGCGGGCCCATCGAGCGGTCCTCGCCCTGCACCGCGCGGACCTCGTTCTGCAGCCGCGAGAAGGCCTTGAGCTTCCAGTGCTTCAGCACGTCCTCGGCCGTCGGCTCCCGGCGCTCCGACGCGGCAAGCCGCTCGATCGCCTCCCGGTTGGCCGGCAGCGTCAGCAGCTCCTCGTACGCCCGCGCCGTCGCGTCCTCCGCCAAATGCGCCCAGGTCGGCCACCGGCCCGCGACGATCCGCTCGACCGACTCGTGGCGATCCACCAGCGAGGTCAGCAGCGATACGTACCGCTCCTGAGCGGACTGGCGCACCACGCTCACTCCCCCTCCCCCTCCCCATCCAGCGGCAACTCGCGCAGCACCGCGTCCAGCGCGCCCGCCGCCGCGTACTTCTGATCGCCCGACCGCAACCGGCCAACAGCGTCATCGCGGAACAGCCGCACCAGGCGCTCGCCGCCCGCATCACGCACGAGATCCTCGACCCACTGAAGGCCGGGATTCACCTCAACGATCTCGTGCCAATGCTGGTCGGAGATAGGCGCCATGACCCTGAACCCCGGAACGGAACGACGACAGGTCCCTCCACGGGCCATCCTGGCGTGTAGGCACTCTCCGCGCACTCCCTGCGCGGTAGCCAGTGCTCCCCCTGCGAGCGACCAACATGCGACCTACACCGTGACGCCAACCAGCCCGGTCGTCAACCAGCCCACCACGATTCTGCGCAGCTCCGCCCACAGAACCTGTGCGCGACTCACCAGAGTGGACCACTTCGTCGCGCAGCCCCTGTCGTCCACCCCCCGTAAAGCTCATGTGAACCAGTCTGCACCATTGTGATGACGACTGGTGCGCCATGTAGGCTTCCGGCATGCACCGAACCCTTCTGTGGACCGGGAAAGGCGGGACCGGCAAGACGAGCTCCGTCGCCAACCTCGGCCCCGAACTCGCCTACCGCGGGCTACGCGTCCTGCTCGTCGGCTTCGACTCCCAGGCCCACCTCGAGGCGACCTACGGCATCGGGCCCGACGCCCTCACCGTCGTCGACGCCCTCACCGGCGAGGCCGAGCCCCACGCCTGCCTCCACGAGATCCCACTCCCCGGCAGCACCCACGGCGGCACCCTGCACCTGCTCCCCAGCACCCGCCGACTCGACGACCTCTCCCCCGCCCTCGCCCAACGCGACTACGCCGCCCTAGACGAGCTGCTCGACGTCTTCCACGACGACTTCGACCTCGCCCTCATCGACACCGTCGGCGCGCTCACCCCCATCAGCCACACCGCCGCCCGCGCCGCCGACACCGTCCTCTTCGTCATGGAGCCCGGCGCCTACGAGGCCCTCTCCCTCGGCGAGCGCCTCGGCGAGATCGCCGCTTACCGCGACGACGACGCCTGGCGCATGCAGCCGCTCGGCGTGATCTTCACCCGGACCCCGCGGAAGTCCTCCGCCATGCAGACCCTGCGCGAGCACATCGCCGACGCCGAGAACTTCGGCGCCGACATCTACGTCTTCGAGCACCACACCCGCCCGCAGTCCAGCGTCCAGACCCACGCCCTCCAGGGACGCCCCAC
This sequence comes from Conexibacter sp. W3-3-2, assembly GCF_009707605.1. Classification (NCBI taxonomy): domain Bacteria; kingdom Bacillati; phylum Actinomycetota; class Thermoleophilia; order Solirubrobacterales; family Conexibacteraceae; genus Conexibacter; species Conexibacter sp. W3-3-2. The sequence goes on along the minus strand of NZ_WLYW01000004.1, from coordinate 67,707 downwards.
CGTCCTCGTGCAGCCCGACAGCAACGTCGGCCGCGACTACCGCGCGATCGCCGGCGAGCTGCTCGACCGGCTCGTCCACCTCCACGGAGAGCAGAACGCATGACCTCTCCCCCCGCCCAAGCGCGCCCGCTTCTCCGTCGCCGTACCCACCGCCCTCAAGCAGGAGCTCACCGAGACCATCGAAGCGCTCCGACGCGACGGCTACCGGACAAGCGAGGCCGAGGTCATCCACATGTTCATCCGCGAAGGCCTCTCCAAGCCCGAGATCCTCGAACGGCTCCTCCAGCACAACCGCGACCTCAACGAGCAGAGCTAATGGCCTCCAAGAAGCCCGCCTTCCCCACGATCAAGCAAGCCCGCGCCGGCCAGGAAGGCCGCACCCCGGCCAAGACCTTCGCGGCCCTCAGCCGCAGCCAGCGCCTGCAGACCGTCGCCATCGACAAGGTCGCCCCCAACCCGCGCAACCCGCGCACGCACTTCGACCCCGAGAAACTCCAGCTGCTCGCCGAGTCGATCGCCGCCCGCGGCGTCCTGCAGCCCCCCGTCGCCCGGCACGCCAACGCCGACGGCATCCACATCCTCGTCGCCGGCGAACGCCGCCTGCGCGCCGCGAAGCTCGCCGGCCTCACCGAGCTGGAGATCATCCTCGTCGACGGCGCCGACGACGGCGCCGAACTCGCCGACGCGCTCATGGAGAACGTCGCCCGCCAGGACCTCTCCCCCATCGAAGAAGCCCGCGCCTACGCCACCCTCGTCGAGGACCTCGACATCACCAAGGACGAAGCCGCCCGACGGACCGGCGTCAGCCGCTCCACCGTCAGCAACCGCATCCGCCTCCTCGACCTCCCCGACACCGTCCTCGAATACCTCGACGACGGCCGCCTCGACTTCGCCCACGGCCGCGCCCTCCTCACCATCGACGACCACGACCAGCGCAAACGGCTCGCCCGCCAAGCCGTCGAACTCGGCTGGTCCAAGCGCACCCTCGAGAACGCCGCCAACGAACTCAGCGCCCGACCCAACCGCAAACGCCAGACCCGCAAGGAACGCGCCGACGCCGCCGACAGCCAAGCCGCCGCCGACACCCTCGTCGACGCCCTCGCCGTCGCCGGCCACAACGTCGCCGTCAAGGTCACCAAGAAGGGCGTCACGATCACCCTCCCCGACCTCGACGCCGCCCATCAGCTCGCCACCGCCGCCGGCGCCAAGCTCCCCGCCGACTAGCCACCGTTCCCCGGGGAACGGTCCCTCCGTACACGCCTCCCCGCACCCCGCGTTCCCCGGGGAACGCGAAGCTCCGCAGGGCTCCTCCACGGCCTCCGCCAACGCCACCGTTCCCCGGGGAACGCGACCGCCAAAACGTCGACCGTTCCCCGGGGAACGCGACCCGCGCCGACTGCCCGGCTGTCGCCACAAGGCGCGACCGTTCCCCGGGGAACGCGCGCTCCACATATCGCCAGCCAGGCACCGCGACAGCGCACCGTTCCGCGCGGAACGCAAGCGCCCACGCGACCCCGACAGGCGCACCGTTCCCCGGGGAACGGTCGGCGACAACAGCGCCGCTACGCCACCAGATGACCGCACCGTTCCGCGCGGAACGGTAGCCACGACGACCGTCCTCGAACGGTCTCAAGGACGAAAAGGAAGAGGGTTCGCCGCAGCGTCGAGCCACGCTCCTGCGGACGGGCACGACGCGCCCCGGGGCCTGCGTGACGAGCGACGCCCGGCACCCACCACGAGAGCGTCGGCTGACCGGTGGGCCGACCGTCCGGGACGCCCCGCGCACCCAACGCCAGCGACAAGCGCCGATGCGCCAAAAGGCGGGGGAGGGGACCGGTCTACCCGGCTCACCGGGGTTCACCGGCATGGACGCCAGCACCGACACGACGCCACAGAGGGGGAGCGAACACGGCCGTCAGGCCGCGGACGTTCGCCCGTGGCGATCAGGGTGGGCTCCTCCTTTCCGCAGCCCCCGAGATGTGGTGTTCAGCAGGCGCAGAGCATGACCGGCCTCTAACGGGCCGCGCGCAATCCGCCGCTCCAGCTTCACCGCTCCCGGCCACCGTCCAGAGCCCCAGCGGGGCACCGTCGCTGCGCGACGGCCAAGCGGCCCTGACGGGCCGGCCCCGCACAGGTCCACGACGGCGGCCTGTCGGCTGCGCCGACCGCGCTGAAGCTGGCGCGTGCGTTCGCGCACAACCCGCCCGAGGCCGGTCGAACTCGGCACCAGCAACCACCACAGCCCCGGGGACCACCGGGAGAAGGGAAGTCCACTCATGATCACCATCACCGGCAACGGCCGCCTCACCCGCGACCCGGAGCTGCGCTCCACCCAGAGCGGCAAGAGCGTCACCACGCTCAGCGTCGCCAGCGACCAGCGCGGCGAGCGCGACCAGACCATCTACGTCGACCTCGTCCTCTGGGAGCGCGCCGCCGAGGCCGCCGTCGAGCACCTCGTCAAGGGCCAGGCCGTCGCCTTCACCGGCCGCCTGAAGCTCCGCACCTGGAAGGACCGCGAGGACAACACCCGCACCTCCGTCGAGGTCCACGGCGTCGACCTCGAGTACGGCGCCAAGCCCCGCGGCAACGACGACGCGCCGGCACCGGCCCCGGACGGGGACCGCGACCACACGCCCGGGGACGACGACATCCCCTTCTGAGCCCAGCAGGAACGGCAGCCCGTCCGCCCCCGCGCGGACGGGCCCCAGCAGCACCAGCCCAGAGAACCTCAAGCGAAGGGACGAACCCGATGCCCCGCAACACCCAGCAACAGCGCATCCCGACCGCGCCGGCGATGACCGCCATGGACCAGGTCCTCCTGCAGCAGGCGATCCGCCGCGCGACCCAGCAGGAGGAGTACACCCAGCTCTGCGCCATGACCAGCGAGCAGCGCCAGGCCGCCTACAAGGCCGGACAGCTCACCGGCTACCAGGTGCGCGCCTGGTACGGCGAGGACCGCTTCCGCGGCGAGCAGCCGCTCACCAGCCTCAACGGCACCCCGGGGGAGTTCTTCCACATCCTCTGCAAGACGCCGGAGTACCTCGGCGAGTAGCAGCCGGCCCCGGCGCCCTGCGCGTCGGGGCTCTTGGGGTGCGCCGGGCGGCGCGCTACGGTCAACCGCCCGTGCGTCAGCGCCCCCTTCCTCTCCGCTTCACGATCGACGGGCGCGCCGTGCGCGCCTCGACCGTCGTCGCCGATCAGGGACCGCCGTGGGTCGCCACGCTCACCACGAGCCTCCCGGCCCTTGGCCTGGAGGTCAGCAGCACCTACGTCGGCCGGCAGGGCACCCCGACGCACATCGTTCACGTGCTCATGGCCCCGGGGGACATCCGCACCCACACCGACGAGCGCGAAGCCGGGACGCTCCCGCTGACGCACGCGCGGGAGCACCTGCTCTACGACCACCTCGCCGCCCTCCAGGCCCACGTCGCCGACCATGCCGGCACCCTCGCGGCCGACGTCGACGACCGCGCGGCGGCCGCGGTCGCCCTGACGGTCTAACCCCACAGGCTCATCGGCCCTCCGGCGCCGTCGCACACCGTGCACGGCTCGCGACCGAGCTCCGCGCGGAGGGCCTCGACGTCGGCGGGGAGGCCCGCCTGCGGGTTGACGAGCTGGGCGCCAGGCGGCCCGGACGCGGGGATCCGCAGGACACCGCTCTTCTCGTCGGTCCCCGTGCCGCCGCAGTACGGGCACACGGGCGGCGTGTACTCGTCGATCTCCTCGGCATCGTCGGTCGCCTCGTTCAGGCGGGACACGCTAACGCGCTCGACGACGACACAGCCGCGCTGGCCGCAGACCGCGCAGGGCTCCCGGCGCAGCCACTCGGCGACCGCCGCTGCCGGGGCGACTGGCAGCTCGTCGCTGGTGCTGTCGTGATCCGTCGCGGTGCTCAGGTCGCGCAGGCACCCGGTCTCCGCGAACGCGACGAACTCGTGCATCCCGCAAGCCTGCCACCGATCCCCGCGGGAGACGACCCGCCACGGGCTAGTCGGCTGGGGAGCCCGCCGCTTCTCGCAGCGCGTCGACGTGCTCGAGCGTGACGTGAGGGAGGGCGGCCATCGGGTCGAGCTTCGCGCGCACCGCGGCCGCGGGCCCCATCACCGCGAGCGACGGTCGCGCCGGATGTCGCGCGATCGCCAGCAGCGTGGGGGAGACGCCGGGGTCGACCCGGTGGGCATGCGCGACACCCGGCCAGCCACGGGCGCGGTCCGGGGCGATCACCGCGCCCACGCGCTGCAGATCCGGGAGCTTGCCGGCGAGCAGCTCGCGACTTCGCAGGGACAGGCCCTGAAGAACCCACGGGCGCAGCTGCGTCCACGACGCAGACCACCAGCACCCACGCTCCGACCACACGACGAACGCGCCCGGTGCGCCTGGGCGAGGTGTCGGCGAGGGCCTCTCGGCGGACACCGAGTCGGCGCCGATCCGGGTCGGCTCGCGCAGCCGCTCGGCCGCGGCGCGAGACCCCTCGCGGGAGACCAACGCGTTCAGCTCGCGCAGCACGCCCGCGGCCCCGAGCCCGGGCGGGGCCAGCACCTTCCCGCGCCACGACACCCCGTCGATCGTCACCCACCAGCGACGCAGACCGTCCTCACCGACTCCAGCCGGCTTCAGGCCATCCAGATCGAACAGGTCGCCCACGAGACCCGAGAGTCTCACCCCTAGAACGAGTCCGCGCCAGCCCAGGCAGGCACGGAAAAGCCAAGAACGGCCACCGCAGAACAGCCAGGACCAGGGCTGCGCCCGGCCCTGAAACAGCAGGTCGCCCAGAGGGCGACCACCTCCAGGTTCTCCGAACCGAAGAGGTCTTTCGCAGAGCGAAAGTTTCCAGCAGACTAGATGCACTACGTGGAATCGCAGCGAATCGCTGCGCTCACTCGCTACGCTTTCGGTCACTGTGATGACCGTGCACAGCATCGGTGCCGACGACGCCGAAGGCTACGTCGACTACCTGGACGGCAAGGCCGTCGCCCGCGAAGCGGGGGACTACTACCTCGGCCGCGACGGCGCCCCTGCGGAAGCTCCGGGCCGGTGGCTGGCCAGCAGCCAGACGTTGGAGGCGCTGGGGATCGATCCCGGCGCCGACGTCCAACGCGGGGCGTTGCAAGCGTTGGTGACCGGGCGCCGGCCCGGGGGAGAGGACGACGACTGGCTGCGCCGCGCCGGGCCTGACGGCACGAGGTCGTCGGGGTTGGATGCGACGTTCAGCGCGCCGAAGTCGGTGAGCGTCCTTCACGCTCTCGGCGGGGCGTCGCAGCGCGAGCTTCTCGAGGCCTGTCACGGCCGCGCGGTTTCCGCCGCGGTCGAGCACGTCCGCCGCTCCGTCGAGCTGACGACCAGGTGGGAGGGCGGCGGCGCCGGCTCGGTCCCGGACACCGCCGGGGATCTCCTCGCGGCGGAGTTCATGCACACCACCGCCCGCGGCGTCGAGGGCCGGTTGCCCGATCCGCAGTTGCACTCGCACGTGTGGATCACCAGCGTCGTCAGGAAGGATGGCCAGGTCGCGGCCGTCCGGTCGCGGCCCGTTTTCCGTGCCGCGCGCGAGGGTGGTGCGTTCTACCGGGCGGCGCTTGCGAAGGAGCTCGTCGACGCGGGGTACAAGCTCGACACCGGCACGGGGAAGGGCGAGCGGTACTTCGAGATCTCCGGCGTGCCGGCGGAGGCGATCGACGCGTTCAGCGCCCGGTCCCGGGAGGTGCGGCAGGCGATGGACGCGTTCCGCGCCGCCAACGGCCGCGAGCCCCGTGAGGACGAGCTGCGCACCTTGAAGGTGTCCTCGCGTGAGGCCAAGAAGGCGCAGACCCGGCCCGAGCTTGAAGCGCACTGGGAGCAGACCGCTAAGGACGCCGGGATGAGCGCGCGGCAGGCCGTCGCGATGCAGCCGCGCCGCGGCGGCCGCCTCGTCGGCACCGACAGCGAATGGGCCAAGCGGGTGCTCGAGCACGCGACGGCCGATCGGGCGATCGTCGGCGCCGACGTCGTGCGCGCCGTCGCCCTGGAGCAGGCCGCCGGCGTGATGGACCCCGATCGCGCGCTGCGCGCGCTGGACGAGCTGCGCGAGGCCGGGCAGCTGGTGGAGCTCGAGGACGGACGCATGACCACCGCGTTGGTCCGTGACCGGGAGGAGCGGCTCGTCGCGACGACTCGCGAGCTGGCCGGCGAGGCCGGGGTGCGGATCCCCGAGCGGGCGCGGGAGACCGCGTTGCGGCGCGTGGCCGAGCAGCGCGGGATCCAGCTCAGCGAGGAGCAGCAGGACGCCGTCCGCGCGTTGACCGGGCCGGAGCGCGTCGCGGCGCTCGTCGGGCAGGCAGGGACGGGCAAGGGCGTGGTGATCGACGCCGCGGTCCGCACCGAGGAAGCCGCCGGGCGCAAGGTGATGGGCCTTGCGGTGGCGGGCGCCACGGCGCAGCGGCTGGGGGAGGACTCGCCCTCGTTGCAGGGGCAGACGAAGACGATCGACGCCGTGACGACGATGGCCGACTTCGGCATGCAGGTCGTCGACGAGCACACGACGGTGTTCGTCGACGAAGCAGGCATGGTCGATACCGAACGACTGGCCGCGCTCGTCGACGTCGTCAAGCAGGGTGGCGGCAAGCTCGTGCTCGTCGGCGACGGCAAGCAGCTCCCGTCGATCGGCCCGGGCGGCATGTTCGACCAGCTCACCCGGGATGCCCCGACCCGTGAGCTGACCGAGGTACGCCGCACCCAGGACTCCGCGGAGAGGCGCGCGTGGCGGCAGCTCCGTGACGGAGATCCCGCGCCGGCGATGGCGCACTACCTCGCGCGCGAGCAGCTGCACATGACCGACACCCGCGAGGAGGCGATCGAGGCCGCCGTGCAGCGCTACGACGTGCTCCAGGTCGAGCACGGGCTTCCGGGAGTGGCGTTGATGACCGACGGGCCGAACACCGAGATCCACGCCATGAACGCCCGCGTCCAACACCTTCGGGCCCAGCGCGGCGAGCTCGGCGACGAGGTCCTGCGGATCCCGGCCGTCGACGAGGCGACACCGACCTACGGCCTGCGGGCCGGTGACCGGGTCGCGTGGACTGAGTCGCAGCGCGTCCCGGACGAGGACCGGATCGAGAACGGCACCCGCGGCACCGTCGCCGCGATCGACCCGGGCGGCCGCGCGCTCGTCACCGTGGACGGCTCGGAGCGACACGTCGAGGTCGCCGGCGACGACGTCGGCGCGTTGCGACTCGCGTACGCCGGGCACGTGTACCGCCAGCAGGGCGCCACCGTCGACCGCGCCGTGATCGTCACCGGCGGCTGGCAGACCAGCCGCGAAGCCGCCTACGTCGAAGCGAGCCGTGCGCGGCACGGCAGCGACTGGCACGTCAGCCGCGAGGACCTCGGCACTGCGGGCGAGGACCCCGAGCGGATCGAGCGGCTCGCCGACGCGATGACCACCAGCAACGCCCAGATCCCCTCCATGACGGTCCCGGCGGCGCCGGCGCCGACCGTGACGTTCGCGTCGGCCTACTCGGCGCCGGTCGCGCCGCGGCTCGAGCCGCTGGCCGGCCAGTCGCCGTTCGTGCTGCCCGACGAGACCTTTGATCCGACCGTCCCGATCCCCGGAGTCGACCTATGAGCGCCCCCGAGCGCAAACGCATCACCGTGGCCCTCCCGCTCCACGTCTTCCACCAGCTCGAGCTGCTCGCCGCCCAGCGCAACAGCCCGTACGGCACGGTCGCCAACGAGCTGCTCTGCGACCTCCTCCTCCACGGCGCCCTCCCATCGGGGACCGACGGCGACGCGTCGCCCGCGGCCCGGCCGCGGCCCACCGCGGCCGGTGAAGGGGAGGAGGGGGAGCTGCCCGGCTGGCTTGAGATGGACCGCGGCCGCCCCTGGCGCGCCGAGGCCTGGACGCGAGCCCAGCAACTCCGCACCGACTACGCCCGCGAACTGCACCGGCTCCCCGCCGACTGGACCGAGGACCGGTTCGCGCGCGACGGGCTGCTCGCGCTCGCCGAGTGGCGCGGGCGGATCGACGCCGGCGCGAGCGCCGAGCCGACCGTCGAGCTGGCGTGGCTGGACAGCCTGCGCCGCTACGCCGGCTGGCTTGACCAGCGCGCCCGCGAGAACCCGGACAACCTCACTGCGCAGGCCGCCCCCGACGACTGGACCACCCGATGACCCGCCTTGAGATCGCCGTCGTCCTGGACGGCCACGAGCACACCGCGACCACCACGATCGCGCACACCAGCCCGCACACCGTCGCTCTCGAAACCGTCCTGGCCGACGCCCCGATCGAGCTGCACTCCACCTACCTCGGCCACCCCCGCCAGTCCACGCACGCCACCCACCTCTATCTCCCCGACGAGACCAGCGCCCGCACCATCACCGCGGTCCATCGCCACGACGAGATCCCCGTCTGCGCCGCCCGCCAACGCTGCCTGCTGGACCACTACGGCGTCCTCGTCGACCAAGCCCGCACCGCCGGCGCCGAGCTACGGGTCCTCGTGCACGACGAGAACCTCGCCGCGATCGACACGCTCACCTGACAAGCGCGCCCTACGAGTCCAGCCCGGGCAGGCGCTGCGCGCGCAGCAGCGCGACGTCCATGTCGCCGAGCCGGTCCTCGAGGACCTCGACCGGCAACGTCAGCACGCGCGCGAGAACGGCCACGTCCGGCTCACGGCGCAGCGCGTCGACCAACGGCCGGGCCGGGAGCAGCTCTTCGCGCGCCGCGCGAAAGACGTCGTGCAGATCGGCCGAACCAGCCGGGCGCGCGCCCGCGGCATGCCGAGCAACGACGCTGGCCCACAGCACGAGCGGGTCGTCGTGGGGGCGAGCTTGCAGCTCGCCCGTGAGGCTCATGGTTCCGTCGTGCAGCTCGCCGACCAGGCGGCCGTGCCATCGCACTTCCACGTGAGTGCCTCCGTGCGCGCTGCGTAGACGGACCGCTCGTCGCGGGCCAAGGTCCCCGCGTGACCGTCAGCCCTGACGCCACGCCTACCCGGTGAGACGCCGGAATCTGGCGCAAAGGTAGCAGGGGGAACGACGAGCCGACAGGGCGGGAGGAGAGGCGAGAGGGGAGCCCCGTCCGGTCGGCGGTCCGACCCCGGCCCACTGTTGCACGCCCCAGGGGGCGTGCGGGTGGTTGGGGATCGGACCGCCACCCGGGCGGTCCACCGACCCGAGAGGGAGTGGGCATGAGCCCCCAGCAGAACAGCCAGACCGTCCCCGTCGAGCAGGCCCTCGTGGCGATCGCCGACGTGCACCGCGCCGACGGCTTCAACCCCCGGACGGACGTCGTGCGCGACGACGACTTCACCCGCCTCGTGCTCACCATTCAGGAGCGCGGCGTGCTGCAGCCGATCCGCGTCACCGTGCACCCGCACGGCGGCTACGAGCTGCTCGCCGGCGACCGCCGCCTCACCGCCGCGCAGGAGGCGGGCCTGACGGAGATCCCGGCGGTGATCGTCACGCAGGCGCAGGACGAGGAGGACCGGTTGGAGGACGCGCTGATCGAGAACGAGCTGCGCGTGGACCTCAACCCGCTCGAGCGCGCGAAGGCCTACCGCCGCCTGCGCCAAGGCGGCCGGTCGGTCAAGGCGATCGCGCTGCGGTTCGGCCGCTCCCAGGCCTACGTCCGCCAGCACCTGCAGCTGCTGGACCTCCCCGTGGACCTGCACGAGCAGTTCGCTGACGGGAGCATTCCGCTCGGCGCCGTCGCCGGGCTGCGCACCCTCGCGAAGGCCTCGACCGCCGCCGCGGCCGCGCTCGTCCGCGAGGTCATGGAGTCCAAGGATGGCCCGGAGCCGTGGCCGTGGGACGAGGCGCTCGCCCGGCCCGCCGAGGTCCTCGCCGAGGCCGACGAGCTGCCTGCCGGCATCTACGCCACGCCCGGCCTCGTGCTCCTCGAGGGGCTCGACCTCGACGCCAAGACCGTCAAGCAGCTGGACCAGCTGGAGAAGCTGACCGGCTCCCGGCCCACAGGGGTCAACCTCAGCCTCGGCAGCTTCGCCGCGGCGCAGGCGCTCAACGCGACGCTCGGCAGCGAGCACCGCGGGCTGATCCTCGGCGCCGACGTCATGGCGCAGCTGGTCGGCGACGTGATCGCCGCGGCGCTCAAGCAGCGCAAGGAGCAGCACAAGCGCAGCACCGAGCTCGCGGAGCAGGCCGCCGCGCGCGGCGGCCGACGGCGACACGCCCGACTTCGCGCAGGACGAGGTCGACCCCGCGGCGGCGGAGGCCGAGCGCAAGGCGCAGGCCGCTGCCGAGCGTGCGCTGCAGCAGGCCGAGCGCGAGGAGGCTTGCGCGTTCAACGATCGGCTCGGCCGGGCGATCGTGGACAAGCTGTCCCGCGTGAAGCTGGACGTCGACGCCATGCGCGTCCTGTCCACGATCGACCTCGGCGCCGACCTCGGCGACCTCGCCCTGCGCGGCGCCCGCTACGGCTTCCCCGGCTGGGTGACCGAGGAGGCCACGAAGGGCGGCAAGCTCAAGCGGACCTACCTGCCCAACAGCGGCGCCGCCGCCGTGAAGGCCCGCGAGTACCTCGCCGGCGCGAAGACCCCCGGCGAGCACGCCGGGCGGTGCATCGCCCTGGTCGTGATGGCGTGGTTCGCCGACGAGCGCGCGGTCGCGCAGAGCAGCCGGTCGTTCAAGAGCGTGCGGCCGGCCGGGCTGCCGTGGGCCGACGAGGTCCCGGAGATCCTCGAGCGCTACGCCCTCGCCGCACTCCCGGGCGATGAGCGGCTGCAGGAGCGCGTCGCCGACGCGGTGCGTGAGCGTGAGGAGCAGGCCGCCCGGCGGGCCCGTCGCGAGGAGGCCCGCGAGGTCGTCCGCGCGGTGACGGCGATCGAGGACCCCGCCGACGTCACGCCCGAGCAGCTGGCCGCCGCGCAGGCCGCGGTCGCCGAAAGCTTCGACACCTACACCGTCGAGCGCTACGACGCCGACCGTCAGCTGCGCGCGATCGCCAAGGCCCACAAGGACGCCGCCGCCGCGGCCGCGGCCAATGACGCGACGCCGCAGGAGGAGCCCGAGGGCGATCCGGAGTCCGGTAGCGATGGCTAGGCGCTCGCGCGTTCAGACGACTGAGGGGGCCGTCCGCCGGCGGCCCCTGCAGTTCGTCATCTACTCGCCCGACGGCGTGATCCTGGACGTCTTCGACGACGAGGACCTCGCCACCTTCGACCCGGCGCAGGAGACCCGCTGCTGGCACGAAGCGGCCTGCTGGGCGGTCGTCGCCAACGCCCGCTACCGCGAGTGCACCGGACCGCCCGGGACGCTCGTCTGATCCGCGCCCGTCACAGAGTCACGGGCTCGCGGCTCCTCTTGGCCGTGAGCCCGAGCAGCGACTTGCCGGGTCCGCTTGAGGACCTCGCTGTCCAGCTGCGCCGGGCGTCCGCGGCGCGCTAGGCGCTGCGGGCCTGCTCGCGCCCCAGCCGACGCATCGTGCGCGCGTGCTCGAGACGGAGGCGTGCGCGATCGCGCCGGCGGGAGGCGACCGCGAGCTGGATCTCGTGCGTGGTCTGCAGCAGGCGGCGCAGGAGATCGGCGTCGCGTTGAGCGCGCGCCTTGCGCACCGCTGTCAGATCCACCACCGAGCCCATGCCCGGCAAGGCTACGAGCCCGGCAGGACACCGCCCCTAGCGTGAGCGTTGACACGCCACGTGCGACCGGTGTCGTCACAGACCGGGCCGTTGGCGCTCTATAGGTAGAGCGGTGACTTCAGCGGACGATCCCGAGCGCCCGGCGGCATCTCCGGCGTTCGTGCGTCTCCGTCAGCAGTTTGTCGACCTCGCCCGTCGCGAAGCTGCGCCTCCTCCGTCACCGCGGCGGGCCCGGGGATCCACCTCCCGGGCCCGCCGTCTTCGCTCCTGGTTCGCCAGGGGCCCCGGCGGGAACATCACCCGTAGGTCGCGGCGCGAGAACTGAGGCACGCTGCCGCGGCCCGAGGGAGGGAAGGGCTGGCCCGGGCGCCCCGCGCCCCCTTGCAGCGTCCGGGCTCGCCCCACCCGAGGTTCACCCCGCCGTCCGCAGGGAACACCAAGCGTGAGGGCATGCGCGGCTTGAGTGGGCGCGTGCGCCCGAGACGGCCATGCGGCCCGGGCGATTCCCCCCTTTGCTCCCCGGGCCGCTGACCGTCACCGCCCCTTCGCCGCGGCGGCCTTCTCGCGCAGCTGCTCGCCGACGCGACGCATCACCGCGTCCAACGCCGCGGGCCCGCGGAGGTTGGCCGCGCCGATCGCCTGCGCGTCGTGCAGGACGCCGGGGTGGCGGTACCAGTCCACCGCCGCCGGGTCCTTCGAGACGCTCCGCGCGATCGCGAGGTCCAACGCGCGCAGGTCGGCCGCCAGGCCTTCTCGCTCGCGCTTGATCTTCGCCCGCCGGCGAGCGACCCGAAGCTCCGCGGCGGAGATCTCCGCGAACGCCTGCTCGACCTGCGCCTGCTTCCCACGCCGCGGCCGCGACGGGCCCACGGGCCGGGCGGGGGAGGGGTCCTGCTGATCCTGCTGGGTCATGCGTCTGGCTCCTTCTCGCAACCCGCTCACGGCGGGGTTGCGTCAGTGGTGAATTGAGCCCCGGGGCACACATATTCTCCCAAACGCTCTCCGGCCGCCCGGCCAGAAAACGGCTCTAGGAAGGCGATTTCTCACACTTCAGTTCGTGAAGTGACGACAAATGCTGGACGGATTCGTGGCGCGTACACGCGCTTGACAGCCAATCCGGCTCAGTCGGCGAGACGTGCCTACCGCCCCGATGCCGACCTCGCCGGGCTGGCGACCGGTGAGGGCGTGAACGTCACAGACGCGCAGCCTGAGACGGGCGTCTGGACCGGCCGAGTCGCCGACGTCAACGAGGACCTCGAGGAGACAGGCGTGGGGGAGGAGAGGAGGTAGCGGGCTGGCCCGTGCGGCGGGTCGACCCCTTCCGAGGATGGCACGGCTGCGCCGTGCTGTCGGTCGGGGATCGGCCCGCCACCCGGGCGAGCCACAAGCCCCAGAAAGGGGACGAAGCCCCATGGCCAAGAACAACCGCAAGCCGCTGACCGACGAGGAGCGCGCCGCCCGGCGCGAGCGCGACCGCAAGCTCGCTCAGGACGCCGTCGACCGGCTGGCCAGCAGCGACGGATGGAAGGCCTTTCTGCGCACACGCGCCGCATTCAGGCGCTATTCCCTGAACAACCAGTTGCTCATCGCCCTGCAACGCAGTGACGCCACGCGGGTGGCCGGGTTCCGGCGGTGGCGGACGCTGGGGTACTCGGTGCGCAAGGGCGAGACCGCCTTGTATATCTGGCAGCCGGTCCCGCCGAGCAAGAAGCAGATCGAGGCGTGGCGCGAGGCTGGCGCCGACCCGAAGGAGAAGCCGCGTGTGCGCTTCAAGCTCGGTCCGGTCTTCGCGCGCGAGCAGGTCGACCCGCTCCCCGCCCCCGCGGTGCCGGCGCCGCTCGATCCGCCGATCGCCGACCTCGAGGGCGAGGACCTCGCTGAGGCCTGGATTCCGCTGACCGCGATCGCGGCCGCGATCGGCGTCACCGTCGAGGTGACCGACCGCATCCCCGGCGACGGCCGGTACACCCCGGACGCCAAGGCCATCCAGGTCCGCGACGGACTCTCAGTCAACCAGCAGGTGGTCGCACTCGTCCACGAGCTCGCGCACGCGCTCGTGCGCGAGGACAAGCAGGAGGGCGACCCGCCGCTCACCTACGCCCGCGAGGAGCTCGTCGCCGAGTCCGTCGCCTACATCGTCGCCAGCGGCCTGGGGTTCGACAGCTCGGCCAACTCGATCCCCTACCTCGCCGCCTACGCCGAGCAGACCGGCCCCGAGGCGTGGGCGCTGATCGCCTCCCTCACCGACCGGCTCGCCGGCCGGATCGAGGAGGCCCTGCACACGCCCGAGACGCCCGAGGGGCAGCCGGCGCCCACCAGCCCTGACGCGCAGGCCGTCGACCGCATGGATCCAGCCGGCCCTCGCGGCTTCGTCGCCCGCGAGGGCGGGCCGCTGCGGGCGACCCGCATCCAGGCCCAGCACGACCAGCGCGCCGCCGCGTAGCCCCGAAACCGAACGACGATCGCCGGGCCTGCGGGCTCGGCGGGAAGGAGTAGCGCCATGTCCGACCAGGTGCGACACTCGACCGTAGTGCTCGATCCGCAGACGAACATCTTGACGCTGCACGGCGACCTCGAGGGTCGGTACGTGCTCGAGGAGGAGCGCCCCGACGGCGCGCTCGTCATCCGTCCGGACCTCTCGCTCAAGGGCATCCTTGAGCGTCACGGCGAGCGCCAGCTGACCGGTGAGGAGATCCCCGCGTTCCTGCGCGATCTCCCTACCGACGACGAAGGCTGACCCGCGATGGCCGACACTTTCGTCCCCCTGCGCCTGGACCAGGCGCAGATGACCGCTGACCTCGAGCGGCTGCCCTCTACTGCCGCCGTCGAGCTCGGCCGGCTGCTGCGCCTCGTAGAACAGCACGGCGGCATCCCCGTCAGCCGCCTGCGTCGCTGCGACCCCGAGGGCCGCGACGGCACCAGGCTGCCGAACTGCCTGAAGGTCTACGTGCCCGAGGGCGAGAACAAGTGGGGGCTCGTCGCCGTCGTCGTCGCCCACCCCGAACGCCCCTTCGGCCTACGCGTCCTGGCCTACGGCATCCGCCACCCCACCGGCACCACGCCCAGCGTCTACCAGCTCGCGCACCGCCGGCTGCACGCGGCAGGCCCGGCGTCGTGACCGTCGATCGCGACCAGGCGCTGCGCGACCTCACGCGCGTCGCCACGATCTACCTGATGGCCGTCGACGCCCCCGACCTCCTCCAAGACGGGCAGACCGCCGAGGACGTGCGCGTGGAGCTCCTGGAGGCGCTCGACCAAGCCGAGCGCGCACTTGACCAGATCGATAGCACGCCAGGTCCCCGCTTGGCGGAGCGCCGCCGCTCCGCCCAGGCGCGGCGCCGCCGCCGGTAGACGCGGGAGAGGGGAGTTGTGGTGCGCGTCCCGGGCGCACCATCCCGGCGGCTGGCTCAATCCGCCACACCCCGTCACCCCACGGGCCTGCGGCCGGTGACGGGGCGCGTGCGTTCGACCCGACCGCCGCGACGAGCGACCCATGACCGCACACCACAACACCACCGACCAGCGTCAGAACAACGACGCCGACACCGACCAGGTCTCGATGGGGCGAGACCCGCTGCTGACCGAGGCCCAGGCCGTGATCGGCCGCGGGCTACTCATGCTCCTGCGCGACACCACCACCGAGGGCATGACGCTCGCCGAGATCCGCACGCACCTGATCTTCATCGAAGGCCTCATGGCCCTCCCGCGCCCCGACGCCGAGCGGTACATCCCCGCACACCAGCTCGCCCGCGATCTGCTCACCAACCCCTGACCACGCTGCTGACCCCACCCACCGATAGCGAACGTGTGTTCGTGTACGGTGGGGAGGGTCGATGGGAGATCACGGTCACGCATACGCCCGACTGCGCCGGGCGCTGCTGACCAAGAACCTCACGATCGTCGACGCGGCCGCCCGCGACCTCCCACGCGTCGACCTCCTGGACGCGCTGAAGATCCTGCTGCTGATGGCCGACCAACACGACCCGCGCTACGAGCGGGCCGCCGCGCGGTGGGCGGCCCGGGCGGCGCACGATCGCGGTCTGGATCTCGAGCGCAACCGCCGGATGCTCGCCCTGCTCGACGTGCTACCGCTGGCGCTGGAAGCGGTCGAGCTGCGTCTGCGCGACCTGCTGAAGCTCGACCTGACGCGGAGGGAGGGGCTCGGGTTCCGGTCCTGGCCCCGTCGACGATGGCACGCTAAGGCGTGCGGATCGACGGCACCAGGACCGGCACCTGAGCCGGCCCGCACAGCCCACACCCGAGCGTGTGGGGGAGAGGAGGACACCACGTGTCCCCACAGCCACCGCCGTACGCCATCAGCCCCGACACGGAGCGTTTCGGCTGGCCCAGACTCACGATGGTCAACGGGCCCATCCCGGTCACCACCGGGTGGTCGCTGGGCGGTCTCACCGCCACCGACCGCGGCCGCCTCATCGACTACGTAATGCGCGACCCCCGGCGCGGCGAGACCGACGGACGCCCCGCGGCCCCTTCGGAGCCCCCCGCGAGGGTGGGATCCAGCTCACCGCCGCGTGCCCAGGGTGCCGGCGACGGCACTCCACGGCACCGACCGTGACCTGCCGTTGCGGCCTGCTGCTCACCCGGTTGGCCCCGGCGATCGCACCACCCTGATCGACGGCGTGCACCGCCAGCTCCAGCACGTCCGCCGCGCCGTCGGCGCTGACATCGACGTGCGCGGCATGCTCTGCATCGTCGACGGCGAGGGCCTCCCGCTGCTCTCCACCAACATCACCGTCGACGGCGTCCCCGTCGCCAGCACCCGCGCCGCCGCAAAACTCGCCCGACGCCCCGGCCCGCTCAACACCGACCAAGTGCAGCAGCTCGCGCACCGCGTCAGCGCCGCGTTCCCACGCTGCGCACGGTCAAGCTTTGGCTCGCGGTCACCGGTGCGCGTCTTCGGCCGGAACAGCGGGCGCGGCCGCCCGGCAGGCTGCGGATGTCCGGCCGCCGACCCTGGCCTGCCTGCTACGCGCGGCGCGTCCTCACGGTCGAGCGCGATCTGGTGTAGCTCTGACCCGCGCGGCAGGGGTGGGCCAGGGGCGTCATGGCCGTGGCGTTGGGCAGACTTGTCGCATGTCGACCTACGATGATGATCTGGAGACGTTCTACGCTGCGCGTCCGCAGCGGCGTGATGCCGAGGAGTGGGATCACGGCTTGTATTGGCGTGAGGTGGCCGACGGCGCCAATCACCGCGTCACGTGGCTCAAGGAGACGGGGGAGATCTACGCGCTGCGCCTGAGCGACGCCGCCGTAAGGGCCTTCGATGGCGGCGTCATTGTCGACGCTGGCGTTGCGACAGGTGCGGTGGAGCTTCTGGGGGTCGTGGCGGCGGCCGAGTCCTGGCCACCCGACAGGGGGGTGCAGGAGCTGGTCAAGCAGTGCGGCATAGACGGCGAGCCCGCCATCGTTCAGTCCCTCCCGAAGCTCCGCGCCCTCCTCGCACGCTGACCCGCCAACGGCTAGGACCGGGCGACTGCGGCGAGCGCCCTGGGGGTGAGCGCGGCCTCCAATAGCTCATGAGGCGGGGCGTCGCGCGCGGTGGGCTGAGCGCGGGAAGGAGAGGTGCCGGTCGTGTCTGGTCAGGGGTTGGCGGGGAGTGGGGTGAGCCCGGCGGCCTGGAGCTGCTGGTCGGCGACGGTCCATGGGTGTCCGGGCTGCCAGTCTGTGGCGATCTGGTTGAGAAACGTCTGGAGGTCGTCCTGGCTGGGGGGGGCTCCGAGCCAGTGGTGCAGGATGACGGCGGCGACGGTGGCCCAGTCGGGAGTGGTGTCCCAGTCCAGCAGGGCTCTGGGCCCGGAGGCGAGCACGACGTGGCTCGAACCGCCGTCAGCGCGCTGGGTGGTGCAGCTGACCTGTGCGCGCTCACGGCCGGCGGCCGTTCGCAGATACCGGCCCTCGTAGACGACGGAGCGTTCGGCAGCCGGAGCCATCCCGCAGAAATGTACAACCGTGTACGCCGGAGCGGTGGGGCGCCAACGGCAGCCGTCGCCCAAGACCTGACGGGTCCGGAGCAAGTTTCCCAGCCGGTCGGCGTTGGGTGATCGAGATGACTCTCGGGGGCGGGCAGGGCGGCGAAGGGCCCGAGAGACGCTGGCCACCGCGGCGCGCACGGCATCGCGAGGACGCGGTGTTCGCGATCGAGGCCGCGGTGCGCGCCGACGACGTGCGCGAGCTGCGCTGCGTCGGCGAGCTGGACCTCGCTGCGCAGAAGCCGTTTGTAGCTGCCGTAAGCGGCATGGAGCCCGATGCTTGCGTGCTGCTGCACCTCGGCGAGGTCGAGTTCATCGACTCCACCGGAGTGCTGTGCCTGCTTGGGCTGCGGCGCGCCGTCAGCCGGCTGGTCGTGTGTTGCATCTCCCCGCCGGTCGGCCGGGTGCTTGACCTCACCGGACTGCGCGACAGCTTCGAGATCCAGGGCCGCCGCTGCACCTCAGCGCACAGCTGCGGCGGTGACGGTGGCTGCGGCGCGTAGTGGCGAGGGCCTGGTGCTCCCGGACCGCTCCGTCCGGCGACGGTCGCGAGTCCGAGCGCGCGCGGCAATCTCAGCGACCGCAGGCGCCCTGCTTAGGTTGGGGGGGAGCGGTTGTGTGGATCGGGGGCGCCGTGTGGGGCGCGAGGGCGCCGAGCGTCTTGGTTCCGTTCGGGGATGGTGCGGGGTGCGACTCGAGCTGTGCGCGGAGGCTGGCGACGGCGGACGCGGCGAGCGCTGCGGGTGCGCTGGCGGGCCAGGGGGCTCCGGTGAGCAGCGTGATGGCACGACGGAGGTCGCGTAGGAGGTCCTCGGCGGCGCGCCGGTGCCAGGCGCCGAGCTTGGTGATGGCGGCGAGTATGTCGTCGGCGTCCGTGCCGAGAGCGTCGATCGAGGGCGGCTGGGCGATCCGCCGCTGCGGCGCAGGAGCCCGGGGGCCGGGCGCCGGGAGGGCGGCGAGGAACTCCTCGAGTGCGGGGCCGATCGGGGTGATCGCCAGGCGCGTCTGGGCGAGCCGGTCGCGGATGAGCGCGCGTCGAGCGTCGGCCTCCTGGGCCAGAGCGCTCAACCATCGAGCGTTCGGTCCGGCTGTTTGCAGCAGGCGAGCGTCGGTCTGTGCGAACAGCCGGGCCTCGAGCTCGTCGAGCGTGGCGAGGTGCGCGAAAGTCGCCACGAGCAGCGCGAGGCCTTCACGTAGCGCGTCCCGCGCATAGATGCTCTGGTTGTCGGGGCTTGCCGGGGTCACCACACGCTTCCTACCCACCTACCAGCGATCTGGACCAGACCACCATCCGGCGCACGTTGACTCAGCTTGCGGTGCGGGCAATGTGCGCGGTCGGGTTTGCGCGGACTCATGGCTCGAACCTGCATCTTCGGTGCATCCGTCGGTCCGGTTTCGCGATGTCGTGTCGGTCGTCTGGAGGACATTGGGGACCCAGAAGTGGCGATGTTCAGCGGGTGGTTGAGGGTTCAGGATGTGTGGGATGTGGACCGTGGCCGTGGAGCGTTGTGGTAGACACCGAGAGGTGCGGGAAGGGGCGCTGGTCGATGTGCTGGTCGCGGACGACCATCCGCTCTTTCGCGACGCCCTGGCGCGGACGATCGCGGGGCACGAGCAGCTGCAGGTCGTCGCCCGCGCCGCGGACGGCGGCCAGGCGCTGGAGCTGATCGTGGAGCTGCAGCCGGATGTCGCGGTGCTCGATGTGCGGATGCCGTCGCTGGACGGGGTCCAGGTCGTCCGCCAGCTGGCCGAGCAGTCCGTGGCGGTGCCGGTGCTGCTGCTCTCCGCCTACGGGCAGGGGGGAGCTGGTTCACGAGGCGCTGCAGGCCGGTGCGGCTGGCTTCTTGAGCAAGGACGCCGAGGAGGACGATCTCTGCGACGCGGTCCTGGCGCTCGCCTCGGGCCGTACGGTGGTGGCCCCGGATCTGCAGCACGAGGTCTTCCAGCACGTCCGCCAGGCCCGTCTACAGCAGCGCGAGGAGCCTGCTCTGGTTCCATCGGCGCGCGAGCTCGAGGTGCTCCGGGCGTTGGCGCAGGGGTTGGGGTCGGCGGAGATCGCCAAGGCGATGCATCTCGGGACCGGGACGGTGAAGACCTACCAGGCACGGGTGTACGAGAAGCTCGGGGTCTCCGGCGCCACGGCGGCGGTCGCTGAGGCGCTGCGGCGCGGGTTGATCGAGTGAGCGTGGCGTGAACGACGAGCCGCGCCGCGCGCTGGCGGTGCTGCGCGTGTCGTTGATGCCGGTGATCGCGATCGGCGAGCTGCTGGTCGACCGTGATCTGCTGAGCCCAGGGTTCTGGTGGGTCTACGCTGCGGCGGCGATCTACGCGGTCGCGGTGCTGGTCGTGGTCATGGCCGGCCGCGAGCCGGTCCGGCTGGGGCACTTCACCGCGGTGGCGGACCTGTCGTTTTTGATGCTGCTTGAGGCGCTCTCCGGCGGTGCGTTCTCCCAGATCCGTCGCGCGCTGTACATCGTGCCGCTGTGGGCCGCGATGACCCAGGCCCCACGGGCGACCGCGTGGTGGGCGCTGGGCGCGGTGCTGGTGTACCTGACCGCCGCGCTGGTCCCGGTGGATCGTCAGCTGCCGGCGGATGCGACCGAGCAGACGATCGTGCACGGCCTGTATCTCGCGTGGACCGGCGCGATGGCCGTGCTGTTCGCCAGGATCTTGCAGGCCCGCCGCCGGCAGGTTGCCGAGCACGAGGCGCGCCGTCAGCGGCTGATCGCTGACGCGGTCGGCGCCCAGCAGCGCGAGCGACGCCGCCTCGCGTACGCGCTGCATGACGGGCCGGTCCAGAACCTGCTCTCCGCCGACCTGCGCCTGCGCCAGGCCAAACGCGGCGATCTGTCCGGGTTCGACGACGCCCGCAGCTCGATCAAGAGGACCGTCGCCGAGCTCCGCGACGCGCTCTTTGAGCTGCACCCCCACCAGCTCGACCTCTTCGGTCTCGCGCCGGCCCTTCGCGATCTCGCGGCCCGGGTCCGCGCCACCACCGACGCCGAGATCGACATCGAGGTGACCGCGACGAGCAAGCTCTACGACGACCTGCTCTTCCAGATCGCCCGCGAGCTGCTCACCAACGCCGCTCGGCACGCACACGCCACCCGGATCTCCGCGACCGTCCAGCAGACCGAGGATCGCCTCACCCTCACGGTCAGCGACGATGGCCACGGGATCCCGCCCGGCCGGCTCACCCAGGCTCGCGAGCAAGGTCATCTCGGCCTCGCCGCCATGGCCGAACGCCTCCATGCGTTCGCCGGAACCCTCGAGATCGACACTGGCACCGACGGGACGACGGTCAGGATCGCGCTGCCGATCCGACGTACCGCCGACCACGCGCACGCCGAATCGGTCGCACCCTCGTCCGCCGCTGTGCTCGAACGACGCCGGTCCGCGCCGATGAGCTAGGCAACGACGGGGGCGCATCCCCAGAACTGGGTGGTGCGCGTCGGGCGGACGGCTGACGCAAATGTGGTCGCTCGACAGACAGACAAGGCGTATTTCGGCGGTCACGATCTCTCTCACTACGAGACGGGCACCGGCCCCTCTCACCCGACCGGGAGGACCTTTCCCCATGCGCCGTGCCCCTCACGTGCTGGCCAGTGTCGCTGCGTCAGCCGCGCTCGCACTCTCTGCGACCGCTGCCCTCTCCCTCGCCCCCTCGATGGCGCTGGCCGACGGGCCGACCAGCGCTGTGGTCAGCGACCTGGACCAGGCGCTGGCCGAACAGGGCCTGGCCGGCTCGGTCGCGCCGAGCGGCATCGACGCCCCGTCTGACGGGAGCGCCGACGTGCAGATCACCCCCGGGGCCGCCGACGGGCCGGTCTCGCTCGCCACGCCGCAGATCACGCTCGGCCTTCCGGCCGACGGTGCCGGCACCCCGGCAGGGTCCACCACCATCTACGACGGCGACCACGCCGACAACCAGATCGCCGTGCAGCCGACGATCGCCGGCGCCCGCGCGCTCATCCACATCATCTCACCCGACGCGCCGACCACCTACCGCTTCGCGCTCGGCGGCGCCGCTGCGGCGCTGCAGCAGCAGGCCGACGGCTCGATCGCCGTCCTCGATGAGAACGGCGCGACCGCCGCGCTGCTGCCCGCACCGTGGGCGCGGGACGCCGAGGGCCGCGAGATCGCCACCCGCTACGAGATCGACGGCACCGACGTCGTGCAGATCGTCGAGCACCGCACCGCGGGCGTGAGCTACCCCGTCGTCGCCGACCCCAGCGTCGACCTCGATCCCGGCTGGCTGACCATCAAGGCGACCTTCTCCAAGGACGTCACCAACCGCGTCGCGTCCCTGGCCGTCGGTGCCGCCGGCACCGCCGCAGCGATCTCCGAGGCCTGCAGCCTGATCCCCAACTTCGCGCTGAAGGCCGCCTGCAAGGGCATCATCGCCGCTCGCGCCTACAACTTCATCAACTCCGCCCGCGACGCCCGCGCCAACGGCCAGTGCCTGTACTACCAGGCCCCCTACGCCCAGCTGTGGTCCGGCTGGTTCGGACGCAGCAGCAAGGACTGCCACAATCGCTGACATGCCCTCCGCACTGCTCTCCCGCGCGCTGACCTCAGCGGTCACCGCGATGGTCGTCTTCGGAGTCCTCGCCATGCTGCTGGACCTCGATAACGCCGCGCAGCTCGCAGTTGCGCTCGTCGCGGCACTGCTCGCCGGGGGGCTGGCCGCGACCGGCGTCCAGCACCTCGTCAGGCACCGCACCGGCGCCTGACCTGGCATCAACGACGTCCCGGAAGCCCGCACACACTCTGCGGGCTTCCGCCGTTCCCACCGCGTGCTCCAGAGCTTCCGCACCACCTGCCGCACAACGGCCCCCGTGTCGAGTTCCGGACCGTCCGGCCAGCGAAGCGCAGAGACGGCTCTCCACGCTGACGTCATCTTCAGCCCCCCGGCCAGCGCCACAAGACCAAACCCGGTGCAGTGCGCATCCCCAGTTCTGGGTGGTGGGTGTCGGGCGATCGGCTGACGTCGATCGGGCCGCCTGACGGACAGAAATTCAGCAGACGAACCGCGATGCTTCAGGGCGGCGCCCGGGCTCCGTCGGTTGAGGCGTGTCGGCACTTTCGAACTGCAGGAGATCTGGTTTCTGTGAAGCTTTCACGCCGCGTTGCGGCCACCATCCTCATGACCGTCGTCAGCGTGCTGGCGGTGGGTGCGTCGGCGCAGGCCGCGCCGCGGATCGTCGGTGGGTCGGAGGTGCCGGCCGGCGGGTTCCCATGGCAGGTCGCGCTCGTCGATGCAGCGGCCCCGGTCGAGGGCCAGTTCTGCGGCGGGACGCTGATCAGCCCAACCCGCGTCCTAACCGCCGCCCACTGCGTCACCGACACCGCCCCGGCAGACATCGCGGTCGTGGCCAACCGCCCGACCCTCTCGGACCAGACCGTGGGCACCGCAGCGACGGTCTCGGCGATCTCGGTCAACCCCGACGCCGACGCCTACGCCGGAGTTCCGCGCAACGACCTCGCGCTGCTGCTGCTGAGCGGGCCGGTCCCCAACGCCAAGCCGATCGCGATCACCGGTGCGCAGGGCGGCAGCGACGACAGCCTGTGGGCTGTGGGCAAGACGCTGTCGGTCTCGGGGTGGGGGGCGCTGCACGATCCCGGCCCGTTCGGGGCCGTCTACACCGCCGACACGCTGCGCTTCACCACGGTGGACCGGCTCAGCGACAGCGCCTGCACCGACGCCTACGGCTCCTCCTTCCGCACCACAGACATGTTCTGCGCCTCGAGCCCGGGCCGGGACTCCTGCTACGGGGACTCCGGCGGCCCGATCATCGCCCCGACCGTCGCGAGCCCGGACCCGGCCAACCCGGCGGACTACCGCCTGGTCGGCGTGGTGTCCTGGGGCGAGGGCTGCGCGCAGCCCGGATTCCCCGGCGTCTACACCCGTCTCGCGGCCCCAGCGCTGCGCGCCTACGCGACCGCTCCCAACCCGCCGATCGCACCCACCATCACCAGCCCGCCCACCATCACCGGCAACCCGGTAGTCGGGGAGACCCTGAGCTGCGGGCCGGCCACGTTCTCCGCACCGCCGCAGAGCACGGACACGTTCTGGTACACGGTCGACGTCAACTCCCCGCTGCCCTATCCCACGGCGATCCCCGACGCCACCAGCGCCACCTACACGCTCACCGTCGCGGACACCGGGCTGCTGATCGCCTGCGTCCAGCACGCCGCCTACCCCAACGCCGACCTGTATGCCGAGAGCGACCTGCTCGGCCCGATCGCCACGAGCGGGACGCCGGAGATGCCGCTCGGGGCCGAGGGTCAAAGCGTGCTGCTGAGCTACCAGCTCGCGGCTGTCACCTCGCAGCTCTCCACGCTGCAGGCCCAGGTCGCCGGTCTGCAGGCCCAGCAGCAGGACACCGCTGCGCTGCAGGCCAAGCTCAAGGCCGCGCGCGCGCAGGCCGCCAAGCTACGCAAGCAACTCAAGGCCAGCCGCAAAGCTCTCAAGGCCGCCAAGCGCAAGGCGGCAGCCAAACGCAAGCGCGCACGACGCGCCGCCCTTCGGGCCGTCGCGCACCGCCGCGCCTGAACACGGTCACCGGGGCGCTCATGGCCGGAGCGGGCGTCCCCGACGCAAGGTGGGATCGGGGACGCCGGTGTGAGAGCTCCGGTCCGCGCGTGAGAGAGGTGGCACGCAGCGGTCCAGCGCACTCTACGCGCGGCTACCCGGCCGCGGCGAAATCCTGGGTCGCGGCGTGCGCGGGTGGGGGAGGGGTGTGGGCGGCGACGTAGAGCGTCGCGCCCGACGGGCTTGACCCCATAGCCGCCGCGTGCCCGAGGCGGCGGGCCTCGCCCAGCAGCACCCGCACCCGCCGCTCCTCCAGGCCAAGCTGGGCGGCGAGCTGCCGGCAGGTCACCTGCCGCCCATCACGGACCTGCAACTCCCGCACGACAAGATCCAGCCCGTCCATGACAACCCCCGTTCGTCGAAACCCTCACACCCTGCCCGTGCGCCAGGTCACCGTACTGCAGCCGCCGTTGATGCGCCAACAACCTGGGCATCATGAGACACGCGTTGCGCGTTCAGCTGGCCGTGAGAGGGAGTGGGGTGGGGTGGTCGCATGTAGTGCGGAGGGTCTCGAGGGTCTGGCGCAGCAGGCGTGAGACGTGCATCTGGCTGAGGCCGACGCGCTCGGCGATCTGCGACTGCGTGAGGTCCTCCTCGAAGCGCAGCCGCAGGATCTCGCGCTCACGCGGCCCGACGACGCCGAGCGCGGCGTCCAGGGTGGCGCGGTGCTCGGCCAGCGCATACCCGCCGTCACGGTCGCCGTGGAGCTCGTGCAGCGTCGCGGTGTCCTGCAGGACCGGGGCGTCCAGCGACCCGACCGCCCGCGCGCGCTCACCAGCCATCACGTCCAGAATCTCCTCGACGGTCAGCTCGCAAGCCCGCGCGAGCTCGGGCACCGACGGGGAGCGCTGCAACCGGACGGTGAGCCGCTCGGTCTCGGTCTGCAGGAGCGCGGCGCGCTCCTGGATGTCGCGAGGCAGCCGGATCGTCGGCGCCTTGTCACGGAAGTGCCGGCGGATCTCCCCGGCGATGTTCGGGACTGGGCAAGCAGCCTGGACTTCCTGGGCATCGACTACTTCCCCGGGATCTCCGACAACGACTACAACTTCGACCGCATCGCAAAGGACATCGACGAGGCCAAGCGCCGCACCGGCAAGCCGTTCTACTTCACCGAGCTCGGAAGCCCCGGTGGCACCACGGCACAGAAGACCCGGATCGCCTCAGCAGTCCGCCGCTTCGAAGGCCAGGTCAGCGGGTTCTGGATGTGGAACCGCTTTGCGGTGAAGTCCAAGCGCGACGCCGAACGGTTCACGCTCGGAGCCCCGGCCATCCAGTACCTCAAGTACCACTTCTGACCAACACTATGATCCTCACCCCGAAGAAGCGCCTGCTCAGCGCAGCGTGCGTCATGGTGGGCAGCGGCATCCTCGCCGCGCCCGCCGCCGCCAGCCCCCAGATCATCACCCCGGTCCGCGTCGACACCGCGAAGGCCGGCGGCTACGAGGAGCTCGGACGTACCCAGTTCGCCCGCGGCGTCGTCGGCCACGGCCGCCGCTACATCGCGTACATCCCGGCAGCCGCGACAACCCGTCTGCGCGTGCGTGACACGCAGACCATGCGCGTGTTCGACATCCGACTCGGCCGCCGCGGCTGCGTGGCACTGGATGGCGATGATCGCACCGCGCTGGTGGGCTGCTACCGCGACGGCATCCAGCGCACTGCGCTGCTCATCGACCTGCGCAGCCGGAAGGTCCGATCACGGCCGACGACCAACACCCGAACCGTCGTCGACGCGCTCGGCACAAGGTGGCTGGCTATCAGACGATGCGTGAACGGGGAGCCGGGCGAGGCCCTCACGTGCATCGCCGTCTACCGTAACCGCCGAACCGGCAAGACCGTCGACGACCTCGGACCCGGCCGCGACCTCGACAGCGACACACTCAAGCCACGCTGCGCCACGCTACGGGCCTTGATGCCCGAGACCCCCAACGCCGAGGCCCTGGCGTGCAGTACTCGCGTCATCGCGACACGCAGCACCGACAACCCGACCGTCAACACTGTGCTGCGACGCCGCGGAGCACCCGCAATCACCCTCAGCCCCCGCTACGGCGGTCTGGCCGACCAGCCGTTCCTCGCGCTCGACGACACCCTCGCCGTCTGGACCGCCAGCAGCACCTCCGGCCCCCGCGCAGGCTACGGGCTGCAACTCCCATCCCGACGCCGGATCCGCTACGCCGTCCCCTCGCGAGCGACCGTCCGGCTCACCCAGCACGAGATCGTCTTCGCCCACGCACCCTTCGGCACCGACGGCACCACCGCACCCATCACGATCGCCCGCCGACCCTGAGCAGAACCCCCAAGAGTTAAGGTGGGCCGATGCCTGAGTACCCTCAAAGTGAGTTCGCGGCTCGCCTCAAGAGCCAAGGTCTGGAGAAGATCGGCGAGTCGACGATCGTCACGTCGACCGGCGACGGCGTCACCGTGACGATCGCCGGGACCGATGCCGCGATCACGGCATCGAGCTCCTCGGTGACGATCAGCTACCCGGACGACGGGGGCACGATCAGCATCCCGCTAGACGGCACCACGTACGACGAGATCGAGCTGGACGACCGCACGCTGCAGTACACCCTCGATGCAGGCGCCGGGACAACGATCGTGATCACCCACGACCAAAGCGCGTAACGAGCGGCCCCTGAGCGCCGTCCTGCGTCGTCCGAATCTTGGCAGCGAGGCCTTGCAAGCTGGGCCTCATCGCGCCAGAGTGCGGCCTACCTGACCAGTCGCGTTCCCGGGGGCACCAATGCCGATCGACCCGCCCAGCAACGGAAGCCCGTACCCCGAGGGTGCCGAGCCGTATACCCCTGAAGAAGGGACAGAGATGGAAGTCGTCGAGGTCGAGTACGTCGAGCGCGAGGGCGCGCGCGCCGTGGCGCCGTTCGTCGCGGCGGTAGCCGCTGGCGTTGTGGCGACGATGGTTTACAACGGCGGCGCGTGGACCATCAGCAAGGCGTGGGATGCCGGGACGCGTCAACCCGTCACCGACTTCACGCGACCGCAGACCGTCTACAACTCGGCGACCAACATGACATACACGTTGCAGCCCAACGGGTCCTACGCGGCCTCGGGCATCGCTCAGATGTGACTGTCGCATGGGCGACATCGCGCGAGCGTACGATAGCCAGCCCTCGCGGACACAAGCAAGACAGGGACCTCGCTCTGCGGGGTCCCTGTCTCGTTCCGGCAGCGGTCTCGAGCCACGCCCGATAATGATGATTACGTCAATCAACAACTGACCAACAACGTGTGACAACGTAATTGGACGGTTGTCAGGGGTCAAGACTACACTCACCGCATGGACCTCTCCATGCACGCCCAGGCCCGCCTCGCCGTCGCCGCGGCCGCACAGGACCTCAGCGACCGCGCACGCTCGCTCGTCACCGTCCACCCGGACGACACGCGCGAGCTCGTCGAGCTCGCACACCAGCTCGTGCAGCAGGCCGAGGAGATCCAGCTGCTCGCCGTCACCGCGGCGCGCGAAGCGGGCGTCAGCTGGCAGGACGTCGGCCAGCAGCTCGGCGACGTCACCAAACAGTCCGCCCACGCCCGGTTCGCCTCCGGCGTCGAGGAGGTCCGCGAGCGCATCATCTTCCCGGGGCGCGAGGGCTCGGCTGGCTCGCCGGGCTGGTGGGCCTGCCCCGACGGACTCGAAGACCCCAAGCGCACCCTCCGCCGGCTCGACGCCTGGAGCGCGCGGCACCGCGAGCGCACCGACCCCAAACGCGACGAGGCGCCCGTCAGCGCCGGGATCCACGCGATCAACGACACCCATCCCGGGATCTCCGGCATCGCGCTCGTCACCGACCTGGCGAAGCGGCTCGTCGACCGACAGCTCCCCGACGGCGTCACCGAAGAGGACGCTCGCGTGCTCCTGGCGCAGGCGAAGGTCCGCACCTACGACCGCATTGCCGCAACAACGTCCGGCCTCCGCGCCGACGAAGCCCGGACGCTAGCTCAGCACGCGCGCAACGAGCTCGCCCATCTCGAGCGAGCATGAGGCGCACAGCACTCAGTTTCGGGTGCGGGGATGCGTCGCAGACGATGGACCGCCGACCGGCCGGTCGGAAGCGGCGAGGTCAGTCGGAGTAGTGCTTTGCGCCCTCGCCCCACCATGGCCTGAGCGCAGGCAGGTCGCTGCGTCGGGGATCGGGCGTGAGCGGGCGTTCGCCGTCGTCCTGGGCGGTGCGCCTGCCGTACTGGTCGGGAAGCTCGCCCCAGCCCCAGTAGGCGAGCGGGACCGCGGGCACGATCCCGAGCTTCTCGAGCGGGTCGACGCGGTGCTCGGCGACGGTCAGCAGATGCGTCCAGTCATCGCCCATATCGAAGGTGTAGACGAACTGCTCCGCCGCCGCGAGCCGGCTGAGCTTGACCTCGCCGGCCGGACACATCTGCTCACTCGGATCCTCCCATGGGATCGGGCCGACCAGCCGCGAGCCGTCGCCCAGCTCGAACATGGTCAGGTGAGATCGGTCCCAGCGCGAGAACGCGGTATCGATCGCCTCGGCCAGCTGCGCGAATGTGTGCGAGCGCGACGCCGCCAGATCGCGCCCGGGCCGAGGCCAGAACGAGCGCCCCCGGCCCTCAACGAGTTCAACACGGATCGAAAGCCACGTTCGCGCCACGTAGGAAGTCTCCCTTACGTCGTCAAGGCCCCTCCTAGTTCGCTTGCGACGAAGTGTTGGTGTGAGTCGCTGTGGATGTCGGAAGCTTTGCGTCGCGACCCGGGTCCTGAGGTAGGTTCGGGTTGGCGCTGAGATCTGAGAGAGGGAGAAGAGATGCGGCTTGAGATTGGGAGTGATATCCCGCGAGCTTCGGCAGGAATTGTGCAGGAGCAGGTGGAGGGTGTCGAGTTCGAGGAGACGCTGGAGCATCTGGATCCGCTGACTGCGGCTGTGGTGTTCGGTGGGGCGGCGTTGCTGGGGAACTTCCTGGTGCGGCTGTGGCGTGAGATTGAGGGCGGTACGGTGATCGATCTGACGAAGGACCCGGTGCAGATCAACCGCAGTCGCGATCTGGCGTACGGGTACTTTCTGGTGGTGGCCAAGGATGGGTCGGTGAAGGTCGAGGCCAAGGATGAGCCGGAGACGGCGTTGGAGCGTCTGACGACGGCGGTGCTGAAGCTTCCGGTTGATGCGGCTGCCAGCGCGGTGAAGGCCGCGATCGAGGCGGCGGCTGGCGATGCGAAGGTGACGACCGAGACGACGCCGGCGAACTAGAGGAGTGCGGTTGTGACGATCGTTGCCGTTGCCGTTGCTCCTGACGGGATCGTGTTGGCCGGGGACGGGCGAGCGACGCTGCGCGGCGGGCGGCGTCACAGGATCAGGACCGACGAGGCGCAGAAGGTGTTTGCGCCCTATCCGGGGGTGGGGATCGCGACGTACGGGTCGGCGCTGATCGGGCATTCCACGATCTCGGGGCTGGTGCGGAGTTTCGTGGCGCGGCGCTCGTCGGAGGCGGGGACGCTCGCGGACGATGTAGCCGGTGATCTGCGCGAGTTCGCTGAGGACGCGATCGCGGCCGAGGCCAAGCGTTCAGGCCTGGGCCTGAAGCAGGTCGGGTTCTTGGTTGCGGGCTATGACGGGCGGGGCGTCGGGCAGGTTCGGGAGGTCGTCGTCCCCGGGCTGCCCAATGCCGCCGCCGCCGCGGAACTCACGACCGATGAGCCGGGCTTTCTGTTTCGAGGCAACACGCAGTATGTGCGGCGGCTTCTGGAGGGCTTTGACCGGGCGGCGATGGACCGTCAGGGCATCGCGCTGTCGGCGAAAGCGGCGGCGGGGCTGGACGGGTTGGCGTTCATCCCCAACACGCCGCTGACTATCCAGGACGGCCTGGATTGGGCGCTGTTCATCGTGCGGCTGTCGATTGACATGGACCGCTTGACCGACGGCACGCTTGGTGAGCCAGAGGGTGTGCCCAGCTGCGGCGGCCGCGTGACCGCGCTACGGGTCTCGCAGGCGCAGAGTCACTGGCTCATCCCGCCTGACGTGCGGCCGCGCGCCGCCGGGGTGGCCGAGCAGGGGTAGACGATGAGGCAGCGCGCTCGAGGCGCGCGACGCGGTCCATGCGCATCTGCGCGATGCGTGTCGCGCTGAAGGTGTCCTGGGCGATGTCCGCCGGGCTGGTCGCGGTGTCGAGGTCCTCGTCGAGAGCGACGTCCTCGGCGGTCCGGTCAGCGGGCTTCTTTGGTGAGGTGTCGGGCATCGGCTGTTCCTCAGGCGGAGGGGACGAGTTGTGGCCAGCGCGGCAGTTGGTGGTCCAGCGGCTCGCTGCGGTCCCCGCGAAGCCAGTCGTTGAAGATGTCGATGGCGGCGTGCACGGCGGGGCCTTCGGCGCTGAACCCCACGACGCGGCCCTCGGCGTCGTAGTCGACGTAGACGAAGGGCGCCGGCGCTTCGGCGCGATCGCGGATTGCGTCAGGGACGACGGTCACGTAGACGCTGTCACCACGCTCATTGACGGTGATGTTGGAGGCCATGATCTTCCCTTGGTCGGAATGTGCACCACAATCTTCCAGACGCGCAACCGTCGGCAAACACGAAAGCCTCAACCCAGCACCCCAGCCTCCTCTAGACATTCATCGGTCCTCGTATGGGTCTTGTATCGGGTCCTGATAACGGTCATTGCATGGACTTTGTATTGCTTTCGGCTGCCGCCAAGCCGCGAGGGAGCTGCGCGGCGTATTCGGTCGCCGTGGAGCTCGTAGGAAGCTAGGCTGCTCGTATGCCGCTGTTCGAGAGCCAAGCTCGCAAGGACCTCCAGGACTGGGGGGTCTCCGAAGAGGAGGCGCTCGATGTCGCCGCTACGGGCAAGGTTACCTACGAGCACTACGTCAGCCCTTACGACGGCTGGACGGTCCGCGAGAAAACGATCGACGGTCGGCGGATCTCGCTGGTGCACAGCAACGACGACCGGATCACCCGGGTGCGAGTGCTTTCAAGCTGATGAGCTCCGATCTGCGCCGCGCCGCGATCGAAGAACTGCTGCGCCGCTCTGGCCGCGAAACCCTGCCGCTACGCCGCGCGTTCGTGCAGCGACCCAACCCGCGCGGCGGGCCCGGAATCGGCGGCGGACCGCTCAGCGCGTTTGGCAAACGCAACACCGCACTGGACCTCTACCTCCTCTGCCACGCCCTGGTCAGCAAGGAGCCCTGGGACGTCACGCTCCCCTCGAAGGTCTGGGCGCGCATGGTCGGCGTCCCGGAAACCACGGCGGGAGTGCAGTCGATGTCCCGGCAATGGACCTGGCTGGAACAGCAAGGCCTCATCCGCACCAGCCGCCAGGGACGCCACCGCCGCATCGTGCTGCTGCGCGAAGACGGCAGCAGGACCCCCTACACCCACCCCGGCGCCACCGACGAGCACCGAGCGGTCCCAGAAGGCAACTACCTGCAGCTCCCCTACGCCTACTGGCGCATGGCCTACGACGAGCGACTCTCGATGTCCGCCAAGCTCGTCCTGCTGATCTGCGTCTCTCTGCAGGACGAGTTCATCCTGCCCGTCACCCATGCCGCCAAGTGGTACGGGCTCAGCGCCACCCGAATCCAC
Organism: Conexibacter sp. W3-3-2; assembly: GCF_009707605.1. Lineage (NCBI taxonomy): Bacteria > Bacillati > Actinomycetota > Thermoleophilia > Solirubrobacterales > Conexibacteraceae > Conexibacter > Conexibacter sp. W3-3-2. The sequence continues at coordinate 36,008 of NZ_WLYW01000004.1, read as the reverse complement.
GACGGACTCACCCAGCTACGCCACCTCGACCTCCTCGAGATGCGCGTCGTCTCGCGCCCCGCCCCCCCTCACCGAACGAGGCGTGACCTTCGAGCGCTACTACACCCTCAAACCACCCCTGCGACTCCCCGAAACAACCCGCCAGCTCTAGCGGGTCATGAGTCGCCGCTCTTCTGCAGCGGTTGCTCGGGCAGGTCGTCCGGTTTAGGGGGCGGCTGGGTGGGCCGCGGAGCAGCGGCGCGTGGGCCCATCGCTTTCTCCCCGGGCGCCCAGCCCTCGATCAGCCGGTCAGCCGCCGGCTCCTTCTGCTCGGCAGGGTCGTCGCGCTCGGTCACTTCTTCGTGTCGCTGGGCTTGGGCGGGGGCGCGGTAGGGCGCGGCGCCTGGCTGTTCGGACGCATCCCGCGCTCCTCGAGCGGGCCTTGGCCGAGAGTCTTCGGTCCCGAAGGGTTCGGAGGTTTGGGCATGTGGTCAGTCTGACGGGTCGGTCGGCGGCGAGGGCTCGGTCGAAGCGTAGACCTCCACCGTCGCGATCTCGCCTGCGGAGACCCACAGTCCGAGCGACCCCACGGCAGGTTTGCTGAACCACCCGTCGTCGTCGAACTCCCATCGCTCGGCGATGAACAGGTCTCCGCCGTGGTCGGAGTAGGCGGCAAGGCTCTGGGAGCCATACCAGCCGCCGACGATGCGGCCCGTGGTCGTGCGGACCCGGATCATCGCCGTGCCTTCCTGAGAGAACATGGCGTCCCACCCCGAGCGGGTCGAATGCGCCGTCGAGAGCTTGAGCCACCTCAGCGCCCGGCCGCGCCACGACGATCGCGACCACCGGGCGCCCGCGACGGCGATCACGATCGGCAGCACAAGGACGATGCAGGTGCCGACGATCAGCGAGAGCCGAAGGCTGCGGCGGCCCTCGTAGATCGCGATGAGATCCCCGCGATCGGCGCCGGCGATCACCGCGACGGCAAGGACCAAGACGTAGACCAAGGCGGAGTAGAACAAGGCGAGCAGGAGCCGGTCAAACGCGCCGTCGTCCCTGCGCACGATGTAGAGCCGCTCACGCAGCAGGATCGTCACGAACCCCGGCAAGACAAAGACGCCAAGCACGAGGATCGCCGTCCCGGTATCAGGCGCCATCAGCTCGCCGATCGCTCACGGCACGAACCCCGCCGCGCGCAGCTGCTGGCCGGTGATCTCCCAGGCCGTGCCCGTGGCCCAGTCGGTGGTGAGCTGGTCCAGGAAGTCGTGCAGCTCGTCGGGGTCGGACTGGCGGGTAAGCCAGTGACGCAGCACAGCGGCCGCGATGGTGGCTTTGTCGGCGGTGGTCTCCCAGTCCAGGACGACGCGGGGTCCGGACGCCAGGACGACGTGGCTGGTGCCGCCGTTGGGGGTCGTGGTGGTGCAGCTCAGCTCGGTGCGCTCGCCGCCGTGCTGCAAGCCCGGCACATAGCGGCCGGCGTAGGTCGTCGTCTCCCCCATGCTTCAGCTCAAATCGTGACGCGCAGCCCGGGCGCGTGGAGGCCGAGACGGTCTCGTAGCTGGCCGGCCGCAATCAGCTGCGCCTGGCCGGCGAGGTCTTCGAGGGTGATGTCGTGCTCAGCCAGCAGTCCGAGGGCCTGGGTGATGAGCAGGGGCCGTTCGGGGGCGGGCCGGGGTCCGGGCTCTTGGCGTCGCCAGCCGCGGGCGGAGAGGTACTTCATCGCGCTGGTATACCCGGCCGCATCCAAGAGGCCGAGATCACGGCCGCGGTAGAGCAGTGCAGCGAGGGAGAGGCCGACCTCGGTGCGTAGGCGTTGCAGTTGGCGCCAGTCTAGCCGTCCGGTGGGCCAGCCGTCGGTGATGAGCTCGGCCGGGGCGATGAATGCGCTGCCAAAGCGCTGGGCCTGCTGCTCGAGCTGCTTGTTGGCCGGCTCGGGATCGGCGGCGTGCAAAAGGATGTGACCGAGCTCGTGCGCAGCGTCCAGCCGCGAGCGCTCATACACGTTCTTGGCCGTGCCGAGCATCACCAAGGGCCGCGGCCCGGACGTCCAGGAGAACGCATCAACGGTGTCCGAGGTCTGGTCGTTGTCGATCAAGGCAGTGCGGAACACCACGATCCCATGACGCTCGAGCACCCGCACCACGTTCTCCACCGGCCGGTCTGCAGGGATCCCCCAGCGCTCACGCACCACGCTCGCCGCTGCCTCTGCGGCCTCTGGCGGATTGTCGGGGTCCAGGTGCAGGCCGAGGTCATCGAACGGGGGCAGGGTGACGCGCTGTTCGACGCTGCGCACGAGCTCGGCGGCCAACCCGGCCAGGGCTGTGGCCTGTTCGCGGTCGCGTTTGGTCGTGCGGCGCAGACTGCGAAAGAACGAGTCCTGCACGTCGGGCAGTAGCGTCGGCTGCCCACTGCCCGCAAGGAAGCCGGCCGGGACGCTCAGCGCCAGCGCCAACCGGGCGAGCGTCGCCGGCCGCGGAGTGTGCGTGCCGCTCTCGAACTGACTGACGGATGCCGGCGTGAGGTCAGCGCGGCGGGCGACCTCGGTGCGGGTGATGCCCTGCAGCTGACGGGCGAGCTTCAGCCGCTGCGGATCGAAATGCGCCGCGGCAGATCCCAGGCCGCTCACGACCGATCGTCGCGCTCGTCACCGGCAGCGTCCTCGGACTCGCGCAGCTCGAGCTCCAAGTCGTCGTCGCCCGCGGCCGCAGGCAGCGCCACGACCCGCTCGTCACCCGAGTCCTCCGTCTCCTGCGGGGCCTCGTCGAGTTCGGGCACCGCCCGTAGGCGCAGCCCGAAGTCCACCTCCTCCCCGGCAACGGCGCCGGTGGCCGGGCGGGTGAGCGGCTCGTGCCACTCCCACCCCAACGTGCCGGCGTCCAGCTCGTAGGGGACGCCGACGATCGCATGGGAGAACCCGTTGTCGGGGTCCCCGAAGTGCACCACCACCACGTAGGGGGCGCGACCGTCCTCGACCGCCGTCAAAGTGCCGTTGACGACGTCCAGGCGCAGCTGTGCGCCGTTGCGCTTGACGATCCGCTTGCGCACCTGCGAGCTGTCAAACCGCATCGTCTCCGCCGACATGGTCCCCGGCGGCGCCTTGCAGACGTAGACCTCGATGTCGTTGTCCAACCGCAGGAAGAACGTGTGCTCGCTGTAGTGCGGCGTCACGCCATCCATCCCCTCGGTCGCCTCGAACAGCGCCTCGGCGACGTTCTCCGACGTCGTGATCCCGAACCCGCGCGGCGTATCCCACCGATCCAGATCAAACCGCTCGCTGTTGTCGTCGTAGACCGCCCCCAACACGTCCATCAGTACGACGCGCAGCCGGCCAGCGACACCCTCGGGGCAGCAATCATCGAAACGCATGTCCGGAATCCAAGCACAAACCGAAGACGGAAGTCTGAACAGCGGCCGATTTGCATGCTTCATGTCGAGTATGTAAGGGAAGATCATGGCTGACTACGACATCACGCGCCGCGAGGACCATTCGTGGCAGGTGACCACCCCCGGAGCGACACGCGCCAGCGCGGTCCGGTCGACCCAAGCGGAGGCCTACGCGACTGTCGCGAGTTCGCACGCAACTCCGGCGGCGGCTTCGGCGAGGCATACGGGGCCATCGGAACTCACGAACAGCCCTCGCAACTCACGAAGGTTTCCCATCGGCACGCGACGAACGACGTACGACCACCCTCCTGTAGTCGGGTAGACATCTTGTGACTCGAATCGCGTCGAGGTACTCCAGATGCGCTAGAGCGTACTTTCGCGAGGTCCCCAATTCGTCGCGCAGCCTGGCTACCGTGATTTCCCCTTCATCCGCGAGAATCGCTAGCGCCTGGTGCCTGACAGTGGCGAGTGCCTTGGAGTGGCCGTACATGGTGCCGCCGAGTCGGATGGCGACACCGGCTGCGACAAGGGTGCGAAGTTCTTCAGAGAACGCGGCTAGCGTGGACCGGTCTGGGGGCTCGTGGCCAGCGTCGCGCAACAGCCGCTCGAGGGCCAGTTCGCTAGGGGTGAAGGACGCCGGGCCGCCACCAAAAGCCTTCGGCTCAAGATCGGGCGGTGAGTATCCGGGGTCCGGTCGAGCCGTTCGGTGTGTTGCTGCTCGCGAGTTGGGACGGTGCCGCTTTGCATGCGGATCGAGAACGAGCGCGCCCCCGAGCGTGTTCGGGGGCGAACTGGCCCGGATTACGACGCGATCGCCGGCCCGGGCCAGCAGCGGGTCGCGTCCTCTGAACTGCCAGCGACCGTCACCGAGACTGGCCAAGCGTCCCAGAGAGCTACGCGTCCCGTGATGCAAATGGACGTAGCGCCCTGACGGATCATCCTTGAAACTCGATTGCAGATCGAGGATCCAAGAGGGGCGGATCTTGGCCTCTGTGCTGACGAGCGCGTCGCCTGGCTTGATGTGCTCCCGGTGCACTCCTGTCACGTTGACGGCTACCCGCTGTCCAGCGGGGACCTGGTCGACCGGGGTTTCGTGGACACGGAGGTCGCGGACCCGTATTCGTTGGTCGATCGGAAACACCGCGAGCCGGTCGCCGCGCCGCAGAACTCCTGACCACAGGGTCCCGGTCACAACCGTGCCGGCGCCTTTGACCGCAAACACCCGATCGATATGCAGCACGACCGGCCCTACATGGCGCGCGCGGGATTCAGTGTGCGTGAGAATCGTTGTGAGCCGTTCGGTGAGGTTGGCGAGTCCCAGACCGGTGCGCGCCGAGCACGGGATCAGACTGACGTCGGGTCCGAGCAGGTCGCGTGCCTGCGCGGATGCCGCTGCCGGGTCTGCGATGTCCGCCTTGGTGATCGCGACGACGCCACGGCGAATGTTGAGAGCTCGCAACACCGTCCAGTGTTCGCGGGTTTGGGGCATGACGCCATCGTCGGCAGCAATCACCATCAGATAGGCGTCGATTCCGGTAGCTCCCGCGACCATCGTGCGGACAAAGCGCTCATGTCCAGGGACGTCGATGACCGAGATCTGACGGCCGTTGGGCAAGATCAGCGGCGCGTATCCAAGAGCGATCGAGAGCCCACGCGCGCGCTCTTCCGGCAAGCGGTCGGTATCGCACCCGGTCAGCGCTGCGACGAGGGAGGTCTTCCCGTGGTCAACATGTCCGGCAGTACCGAGAGTCAGTGGTCCTGTCATTCCGTCTTGCAGTGGAGGGCAAGAAGGACGGTCGCAGCGGCTGCCTCAAGCTCGTCGTCAGCAAGGGTGCGAGGGTCCAAAAGGACCTCCCCGTCGGATATTCGGGCTACAACCGGGGGCTGCCCCTGACGCAGCGCCGCCGCCAGGGCCTTAGCGCCGCGGGCGCCAGCATCCAACGTAACGACCGGCCCAGCGAGTTCGACAAGCGGAAGCGCCCCGCCTCCGACGCGCGCCGTTGCGCTACTCACCCGGCCTCCAGTCAAGCCAGCCAAACGGGTTGCGCGCTCGGCAAGTTCTTCGTCGGTTGCGCAGAGCATGGCCAATACCGGCAACGCACGTCGCGCATACTCCGGATCGCGGTACAACGCTAGCGTCGCCTCGAGCGCCGCCAACGACAACTTGTCGATACGGACTGCTCGAGCCAGCGGGTGAGAACGACATTGCTCGATTGCATCACGGCGTCCGACCATCAACCCGGACTGTGGACCGCCCAGCAACTTGTCCCCGGAGAAGGCCACGACAGCGGCACCCGCTCTGACCGATCTCCGGACCGACGGCTCGTCTGCAAGCACGGCGAGGTCGTCGGCAAGCACTCCGGAACCGACATCGTCGATGACAGGCACGCCCAAGCCACAAAGAGCTTCGATCTCGACTTCTTCTGCGAAACCTACGGTCCGGAAGTTCGAAGGATGGACGCGCAATACGGCTCGCGTGCGTTCAGTGATGGCGCGGCGGTAATCCCCGAGGCGCGTGCGGTTGGTGGTGCCGACCTCCACCATTTCCGAATGGCTCAACGCCACGACCTCCGGGATGCGAAAGGCGCCGCCGATCTCGACCAAGTGGCCTCGTGACACGATGATTTCCGCTCCCTTACCAGCGAGCGCGGAAGTGGCAAGGAGCGTCGCGGCTGCGCAGTTGTTGACTGTCATCGCTGCCTCTGACCCAGTGAGCTCGCAAAGCAGGTCGGCGACATGATCGTGTCGTGAACCGCGCTGACCCGAGAGCAGGTCCACCTCGAGATTGGTGTATCCGCGGGCTGTCGAGCTGACCGCGAGTTGCGCGGCTTCGGCGAGAGGGGCGCGACCGAGGTTCGTGTGAAGGACCACCCCAGTCGCATTCAGGACACGTTGGAGCGATGGCCGAAGGCGATCGTGCGCGCAGGCAACCAGGTCTCGCCCGTCTACGTCGTCGTCTCCAGCCAGAATCGCGGCGCGGCGCTCTTCAAGCTCTACTCGAGCGACAGCCACGGCGAGCCGGTCGACTGACGGCAATTCGCGCAGACGTCGTCTCATCTCAGCCTCAGCGAACATCGTGCGCGGCACGGCAAGCGGAGCGGCGAAGGAGTCGAACCTCCCAACCGCGGGGCTGCCGCGGCTCGCCGGCTTTGAAGGCCGGGTAGGCCACCAGGCCCTGGCCGCTCCCGGTCTGACCGCTCACGAACATACCTTGATCGATCCGGGCCGTCCCTCGACCAGCCTACCGATGACAACTCCCGGGATCTCAGCAGCCCGATCTGCATCCACGGCTATCAAGAGTCCTCCTGACGTCGTTGCGTCGGAGACGAGTCGCCGCTGCCATTCCGGTACGACGGCGTCGAACGTAGTGAACTCCGCAGAGTACGCTCGGTTCTTTGCGCTGCCTCCTGAGACTGCCCCGTCCCCGCGCAAGAGTTCGTCAACCCCCGCAAGCGCCGGAACCCTGTCAGCGTCCACTTCTGCGGCGACGCCGCTAGCGAGCGCAAGCTCGTGGAGGTGGACCACGAGTCCGAACCCCGTCACGTCGGTCGCAGCATGAGCGCCCGTCGCAAGAGCCGCCGATGCAGCTCGATCGTTAAGGGCCCCCATCGTTTCAATTGCCGCGTCGAGCGACTCCTTGCCGCCTACTCCACGCTTCAACGCGGTCGTAATCGCCCCGACTCCGAGCGGCTTGGTCAGGACAAGCGCATCTCCAACGCGAGCCCCCGCGTTTGTGAGGATCCGGTCTGGGTGGATCGTCCCCGTCACTGCAAATCCGAACTTCGGCTCGGGGTCATCGATCGAATGCCCCCCGACCACCAACGCACCCGCTGCTTCGATGACCGAAAGCCCCCCGCGCAGGACTTCTCGAAGAACGCCAGCGCCGAGGCGCTCCAGCGGGAACGCGACCAAGGACAACGCCGACAACGGCGTTCCCCCCCATCGCGTAGACGTCTGATAGCGCGTTGGCCGCGGCGATCCGCCCGAAGTCAAACGGATCGTCGACGATTGGAGTGAAGAAATCGACCGTCTGGATCAACGCAAGATCGTTGCTGATCCGGACGACTCCGGCATCGTCAGACGTCCGGTTCCCGACGATGAGACGTGAGTCTTCGCGTGCGTCAAGCGAGTCCAAGATGGGTCGCAGCGCGGCCGCCGGGAGCTTGCACCCGCACCCCGCTCCGTGCGAAAGAGAGGTCAACGGAACATGTTCCTGCTGGTCGTAACTCACTAGATCCGCCTCGTGTGATCGTGGTAGAGCTGTCTTGGCGTGAAGCAGAAGAAGACTTTAGGGGCGACGGTGCGGAGTCCGTAAAGCAACGTGCGCACGTCGCTGTGTTCAGCCGTAGGCTCCGCGAGAGTGCCAGCGACTTGATGCAGCAGGTAGCACCCGAGCACCTTCCCGGCGCTGGCGCATGGCGCTAGAAGGTTGACGCCGAACGGTCATGTGCGACATGCTGGGGCGGTAGAGCGTGCGTCACCAAGTTATCTGGAGGAACGCAGTGAAGACGAACCGTCGTGACCTGTTCAAGCTAGGCGCGATCACCGCAGTCGGGCATGCCATCGCAACGCCCGGATCCGCGTCCGCGTCGGGAGTAGACGGTTTCCATTCCGGCACCTTCCGAAGCCTGGAAAGCGCGGAAAGTGCGAGCGTAGAACTCGTCGGGGGCCAGGCCGTCGTCGTGCACCTCGCCCCTGGCTGCGAGGTGTTGCACGGGCTGGCAGGCGACGTTGCCGACCTAACTGACTTCGTCACGGGCGAAGAGGTTGTCTTTGCGTCCGACAGCGTCGACGACGCGATCGTCTACGCGACGGTCTTTCAGTCTATGGCCTCGGCAGTGACTACGACCATCAAGCGCTCCGATGACGAAGAGCTCGGAACCAGCGCTGGGACATTCGCGGTGAACGAGAGTGTCGGTGACCCAGCTGACCAGTCTGGCCGCGCGGTCATCACGTACTGGACAGATCCACAGGACGGCGCTCGGTACGCGAACGCGGTGAACGACGTCCGAAAGTGAGCGGCGCGACACTCATCGGGATCTGGCTGTTTGGGTCGCTGCTCCTTGCCGCTGGAGCAGCGAAGGCTGTCGCGCGTGAACAGACGTCCGACATGCTTGTCGCGCTCGGCATGCGGAAACGTCTCGCAGCAGCCGGCGCTGTGGCAGTACCGATCGTGGAACTCGCGATTGGTGTCGGTTCGTTCACGGCACCCACCAGCGAGCTCGTCGCGGGTGCCGTCATAGCAGTCTTTGCCGCGTTCGCGGGCGCCGGAGCAGTCGCGATGCGCAGAGGAATCGATGTCCCCTGTGCGTGCTTCGGAGCGGTTCAGCGTCGGCCGAAGTCTTTGGGAAAGCAGCAAATTAGCTTGTTCATGGTGGCGCTGGTCATGATTGTCCCTGCTCTTATGATCGGGTATCTGCCGAGTGATGCCCCTGTCGAAGGAGCGGAGGGCGCAGCGTTCGGTCTAGCCCTGTCTGCGGCAGCGGTAGCCATCCTGGGTGGCTCGTCGTGGTGGAAGGTGCGAGGGGCTCGTCGCTCGATGGACGAAGCGCGCCTTAGCACGAAGAGCTTTGCTGCAGAAGCGGCTTAAACAATGGTGACCGTCCTCGTCCTCGTCGCATCTGGCGGTCTGCTGATCACATCAGCGGCGCTCGTTGAGGTATTCCGGCAACTCGCCGAAATCCGACGAACCCTCGATCTGGACGATTCGCCGATGGCGCTCGAGTTCCAGGAGCGCGACCTGCGCGAAGCGCCGGTGGACCTGCCGCCCGACATGCTCGAAGGGCATCACGGCCTTGTCTTCCTTCACGCAACCTGCGGTACCTGCCGGTTGGTCGCCGAGGCCTATGCATCAGCGCCGGACCGGCGAGCGATCTTCGTGATCCCTAGCGAGGACGTTGACGCAACGCCAGCGTTTCGCCGCCTCGCGGAGACTTCTCAGGTGTTCGCCGACAGCGATGAAGCCCTGGCAGGCTTTCTAGGCATGGACGTCGCCCCTTCGGTGGTGGGCGTCGAAGACGGCCGCGCCGTCGGCGCTGTCGGAATCTCCACTGTCCGCCAGGTAAAAACGGCGCTGCCGCAGGCAACCGCTCCACGGCAGGAGAGTCACCATGTGGGATGAGGTCGCGATCTTCGCGTTGGCGATGGCGGCGGGCTTTGCGCAGCTCGCTAGCCCGTGAGGCCTGTCCTTTGTCGGCGTCATGCGACTTGATCCCGACGCTCCCGTGAGGAGCACGAGCAGACGTCAAAGCCTCAGGATGGTCATGCCTCTAGGAGGAGGCTTCCTGCTATCTGCGACATTGGTGTCTGGCGCTTTCGCGACGCTCGGAGAGCTGCTCGCTGTCCCAGAACAAGTCGCTATCTGGCTCGGGGCGATCGTGCTTCTGGCCTTCGCCATTCTCGAGCTGACGGGCGTTCGCCGGAGTCTTCTGCTTCGCCAGACGCCGCGCATGCTGCCGGCACGCCTCGGCGACATCCCCGGTTCATTTGCCTGGGGGGTCGATACAGGCGCGATGGTGACCACTTACCGAACATCGTTCGCCACGTGGGCGTTGCTGAGTGTGGGACTCCTGGGACTCGCCGGGCCATGGGTCGGAGCCGGATACGCCGCGGGCTTCGTCATCCCCCCTTGCCATCGCCGCACTCTGTGCTCCCACCGGAGCTTTCGCGCGCACGACTAATGACCTCACCATGGCGATCAACGCCCGCCGCACTGGCATGAACGCCACCATCTCTGGGCTGCTTCTCGTTGCCGCCCTGACCCTGACAGCCACCTAAGGAGGACCATGTCGGTGCAGATGTTTGACCAAGAAAGCGAGTCGACCCGACGCGGCGTACTCGGTCGTTTCACTGCGGCGAGCGCCGCGCTGTTTGCGGGAATAGCCGCAGCGGGAGCGGACGAGGCGTCCGCGTACCCCTACCGATGCTGCGGTCTCGCCAGCGACCGGCGCTGCTCCGGCTGCGGAAGCAGCGGAGGGTTTACGTGCCCGAGCGGATACAACAAGAAGTTCTGGTTCTGCTGCCAGAGTGGCGGGCTTTACGGGTGCGGCGAGTGCGCCCGGGGCTCCACCTGCTACCAAGGGCCCTTCTACTGCTCGTGTGGGTACGTCGCTTCAGGACCGTGCAGGTCCTAAAGCGTGCTGCGATGACGGCGGCAGCGGGGCTGTTGCCTGCCGCCGTCTTCGTTGGCTGTGGCGCCACGGGGACCGACAGCAAGCCCTCAAGTTCGACCCCGCAGCCAGCGGCTTCGCCCAGTGCGACCAGCAACGACGACTGTGGGCGAGCAACTCCAGACGGGCTTGTCATGCTTCGCGACGCTGTACTCGCCCTTCCCCTTGGTTCCTCGGTAGGCGCCGCGCTACAGGAAAGCACTGCCGCGGACGGCCGGCGATTCGGAAAGATCGGACTATGGGTCCGAGGCCGAACGACTTTGCGTCTAACAGCTGAGGGCGAGGAAGGACGCCGGGTAGACATAGTGGGATGGCCTTCCCGAGTGCCACGATCGTCCTCAATCCTCCGGCAAACGCCACGCGCCGTCCGTTGTGCCGATCAGGAATGGATTCCCTACCCAGGCGGTTTCGTCTACGCAGAACGACAGTGCGCGACCTTTGTGGTCCGAAACGACACTCGCTCTGTCCGCGTCCCAGTTGGACTAGGCCGAGCCTGCCCCCCCCGGCTCACGAGCGCAGGAGCAGACGGCACCGTAACGGTGCAATCGGCGCGTCACCGCCCCCTCCGTGCTGACAGACATCCGGCCCGATGCTCTTACAACCGCTCCAGCGCGACCCGTCCTCGCTCGAAACCGTCGCGGATTGCGTCGGCACGTCGGGCGTCGGTGAGCGTGACGTACTTCAGCGTCGTGCGCACGTCGGCATGGCCGGCGAGGTCGCGGATAAGCTCGACCGGCACGTCGCGTTCTGCGAGCTGGGTGCAGAACGTGTGCCGCAGGACGTGCGGGTGACGAAGGTCATCGGGCAGCCGGGCAGTGGTGGCGTGCTTGGCGGTGAGCTCGGCGATCGCGTCGGGCTGCATCCGCTGCGCGGGCCGGTTGCGGGTGAGCGTCACGAACAGCGGCGCTCCGACGAGGTCCTCCTCGCTCGATGCTGGTCGGCGCTTGAACCACGCGGCGACGGCCTCGAGCGCCTGCTTGCTGAGGGGGACGGTGCGGGTCTTGCCGCCCTTGGCCTGCCGGACGACGACGGCGTAGCGGGTCTGCGAGCGGGTCGGGGCGATCGCGTCGCGGGCGCCGGCGCGGTGGCGGGCGTGCTCGGTGATGTCCTCGACGTTCAAGCGGGTGACTTCGGCGCGGCGCAGGCCGGCGTCGCCCATGAGCGCGAGGATCGCGACATCGCGCAACCCGGCGGTGGTGCGGCGGTCGGGGATCCGCAGCAGGCCGTCGTACTCGGCGAGCGAGAGCGCCCGAACCGGCGCCTCCTCCCCCGCCTTGATCGTCTTGACCCGCTGGATCCGCGGGTCGAGCTCCAGGGCGTCGGCAAGCCGGCGGATCGCGGCCATCCTCGAGGACAGCGTCGACGAGGACAGGCCACGGCGAGCGAGGTCGTCGCGGAACGCAACCACCAGGTCGCGGTCGACGGCGGCCGCGGTCACCGGCTGCCCGCCGGCCCGGGCGGCGGCGAAGTCGGCGAGCTGGCGGTAGGCGGCGGCGTAGGCGCGGCGGGTGTTCGGCGCGGCCTGCTCGGCCGCGACCCCGAGCGCAGCCTGCAGCAGGTCTCCCCCTCCCCCGGTCCGTCGAGGACCTCGACGACGTCGCGGCGCGCGAGGTCGCTCATGATCCCGGGACGGGTCGCGGCTCGACACGCCAGGCCGCGATGGTGTATTCGCGCGCGCCCGCGTCAACGCCGTAAACAACGCGGCCGCCGCGCAGAGTCATACGCCGGCCCGGGCGCGCTGGGCCCTCAGCTCGAGGACCTGCGCCTGCAGCTCGGCGGGCAGGTGGTCGCCGGTCGCGCGCGCGAGCAGCCGCAGCTCGGCGTCGACGAGCGCGGAGACATCGACCTCGAGCGTGTCGTTCGGCCAGAGACCGGGGACCGCCGGCAGCGGATCGGGGACGAGACGAAGATCGGTCATGCCCCCGATCGTGAACGGTGCCCCGGACGGCTTGCCCCTGATAAGTGCCTTTATGAGGGGCCTTGCCAAGAGGTCGACCACTTCGAATCGTCACTCTGGTTTCGCCGTCCTCGTGTTTATCACCGGGCTTGATGTGGGCTATTCGCGATGCTCCGTATCGCGACGCTTCAGGTCGCAACGTGGTCGACTTTCCATGGGCTTCCGTCGCGGCAGGTGCCACAATGTTCGGGTGCTCGAGGGGGACTCCGAAGACGATGCGTTGTACATCGAGGGCGCCCTGCTCTGCTCGGTAGTCAAGGTCCTCGACGAGCACGCGCAACAGGGACTGGACGCGCCGTACCTCGTCCTTCTTAACCCAGCGAACTTCGCGCTTCTCTCCTGGGATGAGATCTACGGGATGCCCGTTCTGGCCGACGACAGGGTCCCCCCGATGCGATGTCGCCTTGTTTGCGGCGCCGAAGGATGGGCCGGCGAGTACGAGGGCGAGCCGGTCTGGTGGATCGACGGAATCCCTCACCGGGTCCTCTCGGACGTCGACGAGGACCAGGCGGCTGCCTAATCGTCGAAGGCTTCGTGCCTGAACAGGCTGCCCCCGTAGTGACGGGCGAGCTGGCGCTTGAGATGCACGGCAGCGGTCACCGAGAGCTGTGCGATGCGTTGCTGCTCGAGGTAGCCGTGATCGAGGGTCGTAGGGGCGTAGAGCAACGCCAGGCTCTCCGGCATCTCGGCCGACGCAAGCGCGGGTAGGTACAGATAGTTGGCTAGGTGGTCGTACTTGCGCAGCTGGTCCAAGGAGGCCTCCTTGATCGCACCTTGCGCGACGAGGTCCTCCAGTGGCCATACCGGAACGACGGTGCGGAAGGGATGCGCGTAGCGGCCGGGCTCTCCTTGTGCCGCCATTGAGCACGAGGGCGTGATCAACATCGCGAATCCGACTTCGAACGGCCCCGAGACGAATTTGCGGTTCCCGTGGTTGAAGACGTCGGCCGGCAGCTGCAGGCCCATGGGGACTCCCGTGAAGAGGTCCCCCTGGCGCAGGTGGGTGGTGCGGTCCTCGTAGTAGAGGTGGTCGTCGGGCCGGGGCTGGCTGCTCACCTGGCCAGTGTGAAGCCCCGACCCGCCGGAACTACGACTGGTGGTAGTCCTCGGGAGTGCTGAGGATCCGCTCCGGCATGTCGTCGCGTTCCTCGCCGATCTCTGTCTCGGGCGCGAACTGCTTGAACATCTCGTCGCGAACGCGATCGACGTCTTCCTTCTTGAACCGGCGGAACCCCGATCCGGGCAACCGGATCGCGGTCAGCTGGCCACGCTGTTCGAGGTTGCGAACCGTGTTCTCGTGGACGCCGAGCTCGCGGGCGGTCTCCCGGACGTTCAAGACGTCCTTCTGCGGGAGTGCTCCCGCGTCGGCGTTCACCGCGGTGAACTCCTGGGTCTTGCTCACGATGGCTCCTTCATCTTGTTGACGAGTCCGACGAAGCGACACGTGGTGATGTCGCTTCCTCTCTTTGTCGTACCCGATGCATGGTGACCTTAGCGCCTTTGTCAACGTTAAAGACTTGTAGGACTTTGGTGACCTTGTAGACTTTGGCCGGTATGGGGCGTTTTGAACGTCTCGAAACCCACGAGCAGGAGGTAGCCAATGGCCACCAACCCCCGAAGGGACCCGGCAGGAAGGGCGCCGTGAAGCAGCGCTCGCAGTTCAAGACACCCAGCGGCAACTGGGCCAAGCGCGACACCGAGACGGGTCGCATCCTGGACCAGAAGGCCGACGGGACGCCCTTCAAGGGCGTCCGGCGCGAGAAGTAGCCAGCAACCGGCGGGGCGGGAGCTGCAACTTCCGCCCCGTCACTGAACTACGGCGACGGACTCTATCGCTCGCCGGGAAAGAGAGAACCCGATGGGATTCGAACTGGAGTACACGCTGAACGGTCGCCGCGTCTCGCAGCGCCAGTTCTTCGACGGCATGCAGCAGGAAGTTTGCGACGTGGCTGTCAAGGCCGCCACGGAACGCATCGAGTCGGTCCGGTGCCGGCAGCATGGCCAGCGAGCGCGAGCCACCCTGAAGAACCAGCGCGGAGATCGGCTCGAGTTCAGCATCACCGGATGCTGCGACCAGCTAATCGAGGCCGCTCAGCGAGCGGTGTAGCTAACTGCGGGCAGGAGCGGTCCGCCGCGCCTGCCCGCCGGGCCTCGCGGCCCCCGCTCGTGCTGCCACGTCCGAGAATGCCCTTTCCCGGACATGCTCCGCGAGTCGGCCACTAGGTGGCGCCTGCCGATCGCGGCGGACACCGACTGGATTCTCGGGACGTGTCCGAGCACCTATCGGCAATAGGACGCGGCGGTTGTGCCGGGAAGGCTGCAGTTGGACTCGCTTGCGGCCGCGCGCCGTCGGATGCGGTGTCAGATGTTCGGTAGGTCGTCCGACCCTCCTGGCGTGCTCGAAACCCGGACCTTTCCCCCGACGCGCGTCTCGCTCGGACGGCTGTGCCGTCTGCGATACGTGGGCAAGACGGCTGGCGCGCTGATCGTCGACGTCACTGGGCCGCAGCACGACCTCGAGTTTCTCGCCCGCGCCTGGTTCGTGTCGAGTGACGGAGAACGCCATGAAGCGTTCGCTCGCGGACCGCGCGCGAAGCCGGCGATCTACCACGCCGCCGCACTCCTCTTGACGGATCTCGCGGTGGCACGGCCCGACCTCCCCCACGACCATCGCGCGACCCGTTCGCAGCGGATCGCACATCGACGCTTCGTCGACGCCTGTCACGCCGCGCGGTCAGGTCACGCCATCGGCGGCCATTGATCTCGCACTTCCAAGCGCCTGCGCGCCAGCATCGTGAGGTTGTTGCGTTTGGCCTCGCGCGCGCGTACGCGCGCGCGCGACGTGCGCGCGCCCTCATGCGCGCGGGCATGAGCCCTCATACGCGCGCGGGATAGCTCGCCGCGCCGCCTCCCGCGGACCTTTCAGCCAGGTCCTACAACGAAAGGAGAACGTCCAGCCCACTGCATCGAAGAGGAGCCGACATGCACCCCGTTGCATTCGTCGATCCGCAGACGGTCTCTGCGGAGAAGGCGCCGACCTACAAGCAGCTCTACGTCATCGCCGCACTCCTGCGCGGCGGCGAACCGCCAAACCGCCAAGAGGCCTCCAAGCTCATCAACGACCTCGAGGCCTACCGCCTCCTTCGACTGGCCAACGACGATGACCAGTGACATCGCGCGGGACATCCTCGTCGACGGCCACCTCAACAGCGGACAAGCGGTCACCGTGAGGGTCAGCGCCCACGCCATCCAGCGCTACCGCGAACGCGTCCGAGAACTGCCCGAAGACCAGATCGCCGACGAGCTGAATCGGCTCTTCGCGCTGTGCCCGATCAAGCCCGGAAGCCCGACCTGGACCCCCGGCACCCAACGGCCACTCATGCACCTGGCCGTGGGCGGGACCGTGATGATCGCGCTGGACCCGGACCCCCTGGACCAATCCCGCCTGCTGGCCCGCACCACCCTCTGCACGGGCGCGTTCTCCCGACGAACATCGCGCAGCCGTCGACGCCGCACACGGTGAGCGACATCCGCGCGCCGCTGGCGTGCAGCGAACACGAGCACCCACGCTGTTTCCTGATCCTGGCTCGTAGGTCTCGCGACGGCGCAGGGGTGGTCGTTGCTTTGCCTGATGCCTAGCGGGGCCGCGCGCAATCCGCCCCGCCACGATCGCCGGCCCTTACGGGTCCGGCCCGCTGCGCTGATCGTGGCGGGTGCGTTCGCGTGCGGTCCCGCTACCGGCGGCTTCATCAACGACCACCCCGGCGCCACTCGAGGCGCGGGAGTCAGGAGAAGCCATGAAGCCCGTCACCCGCAACGAGCAGTTCACCGCCGCCTACAAGGCGATCGCCGACCGCCTGCACCGCCAGGTCCGCGGCCAGATGCCGTGGGCCTCGGAGGCGCTGATCGAGGAGGCCCTTGCCGACACGTGGCTGCTGGCGCTGACGCGCGAGCACGTCGACCTCACCTGCCACCCGCGTCTGTACGGCTGGCTGTCGATCACCGCTCGCCGGCGCGTCCTGGACGCGCACGCCCGCAGCGATCGCGACGCTCCGATCGGTGACGTGATCATCGACAACGGCGAGCCCAGCGCGCACGAGAAGGCCGTGGCGCGCGAGGAGCTCGCGGCGATGGCCGCGTCGCTGACCGAGCGTCAGCGCACGGTCCTGGGCCTGCTGGCCACCGGGCACAGCTACCGTGAGATCCAGGAGATCACCGGCGACAGCGCGCGCGCCGTCGAGCGTCTCTCCGTCGAGGGCCGCGCGCGAGCCCGGGCGTCCCGGCCGCGCTGAAGGCGACGCTCACGTCACGGTCCAGCAGCCGCGCCAGGGCGACCTCCCAGGGCACCCCGAGCGCAGCCGCCAGCGATCGCAGGTCCTCCGCGCGCGACCACGCAGCGACGACGTCGGCCGGCGGCGCGAGCGTGGTGCGCGCGGCTCGCGCGGCCAGCTCCTGGTCCCACAATGCGTCGGGCGGCCACGCCTGGGCCTGCGCGACCAGCGCGAGGACCCAGAGCGTGTCCGGGTCCTCCGCGCCGAGATCGCGGTGCTCGGCGGTTAGCCTGACCGCGTCACCGATGACGACCGCGCGCACGCGGCCCCTCCAAGAGATCAAGGTGTCCATACCCCTTCTAGGGCTGGACGACCTGGTTCTCTCCCCCTCGGCCCAGTACTAACGAACGTGTCAGGAAGTGCCATTTCGCTCGAAAACTCCTGCAGCTGAGCGCTTTCCGTGCCGGCGTTGGTCGCTGCGGTAAGCGGCCAGCCGCCAGCCGATTCCTCAGCAACCATCGCGACGCAGCCGCGGAGATCGTCAAAATGGCGCCTGGTGACACGTTCGTTAGCCCTGGGCCAAGACAAGCCACACTGGCAGAACGTGCCTCTCACGGTCGGCGAGACCAGTTCATGATCGCCGGCATGCATCACGAGAAGCTCGTCTTCTTCCCGAAGGACAACCCGGCCACCGCCGACGACGAAGGCGGCGGAATCAAGCCTTTCAACCACCAGCCCGACCGAGACTGGGACGCCGTCCGCAGCCAATCGGTCGCCGCGCTCAAGCGGCAGTGCTCCTATCGGCGCTACATCTACCACCCGGGTGCCGATGGGCCGTACCAGGGCTTCGACAACAGCGGATACATCGCGAGGATCTCGCTGCACCCGCGCGAGGAAGGAGGCTGTGCAGGCCAGTGAACCGAACTGCTTACCGTCTAGCGGCGGCCACCGCCGCATTCTCCAGCGTCTTCGTCGTCGCTGGCGGCATGGCCGAAACCTGGCTGCAGTTCTCGCTCGTCCTCTCGCTATCGGTGATCGGAGTCGCGTACGTGACGTGCCGGACGACTACTGCGGACGCGACGGCTGCCGTCACCTTGGGTGGCTTCGTCGGCTATCTGGTGATGCGAGCCGTGCCCGACATCGCCCCCGACGCCGACAGCGCAGCTCCGCTGAACGCCATCTTCACCGTCATTCTTCTCGGAATCGGGATAGCAATCGCCGCCGCGTTGCGTCGACGGCTGAACCCCTAGTCGAAATCGTCCTGCGACCGCCAGCAGTGACCACGGACAAATCAAGCGCGAGCGTCTCGGTTGCGAGTGTCGCCGCAGTGCTTCTGGCGCTGCTCTGGGTCCCGAGCGCCGCGCTCATCGCCGGCATCCAGTCCGAGCGCGACGACCTTCTCCAGGTGGTCGCCTGGGTCCAAGCCTGGCTCGCTATCGGCGGCCTAGTCGTAGCGCTTGTCGCGCTACGACGGGCAAAGCGCGGGGCAGCGCAGCGTGCGCGATCGGCCTTGACCGTCTTTGCCGGGATGTTCGCGGCCGGCTTTCTCACGGTGCTTCTCATCCACTGGTAGCCACCAACGAGGGACGACGCCCATCAGGTCCTCTCCCCTTCGGTGACCGCACCGGTGGCCGCAATCCTCCGGGTGGCGGTCTGATCTGCGGCTCGCGCCCGGCGTTCGGCCAGGTAGGTGTCCCCGGCCTGCATGACTGCTGTGAGGTCTGGGCGTTCCCAGTAGGGCTGCACCTTGCCCTTGGCCGGCAGGTCGCGGCCGTGCAGGTAGATCGCCTCGCCGCGGCCGAGCTGCTGGAGCGTCTGCGCCCGGGCCTTGTCGCGCTCGCGGTCGTACTGCTGCCGAGCCGTCCGCCCGAGCGGGCCCGACACGTCGTAGCTGGTCTCCACATGACGCTCCTCGTCGAGGAGGTCGACCAGGTAGTCGCGGGTCTGCTCGTCCTGCAACGGGCCCATGACGAGCTTGGCCAACGAGTTCCCCAGGACCTCGTCTGAGGCCTTGCCGTAGCGCTGCTCGATCTGCCCAAGCCCCTGCCACACCGTCGCCACCCGCACGCCCCACGAGCGGCACACCGACAGCAGCCCGGGGAGGTCCTCGATCGCCGCCAGCCGCCGCGTCTCGTCGAGCACCACGCGCAGCGTCGGGTCCAGCGGACCGTTGCGGTTGGCGTGCAGCTCGCACTCGCGGAACACCGCGGCGAGCAGCCCCGCGAACAGCGGGCGGGTGATCTCCTGCAGCGACTCCGGGGCGATCATGTACAGCGTCCCGCGGCCAGCGATCAGCTTCGCGGGATCGATGTCCGGACGGTCCAGGCGCTGCACCGTCGGATAGGTGAACCCGTCGAGCAGCTGCAGCGCGGTGAGCGTGGTCAGCGACCGCGCGCGGTCGTCGAGGTTCCACGTCTCCTGCACCGTCCGCGCCGCCGCCACCGCCCCGCGGCCACGGAGCAAGTCGACCGGTTCGGTGGATCGCGTCTGGATCCACATCAGGACGTCGGCCATCGGCCGTGCCTCGAGCGCCGCGGCGTGCAGCAGCGGGCCGATCAGCGTCGCCGCAGCGTGGCGGTAGAACCGCGCGCCGTCGGACTGGCTCTCCGACTCGCCCTCCGCTGCGGCCAGCCAGCGGCCCATGAGCTTCGCGTACTCCCACTCCTCACACCCAGCAAGCGGCGTCCACCCCGCGCCCCTCACCGAGAGTGCGTCCGGCGGCACCAAGGGCGCGTAGACCCAGACGGGTCCGCGGGCGAGGCGGGCGCCGAGCGTGAGCTTCAGCACGTCGGTCTTGCTGCTCGTCACGATCGCGGGACCGTCGTGCTCCAGCAACCACGTCACCACCGGACCGGACGTCTTGCCGGCGCCGGTAGGGGCGACCGTCAGCACATGCGTCTCGGCCTGCGTGCCGATCAGCCGACGATCCAGCCGGACCATCGTCCACGAATCCCCGTCGCCGGTACGGAGGTGCGCGAGATCCCGCGGCCGCGCCCACGATCGCGTCCGTACCCAACCGCGCGGGTCGTACGAGCGCAGGCCGATCCGAGCGCGGCCGCGCAACCCGTCCACGCTCAACCACACCCGCAGAACGACTGCGGCGGTGCCGACGGTCATCAGCGCGAACACCGCCCACCACCCCGCCGGGCCGGGCATCAGCCCGGCGACCTCGGGGGCGAACGCCCGGGCCGGATCCGCGAGCTCGCCAGGGAGACGGACCGCGCCCTCAAGCGTCGGCCACACCGCGGGCAGCTGGCCGGTCGCGACCCACGCGGGCCCGGCGCACATCACGTACGCCGCGGCGACCGCGACCGCCAACGCGGCGGCGATCACCAGCACCCCGGTCACAAGCGCGGTCTCGTCGTCCTGTCGTCTCATCGTCGTCCCTTCGTTGATCGTTGAGCTGCGGTCCAGCGATAGAGCGGCACGAAGCGCGCCCCGGAATCCCCGGAACGCGCAAGCCAACGGCGGTACCCACGCCGCGCCTGCCGCTCCGAGGCGGCCGTGACCTTCACGACCAGCCGACCGTCCGGCGCGACGTCGACGAGCTCGACCCGCACACCACCGCCCGTGAACGGGAGGTCCTGCAGCGCCGGCATCGCCTCCTGCGCGCGGCGCTCCTTGCGCGCCTGCTCAGGCGTGTACTGGTCCTGGCCGGCCGGGCTCGGCGCCTGCCGAATCACCGGTGCCGCCTCGATCACCGGCTGGCGCTCAGCGTCGTCGTCTGCGCAACCTGCGAAGGCCGCGGCGATCGCCGCGGCCACGGTGAGCGTTCGTCGGGTCATGTGCGGTCCTCCGTCGTGGTGCTCGAGCCGGGTGGGCGGGCGTAGCCGTACACGGGCCCGGGCCGGCCGGAGGCCTGCGCCTGAGCGGGGAAGAACGGGGCCTTGCGGGAGACGGCGCTGTCGCTGCCGTTGCCCTCGATCGTAGCGATCCGCCCGTCGGGGAACACCTGCTCGACGAGGCCGATGTGCACGCTGGCCGGGCACGTCGGCCCGGTGCCGTAGACGATCGCGTCACCAGGTGCCGGCGTCGCGTCCGGTCCGAGACGGCGGCCGCCGTTGGCGGCCGCCCAGCCGAGCACGTTCCCGGAGCACGGGATGATCGGGACGCGGACGCCGGCCCTCTGCCAGACCCAGGTCGTGAACGCCGAGCACCACGCGTAGCAGCCGGGGGCGTTGTACTTCGTGCAGTTGGAGCCGATCGGCCGCTCAAGCTCGCCGAGCTCGCCGCGCGCGATCTCGACGATCCGCGCCCCGACCTCCGAGCTGCCCCCGGCCGCCACGTCTTCCGATGCGGCGCAGCTGGTCAGCTGCATGCTCGGGTCGGCGCCGGCGACCGCTCCGGCGCCGAGCTCCCGGTACTCGCGGGCGCGGGCGAGGACCTCGTCGACGTACCACTGCGCGTGGTTGTAGGCGAACAGCGCCCTCTGCCAGCTCCCCGGCGCGCCGGAGGCGCTCAGGTAGTTCGCCGCTCCCGGGATCGCGTCCTGCGGGTCGTAGATGTTGCGGCGGCCGTCGCCGTTGCCGTCCACGCCGTACGCCGCCCACGTGGAGGCGATGAACTGCATGGGCCCGGCGGCGCCCGCGCTGTTGGTGCCGGACCGAACCCCGGGAGCGGGCTGCGGCCGTGGTCGGTCTCGATCGACCCCACCGCCGCCAAGGTCGCCCACTCCCCCAGCCTGTACTTCGCCGCGGCCTGCTGGTAGAGCGCCGCGTAGGTCGGCGGGATATCGCCAACCGCCCCGCCGGACTGCAGCGTGCGGAACGTCGCCCGCTGCCCTTCGACCGCTCCGGGGTCGACGCCTTGCGCGGCCGCGGCGGCGGCCAGGACGGGTGACATGCCCGCCGGTGTGCACGCGGTCGCCGACGGGACCGCCACGCCGAACAGGGCCATGAACGAGCCGAGCAGGATCAGCGCGGCGATCGCCACCGCAGCGGCGATGAGTCGGAACGGGATCATCCCTGCCTGCGCTGCTCGTGACGCCCCGCGTCCTTGCGATACGGCACCTGCTTCTCCCCGCCCCCAACGGGAGCGGCGGACTTGGCGGCCCGGGCGCGGTCCTTGGCCATCACCTTGCCGTCGGCCTGGTGGCGGCGAAGCTCCCGGTCGACCTTCGCCCGGGTGGCGAGCTGCTGCGCGGAGGACCCGTCGCGGTACTGCCGGGCACTGCTCCCCGCGAGCCCGGCGAGCTGCGGGTAGTTGCGGTACTCACGCCGACGTGCCGCCCCGTGCGGGGCGGCCCCGGGCTTGAGCTTGGCCTGCGCGCGGAGCCACGTGTTCGCCTTCTCGCGACGGACCGCCAGCGGCTCCTTCGCCAAGTCCCGGGCCCGATCGGATCGCGCCAGGCGTGCCTGCGAGGCCGCGGCGCGGCGCTGCAAGCTGACCTCGCGCTTGCGCAGTGCCTGCCGCTTGCGCGGGTCGCGCTCGGCCCCGCGGAGATCCCTGACGCGCGCCAGCTCGCCGCGGCGGCGAGCGAGCTGCGTGCGAGCCTGCTGCTCCTGCTCGCCGTCGAGCGTCTTGCGCTCGAGCAGCGCGTCGCGCTCGTCGAGCGTCGACCGGACCCGCCGCGCCCGGTCCGCCCGGGCCTGCCCCAGCGCATCCGAGCCCGCCGGAACCTCGACGCCCGCGTTTCCGGCCGCCTTCGGCGACGTGCCCGGAACGCCGAGCGCCGCGGCCACCGGCGCGGGGGCGCCAGCAGCGCCGACCGGCGGCGTGCGCGCATCCTCGGCGGTGCGATGCTCGTGTGCGCCCGGGGCGCGCAGGTGCGGGCCCATCGGACCGGCCAGCGCGGCGCCGAGCGCCCGCTGCCCCGGCACTGTCCCGGAGCCGTCCGCATTGCGGGTCCGGGCCTTGGCCTGCTTCTGCATCAGCCGGGCGTGCTGCATGCGCGGGTCGCGACGGTTCATCACCGCGCGCGCAGCGGATCGGACCGCCATGCCCGCGGCGAGGCGGGTGGCGATCGCGGCGCCGGCGTCGCGCTGGCGGCCGTTGCTGGCGAACCCCCACAGGGACTCGCGCTTGATGACCAGGACGACCAGGACGATCGCCAGTACCAGCCACTGGCCGATCGCGCCGGTGCCGACCTCCGCGGAGAACAGTCGCCAGATCACCAGCACCAGCGCGAGGAAGGCCGCGTGCTTGAACGCGGCCAGCAGGTCGCCGAGCAGCTCGCCGGCGTAGGAGACCACGCGCTCGGTCCCGGCCTTCCCGGCGGTGCTGAGCGCCACGACGAACAGCAACTGCACAGTGCGGACGACGACCATGATCTGCGCCGCCATCATCAGCACCGCGGTGACCGCGAGGATCACCCACAGGGGGACCATCGGGATCAAGACCAGCACCAGGCCGGTCATCCGGTCCCACGCCCCGGACTCGGTGCGAAAGCGGGCGTACTCGGCCATCGGGCCTTCGCACTTCTCGGTGTCCTCGGCGCCGCACATCACGCGCAGCAGGCTGTCCTCGTCGTTGATCGAGTTCCGCGCGCCGGCGTTCATCGGCCACGCCGTGAACAGCTCCAGGTTCGTGCGCGCCGCGGCGACGGCCTTGACCCGCTCCGGGTTGTTCTCGCCGGCCGCCCGCTTCACCGCGGCCGCGCGCAGCTCGGGTGAGAGGCGGTCAGGGTTGGTGCCGAAGTCGACGTCGCCGAACTGCAGGAGCGCCAGCGGCTGGTCGATCACGCTGCGCCCCATCGACCCCAGGCCCTCTGCGCGGCCCGTTCCCCGTTGGAGCCGTTGCCGGATGCGGCACCGATGACGGCGAGGCCGAGCTGCTGGCCAGAGGTCGCGACGCCGTTGATCGTCGCGACCGGGTTGTGCATGACCGCGAGACCGACCGCGCCCAAGACGGCCATGAGCGCCAGCTGCTGTAGCGCCTCGCCCTGCCGCTGGCGCTGCAGCGCAGTCCACATCAGCCACACCGCCCCGATCGGGGCCAGCAGCAACGCCAGCGGCCGGGTGATCGTGTCCGCGCCCCGGGAGAGCTCACGGGCCAGCCCGGTCTTGCCGGAGCCATCCAGCGGCTGGAACCCCAGGGCGAACTCGACCAGCCAGAAGCAGCCGCGGGTGATGAGGACCATGAGGCCCCAGCCGAACCGCAGCAGCTCCAGCAGCATCGCGATGAAGGTGTCGCCGGGCCGCGGCGCGCCGGTCCAGGACTTGGTGTCGACGTGGATGTCCCACGACCAGCGGTTGCCGACGGCCATCGTCGACGCCTGCCCGCCGACCGCGCAGTTGGCCGCCGCCTCGCGGCCCATCGGGACCTTGCACCACGGCGACTTCAACCCGTTCCCGGACAGCAGATCGTCCCCGCGTGCGCCGCGCACGACCCCCGATTGCAGGCTGCTCGAGCCACCGACCCCGATCCCCGCCGGGGCGCCCGTCCCGACCGTCCCGCTCGCCGACGTTCCACCGATCCCGGTGGTCGCCGGCGTCGGCGTGCTCACGGGCGAAGGGGGATCGGTCGCCGGACGTCGCTCCTGCGCGCCCACCGGTCCGGCCAAGGTCAGGGCCGTGGCGATCGCCACGGCCACCAGCACGATCCACCGGTCAGCGCGCATCGGTGGCTACCGCCTGACGCTGCGCGGCGCGCTTGAGCGGGTTGGTCTCCACACGCCGCCGAAAGCTGGCCGGGAGCGTGACTTGGATCGTCTCGATCTGCCCGCGGTGATCGCGCACGGTGGCCTGGCCGTCGTCGAGGCCGACCTGAGTCTGCAGTGTGTCGGGCTCCGGGTCGATCCCCAGGAGCTCGCACTGCTGACGAGCGTCAGCCTCGTCGACCGCGCGGAACGCCCACACCGCTCCGAACAGCGCGCCGACCGAGCCGCGCTCGAGGCCGACGTCGGCGGCGTACTGCGTGGCGATCACGGGGACGACCTGCTTGGAGCGGCCCAGGCGCTGCGCGCTGTCGATCATCCGCCGCCCGGCCGGATCGTCGAGGAGCAGCCGGGCTTCGTCGAAGCACATGAACTTCTGGCGGTCGGGGAACCTGCTCATCACGCCCATCCCCAACAGCGCGATGAGCTTCGTCAACGCTGCGCCCTGCCGCTCCAGCGGCTCGTACTCCGAGCGCGACACCCCGCGCGCCGGGACGGGGAGGTTCTCGGTGACCATGCAGGTGATCTGCCGATCCCCGATCGCCCGGACCGACCCGTCCAAGGGTGCGAACCCGAGCTGCGCGAGGCCGTTGGTCGCGTAGGTCTCGAGGTGCTCGACCAGAGCGATCGCCTCGTCTCCCCGCGGGCGCGCAGGGCGCGAAGGACGTGCGAGTTGGTCGGGCGTGCCTCGTGCTCGCGCACGGCGGCGACGGCCTGCTGCAGCTCGGTCTCCCAGACGGCCGGCGCGAGCCGTGGGAGCAGTGCGGTGAGGAAGTCGGTGGCGGCGTCCGAGCGGAGCTCCGGCGGCGCGTTGCGCCACGGGTCCAGCAGGCCGCGCAGATGGCGGTCGGCGCCGAGCGTGACGACGTCGACGCGGTCGCCGAGAGCGGGGTCGGATTGCCAGTGGTGGTCGTCCTGTTTGCCCGTGGAGTCGAAGACGATCGCCTCGTCCAGGGCGGCTTCCATCGCGAGCTTGCCGCCGGCGGTGGTCTTGCCGGCGCCGGAGTCGCCGACCATCAAGATCCCCGCGGCCCGGTTGAGCTTCGAGCCGTCGGCGGGGTTCCATCGCACGACGGTCGCCGAGGCGTTGCGGGTGTGGCCCCAGACCCAGCCGTCCCCGGCGCCGAGGCGGCGGGTGGCGGTCGGTGCGAATGCGCCGATCTGCTCGGCGCTCATCCGCCGGGTGAACCCGCGCACCCACGGGCGCTGGCCGGGCAGGCTCGCGAACCAGCCCTGCAGCTGCTGCGCGATCGGGACCCGCAGCCGCATCCCGTGCGCCGACCACGCCGTCTTCGCTTCCCGCACCCGCCGGCGCAGCTCCTCCCGCGACTCCGCGGCGACCGTGATCTGCAGCACGCCGGCGAAGAGCGGCTCGCCGGTGCCGAGGTAGCTCTCCGCGTCACGCGCGACCTGCGTGCGGTCGTGGGTCGCGTCGCTGACGCCGCGGGCGGCGAGGTGCTCCTCGTCCGCGGCCTCGTCGGCCTTCGCCATCTCCGCTCGCACCTGCGCCTGGGCCCGGGCCGGCGAGATGTACTGCGTGGAGAGGGTGACGTCGACGGGGAACGGCAGGCGGTCGCACGGCCGCCACATGACCTCGAGCGCCACGGAGGGGGCGAGGTCGTCGACCGGGAGTGTCTCGGCGACCAACGTGGTCTGCCAGGAGTTGCCCAGCTCGCCGACCACGTGGACCGCATCGCGGTAGCGGGTGATGTGCCCGGCCCACGCGAGCAGGTCCGCCGAGCACGGTGTCAGGCGCGAGCGTCCGCCCCGCTGGGCGAGCACGGCGCGCGGGTGGTGCAGGCCGTCGACGACCGGCTCCCCGAGCCCGCGCGTCGACGCGCGACGGACCAGCCACTCGACCTCGGCGAGATCCGCCGGCCGTGCGCCGCTCACGGCGCCGCGCACGCGGTCGAACAGCTCGTCGGCCAGCTCGTGATCGCGCTCGACCTCGGCGAGATCTCGGCCCGAAGCCAGCGAGACCTTGGAAAGCTTCGAGCGCCACCGGTCAAGACCGGAGCGCGGATCCTCGAGGAGCTCCGCGGCGACCTCGCCGCGCGCCCGTCGCGCCGGCGTCAGGGAGATCGCCACGAACGCCTCGGACGGCGCGAACGCCCCGGACAGCGACGCGGCCTGCTCGGCCCGGTACGCGGCCCGGGCGGCGCGCAGCTCGGGGTCCGTCGCGCCGCGCTCGGCGGCCTCGTCGAGATCCTCGTAGCGCTCGCCGTCCCACCAGCGCGCGACCCGCAGCAGCTGCAGGTCCGCCTCGACGTCGCGGGTCAGCGAGGCGATCTGCTCGACCAGGCCCAGCCGGTCGGTGACCTTCCGCAGCGCGTAGTTGCGCGTCGGCAGCCGGAAGACCGCCCACGGGTCGTCCATGCCTCTCGCGTAGACGACATTGCCCGACACCCACGTCAGCGGCTGCACCCTGCCTCACTCCCTCGATCGACCGTGATCCGCACGGTCTGGCCCGCATCCACGACGACCGTCTGGCCGCCCTGACCACCCGCGCGCACCACGAGCTCGTCGCCGGTGCGCGTCACCTCCCCAGCGATCCGCACGCGGCCCGGGCCGCGATAGCGGATCTCCTCGCCGCCGGGGCTTCCGTCGCCCAGCAGCGGCAGATCCTCAGCGGTCCACGTGCCCTCAAGCCCGCCGCCGGCTCCCAGCCCAGTGACAGCGCGGCGAGACCGCCGCGCCCAAGATCGCCGGGAGGAACTCGTGCATCCGCAATCCGTTGGGCTTCACCGCGGCAGCCGCGGTGAACGATCCGACGACGGCGGGCATCCACAGCCACCACGAGATCTCGCCCACGAGCCAGCTGGCCGGCGGCACCTGACGCAGGAACCAGGCCGACGCGAGCCCGGCGACCAGGTACAGGACCATCGTCTGCGACACGCCGCGGCGGCCCAGCGACACGTCGTCGCCGAGCCGGTACCAGCGCGGATCCGCGCCCCACAACCTGTCGAAGTTGACGACCTGCACCCGAACCCCGGGCTCCGCGTCGACCGACACCTACGCCACCCGCCCCGCAGCCAGCGCGGCCGACAGGTCGGCCGGCTTCGGGACGTGCACGGAGCCGGTGGTGCCGGTCCCGCCGAGGTCCTTGCCGGTGTCCTCCGCGGCGTTGTAGAGCTTGCCGCTGATCGCCATCGAGGCGAGGATCGCCATGAGCACCGCGAACCCCAGCGTCTTCACGCTGGTCTGCGCCCACGCCACCCCGATCGCCACGATCAGCCCGATCCCCACCAGCACCGTCGCGACCGTCTTCACGGTCCCGTTGGTGTTCTTGGCGATGTCACCGAACCCGCCCGACGCACCCACGCCGACCGGCTTGTCGCCGGCGGCCCGACCGGTCTCCCCGCCCCAGCCCGACCCGGTCACCATCCCGCCGGAGCTCTGCTGAGCCGACGCGACCACCGGGGCGGCCGCACTCGCCGCGAAGACGAGCACGACCACCATCGCCAGCAGCCGCGCCACCTCCCGCGGCATCCCTGAACTGAACATCGTCTGTACCTCCTGTCCCGCGCGCCTAGCCGGCCGCGGGGTCGTTGTGAATGCCCGCGACGAACCAGCGACCTCGCTGCTCCACCCCGAGCTCGTAGCCGAGCGTCAACGACGCCCCGTGCCGGTCGGAGGCGACCACCGTCGCCATCACCGCCCGGCCACGCTCGCTCCACCGCACCGACAGCACGCGGTCCAGTCGCAACGCGACCGACGGCAAGCTGACCCGGGCACTCGGCGCGAGATCCGCGCGCAAGTTCCCGCCATCGCCCGCCAGGAAGTTCCTCAACGCGCGCTCGCTGATCGCGCGCACCTCATCCGGCGCCTCATCGCCCCGGTCGGCCAGATCGACCGCCTCACCGGACGAGGGGCCCCGACGATCGCCGGATACCCGACGATCCGCGGACCGTCCTCGGTCCGGCGCACGGTGACCGCGAGGTACATCGGGCCGTCGGTGTCCGTGTCAGCCTCCACGACGTACCGCCGACCAAGCGACGTCTCGAGGTCCTGCACGATCCGCGTGCCCCGCACCCGCCGGCGACCGTCCGCCGGGACGCTCATCGACGCGGCCCCGACCGGGCCATCCCCCGTGATCGCCCGCAGCGTGTCCTCCCGCGGCTGGGGCGCCGCGGCGTCGTAGCCCAGGAACGCGTCCGTGAACCGCTCCGCCAGAGCCGCCGACGTCGGATCAGCCAGACGGCCGACCGGACGCTCGACGACGACCGCCCGCGGCGGATCCACCGCCCGCCACACCCCAAATCCTCCGAGCGCGACCAGGACCACGCTCAGCAGCACCCGGTTGTACGACTCCCGCCACCGCAACCGGCGCACCGACACCCGACGCTTCATCACACGCCCCCCACGACCCTCAGCGCCACGAGCACGACCAGCGCGACCGCGGCCGCCACCTCGGCGACGCGACGAACCGCAAACGGCGGCCGCGGGCGGTCCACCCCCACGGCCGGCCGCGCCACCCGCACCGCAGCCGGCTCCGCCGTCCGGGCGCGGAACCGAGCGACAGCCTCGTTCAGCTCGCCCACGCTCACGGCGTCCTCACCCCAAACGCCGCATCCGCGCCCGAGCCCGACGACGGGGCCCGGTACGCCGGCGCCCGATACACCGGCACCGCCGGCGCGCCGACCGCAGGCCGCGCCGGTGCAGGCACCACCGCGCGACGCACCGCCACCGGCCGCTTCGCCCGGACCCGCTTCTTTGCCGCAGGCCGCGGCGACGTCGGCCGTTTCCGAGGACGCGGCGCCGCCGTCACCGTCACCGTCCGCGTCACCGGCGCCGGGGTCGCCGTCGGCACGGGGACCGCCGACGCCGACGCCGACGAGCGCTCGCCACCCAGCGACGGGATGACCAACGCCGCCACCGCCACAGCGGCCACCCCGAGCCCGGCCGCCACCGCCACCCGAGGCGCGGCGACCCGCCGACCGGCTCCACCTTCGTCGGACGGCATGGGGCCGGCCCCAGGCTGCGCGGCCCCGACTCCGCCTCGACGACAAGCGGCGCACGCCGGGGCACCGGCGCCTCCTCCACCGCTGACGCGAACAACGGCTCCGCCGTCATCGGCGCCGTGCCCTCCGCCTCGACGTCCGCTTCGCGGTCGACCGGCTCCCCGTCGCCTCGACGCCACGCCGCCAACACCCGCGGACCCAGCTCCGGCGAATGCCGCCGAGGACCCGGCGGCTTCAGCTCAAGCTCCGGCGCAGCCCGCGAATCCCCAGCCGCATCCTCATCTCCGAACAGCAGCGCGTCCTCAGCCGCAACGTCCAGCTCGTCGTCGTAGGCGTCCATGACACCTAACCCCGACACCAAACCCCCACAGGTCCCAGCCCAGAAGACCTGGCGCGTCCGCGCTGCTCTCGCCCGCGCTTCTGGCCAAGCTCTGACCGGATCAGCCATCCTGGTGCCCGCCCCGCCCAGGCCGACCGATGTGGCCATCAGGTGAGGGCGTGGCCGATACCCCTAGCCGCTAACGCGGCGCACCATGTGCCGCGGTACGCCGGGGAGTTGACGATCTACTGACCGCCGGAGGTCAGTGTCAGTTGCATCGTCTGCTCATAGGGGCGCAAGAGCGAACGCTCATGCGACCGGCGCCGGACTACGTGAAGCGCGCTTTGACTACCGCGGCTTCCGTGCGCCTCCATAGCGACGAACATCGGATCGGCTGCGCAGACTCGGGCCCCAGCCTGGTTCAGAGTCCGACGCCTAGCGGCGTCGGTCGCAGCATGGACGCCGAGCGCGTGGCACTGCTCAAGCGTGAGCGGAACCCACACGTGCTCGAGATCTGGGTCGCCGCCGCCGAAGTAGTCGCGGTACGGCACGCGGGGGAGACCCGAACAGGAGCCACATCGCCATCGCCGTTCCGCGCAGCTGCTGAGCCTTGCTCCAGTCGAAGCGTCGTAGCTCGCTCTGCGCCAACCGGTCGGCGTAGCGCCGGTTGAAAACCCAGGTGACCGTCTCGCCACGAGTAGCGCCGAAACGGCGCCCTGCGTCCTTCGGTGACAGCGACCCGGGGAGGTCGAACGCCTGGCGGATGGCTTCGTCGACGTAGAGATCGCTGAGCAGGCGGCTCAGGGAGAGACCATCTGCCGCCTCACCCGTAGCGATGTTGAAGCCGGGAAGAGCGACCTCTGCACGGTAGAGATCGAGAAGCGCCCCCACGACTCGCTTCGTGTTCCCGCCGCCCATCCCCTTGTCGGCGCCCCAAATCGTGCGGGCCAGCTCCCCGATCGTGCTGCTCCCCGTGCCGTCTTCCGGGAGCCCGTCGTTCACGAAGATGGTCACGAGAGCCATCCACGTCTTGACGTGGAGCTCGCCGAACTCGGCACCGACGACCCGGGCGGTTGAGCGCAAGACCTCGCGAGAATCGATGACCAGGCTCCCCGACGGACCGTCACCCATCAGCTGCGCGCTCGAGGAAGCAGCATCCTCGTCCATCCACCCTCGATGACCCCTCCGGGCTGGCCATCAACGTTCGCTGCGCGGTGTGCGACACGCGAGCAACTTAAGGACGTCCCCGGACGCTCCTACGGGATCCGTGAGCAAACCGCCACCTCTCCGTGAGCAAGCCGCCACTCTCCGAACGCGCCAGCTTTAGGAGAGCAAAGCGCCACCCTCCAGCGGGCCCACGCTCGTGCGACCTTGTGAGCAAACCGCCACCCTCAAGCTCCGACGGGCTGATCGTGAGCAAAGGACCACCCTCGGCTCGCGGTCGCTCAAGGCGAGGTCGACCGACTGCGAATCGGACGTTCTACGCCGAGCCCCGGTTGACCGTTCGCGTCGCTCGGGCGGGCTGGCGTGAGCAAACCGCCACCCTTTCGTGAGCAAACCGCCACCCTGCCCCTCATCAAGGCCGACCGTGAGCAAAGGGACCACCCTCGTAGATCGAACCTGTCGATCGAGGTTTCGCGAGGAAATCTCGGTTCTAACGAGAGCCCGTGAGCAAGAAGCCACCCCTCGCCGGCGGGCTGGCGTGAGCAAACCGCCACCCTTTCGTGAGCAAACCGCCACCCCTGCCCCCTCATCAAGGCCGACCGTGAGCAAAGGACCACCCTCGACGCGGCGTTCTCCGGTCCGCAGAACGTGAGCTAAACGCCACCCTCGCGGGAGCCCGGCGCCACCTCTCACTGAGCAAAACGCCAGTCTGGGCAGCGGGCACGCTGCCTCGCAGGGTCGCGGGCGATGCCCGCAGCTGCGCCCCCGCGACCGATCAGCGATCCTGCCCGTGAGCGAGGTCTCAAGCGGGCTCGGGGCTCGACGTGCGTGCCGTTGGAGCGCACCGATCTGCCGGCGCCGGTGCCGCCGCTGGTGCTGTTGGTGCTCCTGACCCGGCAGCGGCAGGAGCTCGTCGACGTCGGCGAGATCTCGCGCCGGCAGCTCTACGACGTCCGCACGTTCAAGAGCGTCTTGGTGGTGCTCGAGCAGCTGCGGAGGCTCGCCGCGGTAGAGAAGTCCGGGACGTTCGCCACGAGCATGGGGCAGCTCGTCGCCGGCCAGGCCAAGAACCGCCCGGGCTGGAAGATGGACGGTGAGCGGTTCACGGACCGCGATCGCCACCAGTCCCGGATGCGGGAGTGGCTCGACGTCTTGGAGGAGTGCGGCGTCCCGCGCTGGCGCGCGGGCCTGAACCTTGAGGAGGAGCCCGCCCGGACCGAGATCCGTCTACGACCGGCCCCGGACGTCTCCCCGACGAGCTCGACCAGGCCAGGCAGCGCTTGCGCGCGTGGAAGCGCCGTTACGGCCGTGCGCTGAACACCGGCTCCTCCACCGGGGTCAAGGGCGCAGCCCGCCGCGGGAAGCCGCTGAGCGCCGAGCAGGCCGCCGATCGGGGCCGGGCCCGCTGCACCAAGAAGGCGCTCGCATCTCGTGAGCGCCTCTCAACAGTTCCAGCACCCCTTCGGGGCTTCGACTACGTCTCAGAACAGCCGTCCCTCGGCTGCGCCTCGGGACACGCTTAGGGATCGCAGCTCAAACGCACCGAAGATCAGTGACGCTTGCGGAACAACCACAGGCGTGATGCGCGCGCATGCACCCGGAGATTCGTCATGCAGCCGTCCTGCGGCCTCCGATGAAGGCGCACCTCTCGTGGCCGCACTCGAGCCCAGTGGGAACAGCCTCATCGAAGCAAGGAGGTTCGGGCCGCTCCGGGTGCCCGCAGGGGCCTCAGACGGCCCGCACGGGGCCGTTCCGGGCGATCTGCAGGCCTCCGGCGCCCGGGTCGACCTCGCGGCACTCCTGGAGCGCGTACGAGCCCGAGAAGAGGCCCTCGCGGAGAGCCACGGCATGCTCGCCGACGCCATCCGACGCCGCGCGCTGCAGCTCGCCGAGTGGCCCGCCAATCGCCAGGGTCCGCTAGCGCGGCTCAAGGAGGCGTGGGCCGCGGCGATAGCCGGCCCGCTCGCCCTCGCCCAGGCCCCAGGCCCAGCGCCGGCGGCGGCCGCGAATCCCGAGGACCTAGATCGCCTGCAGCGCGCACGCCGCCGCTACGCCGACCACGCCGGGCACCGGCCCGAGCACCTCCCCCGAGCACCCGCTCGCCGCGCTCCTGGCGCTCACCGCCGCCAGCGCCGCGGCCGGAACCCCGGCCGGGCGCACGCTCAGGGCGCGATCTGGGCCCTCGACCGGCTCACCAAGCGCATGCGGGCCAAGGCCGCCGCCCACGACCCGCAGCACGACGCCAAGGCCCGAGCCCGGGCCACGCGCCGCCAGACCCAGCGCGCCACGGCGCCAGCAGGCCGGATCGCGTTCCGCCTCGATCAGCCGTGGCCGACATGGATCAAGCTGGATGACAACGGCGCCCCGCTGTTCGTCGACGGCACCCCGTAGATCGACGAGGACTGGGCACCCCCAGCCTGGAACGACCAACGGCGTCTCTGGATCCGCGACGCCCACCTCACTGGCCGCAGGCTCGACGTCGGGACCGACGGCCGCCTGCAGATGGACTACCGCGCCCGGATCGACCCCTTCGACGTCTCCGAATGGGAACAGCGCCGCCGCGACGGCATCACGCCCGACCTCCACTTCGTCACCCGCACCAAGATCGAGCTCGACACCGCCCGAGCGATCCCCGCAGACCGCCGCGCCAAGATCCCTCGAGGACCTCGAACGCGCACGCGCCGCACGCCGCGACCAGGACCGTGACCGCTTCCGCGACCAGCTCGGCGGGACGTGACGACGACCCGCGGGCCCGTGGCCGCCTGTCACGGACCGAGTTCGGTCAAGAGCTGGCCGACCGCCAACTCCAACGGCTGCGCGATCCCGCGCTCGAGGTTGTCGACGACATACCAGCGAAACCGCAGGCTCGCCTCCTCCCCCGCGAGCGTCCGCGCGCTCTGCTCGAAGACCAACAGCAGGTCGAGGCTCTCGGTGATCGTCGCCCATTCAGCGTCGGAAATGCATCGCATGACCTACACCCGACACGCGCTCAATCGGATCTGACCCCTGTGGCGCAACGCCGCACCAGGAGCCACCTGAACGACGATGAGGCCGACGCGCATCTCGAGCACCAAAGCCGGTCGGAGGACCCGGAGCCCGGTCACCAGGCGAATCGCTCACGTTGACGGACGTGCTCCCGCCGCACTCGCGCGCTCAATCCGCCACGCCACCTTCACCGGCCCACGGGCCGGCCGCCCTTCTTACTGCGCTAGCCCAGAGTCCGGAAGGTGGGCGCGTGTTCGAGCCCGCTCCGCACGTCGGCTCCGCGCGCCCGTCGTCCGAGGCTCACCGTCTGGCACCAGGACCGGGCCCCACAAACCGAAGGAGCCCGACATGCCCGATAAGCCTCCACACCGCGCCAGCGCAGCGTTTCCCGCCACCCCCGCCCGGCAGGCCGGGCGCAGCATCCCGCAGCCCCGAGCTCACCAGCGCCCAGGCCTCCGGGCTCATCCGCGAGCTGAAGGCCGACCGCGCTGGCGCGACCTTCCCACCGGCCGCGACCTCACCAGGCCCACCGCACTGGCGACAGCCCTGGACCGACGACGAGGCGCCCAGCTGGGATCACCCCGGTCGCGACGACGCTCCCTGCGGCGACGGCAAGCGCACCGTCCTCGCCAGCTACGAGCTCGACGGCCACGACCGCCAGATCGTCGGCCAGACCACCCACGGCAACAAGCGCCGCATCTGGGACCAGGGCCTCACCGGCCCCGACACCACCCTCATCGCCAGCAACTACCGCGGCCGAAGCCTCACCGAACTCCGGGCGCCTCATCGACGCTAATCGAGCGCGCCCCAGCACTATGCGCAGACCGGGCCAGCTCCCCGCCTCGCTGACCGACGCAGGCCGTGTGGTTAGTGGGGATCAGCGGCGCTGCGACTGCGGCACCACGCGGACCAGCGGCGATCGGAGTAAGGGAACAGGTGCGCGACCTCGTCGACCTCAACGATCGAACCGCAGTCGTCCTCCCACCAGTCCGCTCACCGGAACAGCAGCGCGCATCCTCCCGCCGCCGCGATCTCGTCGCCTTCCGTCAGCGCGGAACGCCTGCACGCCGACGTCCTCGCCGCGGCAATGCCGCTCCGCGATCGCCACTGCCGCGTCATCCGCCAGCGCCGCTGGCGGAATCGATATCCGCGCCAGGACGCTCGGTCGATGATCGAGCGGACCAGCGGGGTCAGCACGGGCTCGGCGATTCGTCGACGCCCTCACACGCCGTAACGGATCCCGAACAGCACGGCCGACCAGCCACGCCAATGCCCCAGCAGAACGTCGCGGAACGTCATCAGGCTCCGACCTGCCCCTGAGCATCACGCCGTTGACCAGCGCGATCGCCATGATCACCACGCCGCCGACGCAAGCAGCTTCTCGCCGACGAGGTAGGAGCACCACGCCAACAGCGGCGAGCACGTGAGCAGCAAGCCGTCATCGCTTCACCCTCGCCGTCTTGGTCACAGACTTGGTCCCGCTCGATCGCGACCACCCGGACCGTCACGCGCGTACTCCGTCGTCCGCACGCCGAGGTCGAGCGAGAGCTTGCGCGCGAAGGGCCTGATCAGCGGCGTCACCAATTGCTTACCCAGCTGCAGCCGCACCCTCGCCCGGCCAGAGCGCTCACTGTGCGTACCGCGGAACCCGGATCGTCACCCGACCGTCCTGCGCCCGCCGCGGGGACACCGACGAGAACCGCACCGCCGGCTGCGCCGGCCGTGGCGTCGGGGCCGGGCCGCTGAGGGCGTCGGAGTTGGAGCGGGCGTCGGAGCGCAGAGGGCTGCTGTCGGCGCCGGCGCGCCGCGGGAGTCGGCGAGGGCCTGGCGACTGCGTGGCCATGGACGTACCCGTCGCGGCTCACCGTCTCCCGCCGCCGTAGAGTTGCCCGCGAGGACCTGGAGCGATCGCTCGGAAACCGGAAAACTGGGGCCGAACCTGGCCACCACCCTGTCCGCCGGCGACGCGACCCACGGGCCGCCGTCGACCTGACCCTGGTAACAACGTGTCGATCCTGCCCCAAAGCATCCTCGCCCGAGGCCTGCGGACGCAGCTGGACGCCCTCGTAAGCGACCCTCCGAAAAAGTGCCCAACGCCGCCGCCGGCGCCGTCCGGTCACGCCGCACAATCACGTCGGTCGTCGCGCCCTCGTTCCCGCCCGCCGGTCAGACTCCACCTGCACGGGCCGAGGTGCCTGGCAACGACGGCACGCTCAACATCTGCG
>NZ_WLYW01000003.1:0-174228 GCF_009707605.1 Conexibacter sp. W3-3-2 | reverse complement strand
GCCGGGTCGTCCAGCAGCAGCTGGCCTCGTCGAAGCACATCAGCTTCGGGCGGTCCGGGAACCGGCTCATGACGCCCATCCCCAGCAGCGTGATCAGCTTCAGTCAGCGCCGCGCCCTGCCGCTCCAACGGCTCGTACCTGACCGTGCCACCCCACGCGCCGGCACCGGAAGCCGCCCGTGACCACGCAGGTGATCTGCCGGTCCCCCAGGGCGCGGACCGACCCGTCAAACGGCGCGAACCCCAACTGCGCCAAGCCGTTGGTCGCGTGGGTCTCCAGGTGCTCGGCCAACGCGACGCCAGCCTTCCCGCCACGCGCGCAGAGAGCGGCCAGGACGTGGGAGTTGGTCGGGCGGCCTCGTGGTCTCGGACCGCGCTGACCGCCTGCTGCAGCTCGGTCTCCCACCCCACCGGCACCACCCGGGGCATCAGCGACGTGAGGAAGTCCGTGGCGGCGTCGCTGCTTAGCTCTGGCGGCGCGTTGCGCCACGGATCCAGCAAGCCACGCAGACCGTCGCTGGCGCGCAGCGTGACGAGGTCCATCCGGTCGGCGAACGCGGACGGACCGCCAGTGGTGGGTCGTCGTGCTTTGCCGGTCGAGTCAAAGACGATCGCCCCCGTCCAGCGCGCTCTCCATCGCAAGCTTCGCCCCCGCGGTCGTCTTGCCCGCCCCGGAGTCACCGACCATCCGTTCCCTGGCTGCCTTGTCCAGCCGCTACGTCCTGCGGGCTCCACCGCACCACCGCCGGCGCCGCCGACATCGTGCGGCCCCACACCCACCCCGACCGGCCCCCCCAGACGGCGTGTCGCGGTCGGAGCGAACGCGCCGATTCGCTCGGCGCTCATCCGCCGCGTGAAGCCGGCACCCACGGCCGCTGCCCCGGCAACGCCCCGAACCAGCCGTGCAGCTGCCGGCCGACCGGCCCGCAACCGCACCCCGTGCGCGGCCCACGCCGCCTTTCGCGTCGCGGACCCGACGGCGCAACTTCTCCCGCGACCTGGTGGCGACCGTGACCTGCAGCACCCCGGCAAACAGCGGCTCACCGGTCGCCAGATAGGACTCCGCGTCGCGGGCGACCTGGGTGCGGTCATGCGTCACATCCGACACGCTGCGCGCGGTAAGGTGTTCCTCATCAGCCGCCTCGTCCGCTTTGGCCATCTCGGCGTGGACCTGCTGCTGCGCGCGGGCCGGGGACACGTACCGCGTCGACAACGTGACGTCGACCGCGAACGGCAGCTGGTCCCCGCCGGCCGCCACATCACCGCGCTGCCACTGACGGGGCGACGTCATCGACCGGCAAAGCGACTCCGCGACCAACGTCGTTCGCCAGCTCTCCCCAGCTCCCTCGCGACCAGCACCGCGTCGCGGTGATGGGTGACGCGCCCCGCCCACGCCAGCAGATCCGCCGAGCACGGCTCCAGCCGCGCCCGGCCGCCCTGCCGGGGCCAGTACCGCCTGCGGGTGATGCAGCCCGTCGACGACCGGCTCCCCCAACCCCCGAGTCGAGGCGCGACGCACCAGCCACTCAACCTCCGCAAGCGTCGCCGGCCGCGCACCGCGCACCGCCCCGGCGACCCGGTCGAACATGTCCTCAGCCAGCTCGTGATCGCGCTCGACCTCGTCGAGGTCGCGCGCCGATCCCAACGACAGCCGCGACAGCCGCGAACGCCACCGGTCAAGGCCCGAGCGCGGGTCCTCCAAGAGCTCCGCCGCGACCTCGCCACGCGCCCGGCGGGCCGGGGTCAGCGCGACCGCCACGAACGCCTCCGCAGGCGCGAACGCCCCATCAAGCTCCGCCGCCTGCTCCGCGCGATACGCGGCTCGCACCCGACCGAGCGCCTCATCCCCAGCCCGGTCTCGGTCGCCTCGTCGGCCGAGGCATACGCCCGGCGTCCCACCAGCGCGCCACGCGCAACACCTGGACGTCCGCCTCGACCTCGCGGACCAACGACGCCACCTGCTCGACCAGGTCGAGCCGGTCCGTCAGCGTCCGCAACGCATAGTTGCGCCCCGGCAGCCGGAACACCGCCCACGGGTCATCCATCCCCCGCGCGTACACCACGTTCCCCGACACCCACGTCAGCGGCTGCATCACACCCCGCCCCGCACGACCCGAACCACCAGCCGCTCCCCCACCCCGACCTCCACCGACCCAACCCGGCCAACCGCAGGGCGGACGACCAGCTCTTCCCCAGTCCGTTCGACGGCCCCCACGATCCGCAGACGGCCGGGACTGCGGTAGCGGATCGCCTCACCGCCCGGGCTACCGTCACCAAGCAACGGCAACGGGCGCGGCGACCAGGAGCCCTCCAAGGGGCCGCAGGGCTCCCAGCCCAACCAAGGGCGGCGCGGCGAGCGCCTCGAGCACGATCGGGAGGAACTCGTGCATCCGCAGCCCGTTAGGCTTCACCGCCGCGCCCGCGGCCGCCAGCCCGACGATCGCGGGCATCCAAACCCACCACGACACCCCGCCGGCCAGCCAGCTCACCGGCGGCAGCACACGGCCGAGCCAGGCCGACGCGAGCCCGGCGAGCACGTACAGCACCATCGCCTGCGACACGCCGCGACGGCCCAGCGACACGTCGTCGCCCAGCCGATACCAGCGCGGATCCGCGCCCCACAGCCGATCGAAGTTGACGACCTGCACGCCCACCCGGCCCCCGCCGGCCGACACCTACGCCCCCTCCCCACCACCGCCGGAGGTGCGGTCACAACCGACCCAGTCGTGCCGCCGAGGTCCTTGCCGGTGTCCTCCGCCGCGGTCCACAGCTTCCCGCTGATCGCCATCGACGCGAGGATCGCCATCAACACCGCGAACCCCAGCGTCTTCACCGACGTCTGCGCCCACGCCACACCGATCGCCACGATCAGCGCGATCCCTGCCAGCACCGACGCCACCGTCTTCACCGTGCTGCTCGTGTTCTTGGCGATGTCCCCGAACCCTGCCGACCCCGACTCCGCCGACGGCCGCGACGGCGAGGACCCCGCCTTGAACCCCGACCCCGACACCACCGACCCATCAGTCCCCTGCGCCGAGGCGCCCACCGGCGCCACCGCCGAGACCGCCAGCACCACCGCCACGAGCATCGCCACCCACCGCACGACCTCGCCGCCCGTCACCGAACCGAACATCCAACCGACCTCCCTCTCCGCGCCGGCTCATCCGGCCGCGGGGTTGTTGTGAACGCCCGAGACGAACCAGCGACCACGCTGCTCCACCCCGAGCTCGTAACCGAGCGTCAACGACGCCCCGTGCCGATCCGCCACGAGCACCGTCGCCCGCACCGATCGACCACGCTCGCTCCACCGCGCCTCAAGGACCCGGTCCAGCCGCAACGCGACCGTCGGCAAGCTGACCGTGGCGCTCGGCGCAAGATCCGCGCGCAAGTTCGCCCCGTCGCCCGCCAGAAAGTTCCCCAGCGCCCGCTCCACCACCGCACGGACGTCCTCCGGCACCTCCGCCCCCTCACCAGCGACATCGACCGCGCCCCCCCGGACAACGGCGCACCGACCAACGCCGGATACCCCACGACCTCAGGGCCCCGCGGGCCGCGACGAACCGTGACCGCCAAGAACATCGACCCATCCACATCGGTGTCCGCTTCGATCACGAACCGCCGCCCCGACGGGACGTCCAGGTCCTGCGCCACCCGAGACGACAGCACCCGGCGGCGCCCGTCCGACGGGGATCGACAACGCAGCAGCCCCAACCGGCCCGTCACCTGCGATCGCGCGAAGCCGGTCCTCCCGGCCTTCCGGCGACGCCGCGTCATACGCGAGAAACGCGACCGCAAACCGCTCCGCCAACGCCGCAGCCACCGGGTCGGCCGTGCGACC
The DNA here is from genome assembly GCF_009707605.1 of Conexibacter sp. W3-3-2. Lineage (NCBI taxonomy): Bacteria > Bacillati > Actinomycetota > Thermoleophilia > Solirubrobacterales > Conexibacteraceae > Conexibacter > Conexibacter sp. W3-3-2. The sequence goes on along the minus strand of NZ_WLYW01000003.1, from coordinate 170,391 downwards.
GACCGGCCGCTCAACAACGACCGTCCGGGGCGGGTCGACCGCCCGCCACACCCCACGCCCCCGAGCAGCACCAGGACCGCGCTCAGCAACCAGCGGTTGTAACGCCTCGCGCCACCGCAGCCACCGCACCGACACACGACGGCGCATCACCCCGCCGCCACCAGCCCGGACACCCTGCAACACCACCAGCGCGGCGATCGCCACGAACGCCGTCAGCTCGCACGCCCGCCGAAGTGGGAACGGCGGCCGCGGACGCTCCACCCGGATCGCCGGACGAGGCAGCGCCGGGCGCGGCGCCGCGGCCCGCGAGCGGAACTGCGCCTTCGCATCCTCCAGGCGCTGCGCGCTCATGGGACGCGCACCCCAAACGCGGCATCCGCCGACGCCGACCCGGCCGGCGCCCGGTAGACGCGTGGAGGCGCCGCCGCCGTCACCGGCCCACGCACCGCAGACCGCGACGGCGATGACGCGACCGGCGTGACGGGTCGCACGCGAGCCGTGCGCCGAGCGCCCGCGGGACGACGGACAGCAGTCGGAGCAGCGGGACGTCGTGCGCAGGCGCTCGAACGGTGATCGTCCGCGTGACAACCCGCTCCACCGGCACAGGGGCCGACCCGCCACCACCCGCTCTCCGCCTCCAGAGCCCGCTGCCAGGACGACCGCGCCGGCCACCCCGACAAGTCCAAGCAGCGCCACCGCGGCCGCTGCTGCTGCCGACCGTCCTCTCGGCCTTTGGCCGATTCCGCTTGATCGGCCGGGCGCTGGACGGTCGCCGACGGTTCGCGCTCCGCGAGCCTCTCCCTCTCAGGCTTCGCAACGTCGTCCGAGGCCGCAGGGACGTGGTCTTCGACGAAGAGCGGCTCGGTTCGCTCGGCCAGCCCGTTCGCCGTTTCGGCAGCCAGACGAGCGGCCTCCTGGAGCCGCGGGGACAACGCTGACGAGCGTCGAGGCGAGTTCGGCGGTCGCTGCGGCGCCACGTCGTCGCCAAAGAGCAGCGCGTCCTCTTCCGCGAGGTCCGGTTCTGTCACCAAAGGCGTCCATGACGGACACCCGACACCCGAACGACCGAAATGACCCCCTACCGACTCAATCGCTTATCGCGCGTTGCGATAGTCCGACGGCCGGGCGGATGTGACGCCATCCACGACTACGACGCTCGACGAAACGCCGGGAGGTGGCGATTTGGCCGTCAGGAACGGACGGCCACATCGAGCCACGTCCACCGTGCGGCGCTCGTTTCCACGCGAGCGTGCGCCAGCGGGAGCCCTCAGCTATCGCTTTGCGCGAAAAGCGCTAGCGGCTAGGGACCACGCGACTCCGTCGTAATCGCTAGTCCGTCGGCGCCCGCAGTCCTGTGCGTCGGTCAGTTCGCCGCACGATGACGGACGTGCTCGCGATCGCAGCGCCGGGCCAATCCGCCGCGCCAGCTCGAGCGCCTGCAGCAGGCAGGCGGCCCTTCGCGGCCGCCCTTACGGGCTGCCGTCCGCCGCTGCCCGGCTCCGCCGGCCGGCGCTCGAACCAGCGCGTTCGGACCCCCGCCACGCCCGCTGCGCGCCCGTCGTCGAAGGCTCACCGCCCGGCACCCAGGACCAGGCACAACCCGAAGGAGCCACACCGCGACCGCACGATCCGCCACTCCCCCGCCAGCGCTGCTACTCTTCGCCCAGCTGGCTGAGGCCAACGGCTGCACGCTCCCCCCGCCTGGACGACCTCAGCCTCTCCGACGCGTCCAAGCTGATCCGCGAGCTCAAGGCGCAGCCGCGCCGTCGCGACCTGCCCACCGACCGCAACCTCCAGCGGCCCACGCAGCTCGCGACCGCGCCCACCCAGGACGAAGCGCCCAAGCGCGACTACCCCGGCAAGGACGACGCCCCCCGCGGCGATGGGACGCGCAAGCTGATCGCCAGCTACGACCTCGACGGCCACGACCGCCAGATCGTCGGCCAGACCACCCACGGCGGCATGCGGCGCATCTGGGACCAGGGCCTCACCGGTCCCCAGACCACGCTGATCTGCGCCAACTACCGCGGTCGCTCCCTTAGCGAGCTTAACGCCTGCATCGCTGCGTACATCGACAATGCCCGCGATCACTACGCCGCAACCGGCGACCTCCCCAGCTCGGGTAGCTCCGGCGAGCCGGACGAACCCGTCCGGGCTCTCACGCGCCTAAAGCGCCTAGATCCCTTACGGGACTGCGTCGCGACTCACGCAACCGGTCGCGCTCAGCCGCACCGAAACCCGCGAAACAGAGCGCGGACCTTCAGGTCCAGCATACGCGACCCCGACGGCGGGACTGACCGGACAAACACGACGACAGCGGAACAGGCGAAACCTTCCTAAGATAATAGAACCAAAGATTAAGGTCCAGGGGCGAATAAGGCTAGGATGTGTTAAAGGCGCTGATAGACTTTTATTGTTTAATGTAAAAATATGATAAAATGGATATAATTATAAGGAACAATCTTGGAGGTGGGAAGCGCCTAAGACCGCGCCCAGTCCGCGATCCTCGGCGACGGGAGGTGCGGTCGCGCTGCACCGGAGACCGAGGCGTTGCCGCTCTCGTTACCGGCTTCGCTCGACCGAACCTGGACCCGGACCTGCGACGTCTCCTCCGGGATCTCAGCAACGGACACCGCCGTCGGGCTCCTCGGTCGCAGCGTCGTCGGGATACCGCGCACGTCGGGGTGCACAGCCCGGTTCTCACCTGCGATCGGAGGCGAACGCCTAGAGCGGATGCGGCACCGAAAGCGGTCACGCCGTCGCCGGGTGACCAATCCGCGTCGCCCGTCTCGCCGACCGGCGTAACCGCGTGCGGTGCGGTCGACTCTACCGAATCTCCGGTGTCGAGAGCAGGGACTCGCCGCCCGCGTCGACGATGCATCCGCGGACCTGATCGCCCGCCGTCAGCCAGCGCGGACAGGTCGTTGTTGACCGCGGCCGAACGCGACGCTGGGCAAGGACGGGCGAGCACGAACGAGCAGCTAGACCCTGACGAGCCCAGCAACTCGCCGCTCGGCCCGACCAGCTCCAACGCGCCGACGCCGCCGCCCGAGTCCGTGCCAGACACCGTGCCGGGTGAGCGAGCGCACCCAGCCAGCTGGCGTCCCGGACAAGACCGCCGATCCCGGTGCGACGGTGTCCTTGACCGGAGGGTCGCGCGATAGAGGTCCGCCTGGACGTCGTTCACAGAGAAGCCAGTCTCGCACCCCGTAATCGGGGAGCGACCGACGGCAGAACGCGCCCTATTATCGACATACGGCGCCGATACCGCCCAACGTCAAACCGAACTGGCCAGCGAACTGGCAGAAACCGCCACCCGTGATCACGCAGTCCTCGTACTGACCTGCTCCAGGTCCACCTCGGGACGTTCATTCCCATAACCCAGTTGGTACCGTACTTCTGACAAAGTCCCTCACCTGACCACGGTCGTGACTGCTCGTGCCGGTGGGGGCTTGAATCTCATGCCGTGGTGGTGGTTCCGATGACATCGGGCGATGGCGAGACGTCCGCGGCGCGCACCGTCGCCGGGGTTGGTGCCGCCGCAGGCGCTGCTGGTCAGCATGGAGTTTGGTGTTCACGGCCGACCACCCGTCGATAGAGCCCGTGGAGCCGCACGACTGTACGGTGTACGTCCCGGCAAGCGCGGTAGAGGCGCCGACCATCGCGCACGCCTGCAGTCCGCAGGAGCAGCAGCGTGATTCGTCGGGTAGTGCAGTCGAGCATCAGCGAAAGCGTTTCGGCGGTCCAGGTGCAGATACTCCCCTCGGCCGCCGGAGGACTTCGCAATCACAAACCGGACCAGGATGCGATCGGGTCGGCGCGTCACGCGAAAGCTGATAGAGCTGCGGACGGTCATGCGGCGCAAGGGCGGAACCCGAAGCCACGGAACAACTGCGCTTTCACCTCAACGCGGGCACCCGTCGGCCGGTTGCGGACAACCACAACCACGCGACCGCGGACCCACCTGGCCGACGCCAGGCGACGTCGGGCAGGCGCGGCGTCTTGGGGTTCGTCGCGGGAGTCGGCGTTGCCGCTGAAGCTGGCTCCATGATCGTCTGGTCCGGTTGGGGCGGAGTCGTCACCGCGCTCGGTGCGGGATCCCGAGGCTGGGCGGCGCGGCGCGCGGTGGCGCGGTCAACGACACCGCCGAGCCCCGCCGCGCGGAAGGCTCCTGCGACATCGAGGACCGGGCGATCGGCGACGGTCCGTGCGCCGGTGCGAAGCCAGCCCTCGACCTCAGCCGGGCGCCGCCGGGCGCCATGACCGCAGCGCAGCGACGATCGCCGACGCGAACGCGGCCGCCGAAGACGACCCACCGTTCTCCGTGGTCACCGGTGCCTCGCCATCCTGCCGTGTCGATCCCGCACCCCGGGCCGACCAGTGTCCCCGGGCTGTACGAGGCGTAGCCGCACAGCCCGCCCGCCGGCGTACCCGCTGCGACCGCGATGACGCCATCGGCGGTGGCGGGCCACCCGTTGGGCGCACCAGCGGTGTTGCCGGCAGCTGCGACGACGGAGACGCCGTTGCCGCGGGCCTCCCCCACTCTGCCTCGAGCGTCGTGCGCTCATCGGCGGTCGGGGAGTTGTCGGAGCCAGTGAGAGGTTGACCGCCGCGACCGCCCACCGACTGGCGATCGATGACGACGGACACAACGCGCCACGCCGCCCTGTAGTCGGTGGCGCGGAAGGCGGACCGCTTGAAAGCGAGTTGCGCGAGTGACACCATGTGCGGCGATTCGGTGGCGCCGATCGTCCCGACTCCGTTGGCCTGCGCCCCGATGATCAGCCCTCATCCGTGATCCGTGCCGACCCTGAGTGGTTGGCTCGTCGGAGGGATCGGCCCCAGGAGTAGAACGAGAGCGCCCACCTCACCGGCCTGCCGTCCGATGGTCAGCAGTCAGCGGAACGCGACGCCAGTGTCCAACAGGTGGAGCACGCTGTTCTCGATGGTCTCCCTCGGAGATCGGCTGGGTGATGAACGGCATCCACTCGCGCCGAACGCGCTGCTGAGCTGAGGGCGATGAGGACTATGCTGTCGTAAACCGTCCCTGCCCCCATGTGAGAGAGCAGATCGCGACAGCGAGAATCGTCCTACGGTCGGGGGTGGCCGCCGTTTTCGAGCGGCATGCGCGATATTCCGTTCTCTGAGCGGTGGATGCTCCCTCGCCGATCAGTAGCGCACTTTCCGAGTCGGGCTCGCGCCGCCGATGTGGCGGTGGTACCGATCACGGCTCGGAACTGGACGGTCCCGCTGAGCGGGGCGGCCAGGCGGAGCGGCCGGAGAAGGCGCCTCGGGAGAGGTCGACAGCGCCAGGAACGGGCGCTGACCGCGTGCGGACGGATCGTGACCTCCGGCCGCCGAGCTTCCCCGGTGCGGATCTCGCCGCGAAGGCGGATCGCGCCGGGACGCTTGGCGACGCTGAGACGTGCCGTCGCGCGGACCGTCAGACGAGTTCGACCTTGGAGGTGACGTCCTGCTTGCTGAGGTCATAGCGGTAGCGCAGCTGCAGCTTGCGGGACGGGCTGTTGCTCGGGAGCTTGATGACGAACGAGCCGTCCTTGCGCGTGCGGGCACCGCCCATGTCGCGGACCGTTCCAGCCTCGAGGTAGACGAGCTCGATCTTTGCGTCGTCGACCTTTCCGCCGTCCGGACGGGCCAGCTGACCGCGGATCGTCGCCGAGGTCCCGTACCGCGTCGTCTGTCCACGGGTGCGGCCCTTCAGCCACACCGCCGACAAGACCGCCTGCGGATGACCGTTCTCGCCGTTGACCTTCAGGCCCGCACCCTCTCCCCCGGTCCCCGAGGAGGCTGCGACGCCCCTGCCGAGGGCGAGCTCGAGGACGACGCCGGGTCCTTGCCCCGCCTCGCCGGGCACCTTCGGGTCAAACGGAGCCGGATCGGCTGCGTCCGGAACGCCATCCCCGTCGTCATCGCTGTCCGCACAGTTCGGGATGCGATCGCCGTCCGCGTCCTCAGTGGGACCGTTGCCAGTGCCGGTTGGGGCCGACGGGCAGGCGGTGCCGGATGGAGCGGGCTCCGTGGGGGCGGGCTGGACGGTTGCGCCGTTGTCGAACGGGCCGCTCGTGGTCGTCGAGGTCTTCGTGGTCGACCCGCCCCCCCATCGGTTGCGGTCACGCGGCAAAGGGAGCTTCTTGGACTGGTCCGCGGCAGCGGCGTGTACTTCGCGCTGGTCGCGCCGGGGATCTCCTGCTGGCCCGAGCCGTCCGCGTTCGCGCGCAGCCACTGATAGCTCACGGTCGGGCTCTGTCCGTCGATCGCACCCGGCGAGCACGTCAGCTCCGTGCCGACCTGCGCAGACGAACCGGAAACGGTCGGCGTCCCGAAGCTCGGCGCGACGTTGTCGACCTTGATCGTCCACGCGGCGGTCTGCGCCTGGTTGGTGTCGGTCGCGTCGGTCACGCGCAGCGAGATGTCGTGCGTGCCGTCGGTGAGCGTCGCGGTGTCGAAGCTGAACGTCTCCGACGCCGAGAGCTTGCACGGGACCTTCTGCGTGAACGGGGTCGCGCACGCCCCGCCGTTGCCGTCGACCGTGGCGAGCGCCTGCGGGACATCGTCGATCACCAGGCGCCGGCGGAAGACCCGCCGCCTTGGTCGGTCGCCGAGAACGCGAGCTGCCGCGTGCGGATGGTCGTCGCGGTCGACGTCAGTGAACCGCTGAACCCCGAGATCGCCGGCGCGAGGCCGTCGTTGATCTGCAGCCGCATCCCGCGCATCGAGGCCGACACCGTGTCTGCGGGGCAGCCGTTGGCACCGGTGCACTGCACGCCGAACGTCACCGAGGACGCGCCACCCAGGCCGTAGTTCGCCGGTCCTGACCGGGACCCGCACGCGTACAGCTGGACGCAGTCCTCAAGGACCGTCGATCCGTTCTTGAGCACGAACCCCGACGAGTCGCCAAATCCGTTGGGGTGCGGGCGGCCCGCGCGCATCTGCCGCGAGTCAACAGCGAGGTGATGCAGCGAAGTGTTCGCCGGCGCCGTGAACGTCCACTGCGCGACGTTCCCAGCCGTATGTCCCTGGCCGCTGTCAAACGCCGTCGACAGCCCACCACCGGACGGGCAGTCATCGCCCACGTACACCCAAGCGCCCGCGTAGGCGCTCTCCCACCCCGACGTGCCGGGGCGCGCCGACGTGCACTGCTCCAACTCGTAGGTGTCCGCCGCAGCGACCGCGGGCGCGATCGATACGCCGGCCGTCGTTGCGAAGCCCAGGGCCACCGCGTAACGCAGAAGCCGTCCCCCAACCTGTGTCTTGAACTGCATGCTTCTCCTACTTCCGATCAGTTCGCGCGACTGGCAATGCCCCGCGCCCATACCGCGCGCTCCCAGCACGCGGCCCGTCCCTGGTCTGCGAACCTCACCCACCGTCGGTGGACAAGCCGAACGCCTTGTCCGCACTCGTCGGCGCACCGCCTGCGCCCCCGCCGCCGGACCCCGACGAGCCCGAAGACCCAGCCGGAGCCGACACCGGAGCCGCACGCGGCGCCACGCCGAATGCCTTGTCAGACCCCGTCGCCGACGCAGAACGCGTCGCCGAAGCGGCCGAAGAACTCTTGAACGCCACCTCCGCACTGGCACGCTTTTCCCGACGCGCCGCGCGCCGAGCGCGCTGCGACGACCGGTTCAGCGCACTCGACTGGGACCGCACCAGAGCAGGTGACGGCGTCGCCGTCACGACCGGCGCGACCGACGCCACGGGGGCCGGCCGGGCGGTCCGCGCCGTAGTTGCGGCGCGCTCCGCCGGCTTGACCGGTTCGCGGTCGACCTTCTCGATCACCACGGGCGTGGCCACCGCCACACATCCGACCGCAGCAAGACCAGCGCACGCCTTCACCGCCGTCCCGCCCGCCAGCAGGCCGCCAGACGCTGCCGTACCGCCCGCGGTGACGGTGGCGCCCTCGCCGCTTGAGAACCAGTCCCCCACCCGGGCCGCGACCGACGCCAGCAGACCGGCTCCGGCCAGCGCGGGCACCGGCGGCAGCACCGCCGCGGCGCGGTCGTGCATGCCGGCCATCACGTGCAGCACGTAGTCGTTGCACCGCTCGCAGTGGCGCAGGTGCAGCGCCTCCACCCCATCGGAATCCTGCAGCGTCCGCTCCAGAACGAGCTCGGCGATCCCCGAACGATGCTCCGCACACCAGGCGCCGGCAGCCATGCCCTCGACCTCGACCGCCAGCGCGGCCTTCAGCCGGGTCGCGCGCTTGCGCCACCCCTTCGGGGTCAACCCGAGATGCTCGCGGGCCTCCTCCATGCTCATCCGCGACTCCGGCGCCCCTCCCATCTCGACCAGCCGCACGCGCGCGAACTGCCGCAGATCCTCCGGAAGACGCAACAGCAGCTCCTGGAAACGATCAAGCCACTCCGAACCGCCCGCCGTGTCCAGCTCCTCGAGCTCCAGGCCGGTCTCCGCGGGTACGCCGATCGCCTCATCGAACGCGACGAACGACCGGGGCCCACTCTTCTCGCGGCCCTCGACGTGCTTCTTCGCATCGCGCGCTCGGTCGTAGGCCTTCGTGACGACAAACGCCATCAGGTCCTCGCTCGTCGGGCGACTGCGACCCTGCGCGGTCGCGTAGCGCTCGAGCTTCGCCGGATCTCCGAGCACCTCAGCGAACGCATCGGACGTGGCGTCCTCCGCCCATTCCGGGCCGACCTTGCGCGCCACCATCCGGACGATCTCGTCCTGACGCCCGTGGACCTCGCGGACCATCGCGTCAAACCGCGCGGCATCGAGCGGGCTACGCATCGTGCTCACGCGCCCGGCCGCCCGGCGTCGTCGAGATCCGCCAGGACACGGCCCATGGCCCTGGCGCCAGCGAGGCGCTCGTCTCCGCTGCGCAGGCGTTCGATCGCGTACTCGCGAAAGCAGCCGGCAGCGGTCGCGCCCGCGCCGGTCAGGACCGCCGCTTCGAGCACTCCGAGGTTCGGGTGGACGTCGACGATCTCGAGCCAGTGCTGGTCGGAGATCGGCGCCATGCCCTGAACCAGACACCGGGCAGGGCGAAGTGACCCCCCTTCGGGCCTCGTGGCGCATACGCGCTCACCGGGCGTCCCCTGCCCGGCGCAACGTCCTTCCCTGCGGTCCCGCATCCGTCCCCGCAACCTACGCGTCCCGGCCCGACAGTCAAAGCCGACGCACCGAAACTCGTCGCACGGGCACCAGAAAGCCGTGCACGACTGAAGTTTTCTGGTTGGACGCCGCCCACCCCGTCCGGGGGGGCGGTCCACGTTGCGACCGCGGCCTACGCGGCCAGCTCGTGACGCATCGAACGACTCTCGTACTCCGTGACCTGGCGGTAGGCCGCGTCCGCGTCAGCGGCCAGATGAGCATCCAGGACCCCGCTGATGAGGTGGGCGCGCTTGATCTTCGCGCCAGCCGGAAGGGCGCTGATGAGCTCGTCCATCCGTACGCGCAACTGGGTCGGCAGGCGCAGGTTCATCTCCGTGGTCTGGATCGCCGCCGACCCGCGACGCGGTCGCGCGGTCGCCAGGACCAGCTCTCGCACCTTCCCGGTCTCCAGCGGCAAATGCCGCTCCAGCACCGCGACCGCAAGCGCCGTCATCGAGACACCCGCCGCACGAGCCAGCTCACTCAGGCGGTCCGCCGTCTCGTTGGGCAAGAGCACCGCAGTCTGAACGGGCCGCCCCGTGCCCAGGAACGGCCTCTCCCCCACCTCCGCCTTCGCCCGCGGAGCGCTCGTCGTGCCGGACTCGCGACGCTCCGATCGCTGCGCGCGCCCGCCGCGGCTGCGGCCGGGCCGGCGACTCCCGCGGCTCCGGCTCCAGGGCGGCGACCGGGGGCTCCGGGAGCGACTCCGCTGCTGGACGCTGCTCCTCCGCAGCGGGTGCGTCGTCGGCCGTTGGCAGAGGCGCGCTGACGTCGGTGGGCCGACGCATGCCGATCCGGCTGAGGCTCGGGCGCGAGCTCATGCTGCGGCCTCCGCGACGACGCCGGCTTCGAGGATCTCCGTCGTGAGCTCCCGGACCTTGGACGCCGCTACGTGGTCCGGTGCGAACAGCACCAGCGGGACCGACGACGCGCCGGCGTTGTGGAACGCGGCCGCGAGCGGGATCTCGCTGCGGAACATCGGCAGGTCTTCCTCGGCCATCTCTTCCTGCAGCGCCTGATAGGTGAGCCGCTTGCGCTCGACCTGCGTCTTGGCGATCCCCGCCAGCCGCACGTCGATGCGGTTGCTGCGCAGCTCCTCGAGCGTGTTCATCAGCGCGAGCACGCCCTTGTAGGCGTTCAGGTCGACCATCGACACCACACCGACGACGTCGTTGGCCGCCACGAGCGCGTTGATCGTCAGGAGCCCCAGGTTGGGTGGCGAGTCGATCAGCACGAGGTCGTACTCGTCCACGTGGTCGAACAACGCCTTCAGCAGAAACTCCTCGCGGCGCATCTGGCCGCTGAGCTGGATCTCCACCTGAGACATGTCCGGATGCCCCACCACCACGTCGACGCCCTTCACGACGTCGCGCGCGGTCGCCTCGGGGATCTCGCACTCCCCCAGCATCACGTTGAACAGCGTCTTGCGACCTTCGGCGAACGGGTCGACCCCGAGCATCGTCGAGGCGTCCGCCTGCGGGTCGACATCGACGACCAGGACGCGCTGCCCGCGCTCCCCCGCCGCCGCCGCGACGTTCGCGGTGACCGTGCTCTTCCCGGTCCCGCCCTTCTGGTTGGCGAAGGTCACCACTCGCGTATTCGGTCGAAGCATCACTCACCCATTCGACATTGCGGTCAACAGTTCCTGCAATCACGCCAACGGTCACGTGCTCGCACGAGCGCACACACCACGGCTCGCACACTCGCCCACATAACCTAGCACCCTCTCTAGCACTCTACCTAGCACTCAACCAGGTGACCGGCCCACCGCTCGTCTGACCTATCGTACCCTCGACCTACGCGCGGCTCGATCTGAGCGCCAGGGAGCGTCGACCCGGGCGAGACCGCGAAATCGTCACGCCTTGGCGCCAATTGGAGCCAGAGAGGCCCCTCGAGCGACGTGCGAACCGCTCGCCGGACGGAACGTGGCGCCCGTGAGGGGGGAGGCGCGCCTCTGGCGACTGGAACAGGCGACCGGCGAGCGGCCGCGCATCGCCGACTGCCGGGTCGGGGGCCATCGCGCGGGCGCTGATTCCAGCAATCCGTCCGTGCTAGGCAGTGACTGCATCGTTTCGGCGAAGCGCGAAGAGCCCAGGGAGGACCCGGGCCGGCGCCGAGAGTCCGGACGGAGCAGACATGTCCGGCGCCAGCTTATGCACCCGGAGCGCGGCCGGCCCCATGTCGGGTTATGGCACTTCTCGACCGCTACTCGAGGGTTGCTCCGTCCGACCAGGTCACTGCTGGATCCGAAAGCCGGTCGACGATCGAGGCATCGCACCCAACCCTCGAGTGCTGGTCGAGGTTACCGATCGCCCGGATTCCGTACACCGGACGTGTCGACATAACGACCCGGTCGCAAAGCGCCGCGCGACCGGGCCGTTTCCCGGGGAACGGCAGAGCATCGTTCTTGCCGGCGGGGACCCTCCGGCAAGGCGGGAGCTATCCCACCCTCGGGAGCAGATCCACCGTCGGGAGCTATCCCACCCTCGGGAGCAAATCCACCCTCGGGAGCTATCCCACCGGCTCCATCCGCCCCGAAGCAGACACTTCCCGCATGCCGGGAGCTATTCCACCCCCCGAACCACCCTCGTTTTCCGCCCGATCACGCGCCGAAGGGGACTCCTGCTGGTCCGCGGAACGGTTGAGGTGGTGGACAGCACTCCCACTTGGCGGTGGACAGCACTCCCGTGCGGGTGGACAGCACTCCCGAACGGGCAGGAGCCGTCCGCAGCCACGACAAAGGTGGCGCGCGTGACCGACTCCGCCGTCAGCCCCGACCCCTACCCGCTGCGCCGCAGCTTCCTGGAGCAGGGACTCGGAAGCGCCGTCGGCCTGGTGCAGTTCAACGCCCAGGAACTCGTCGACAAGGTCTCCGCCAGCACCCTTGCCGGCGCGGTCGTCTCCTCCGCCAACGCGCCGATCGGAACCCTGGAGTTCGACGCGCTCACCGTGATGGCCCTCGACTTCGCCGAAGACGGCGACGACACGACCTACGAACTGCGCTTCCAGCTCGGCGCGCTGCTGCGCAAGCTCGGCATCACGCCCGGGGGATACCAGCGCCGAGACCTCGTCATCGCGCTCAAGCGCCTCTACGACGTCTCGCTCGAACTGCCCGAGTTCGACGAGGACGGCAACGAGATCGGCGTCCGCCAGCGACGCCTGTTCAGCGAACTCGCCGTCTACGCCGACTCCCGCACGCTGCAGGAAGTCGACGGGCCCCGCGACAAGGCCGGCAACCTCAGCTTCGTCAAGATCGCCGACGCCGAGGGCGCCCACGCCCAGGTCACCCTGACGCCGTGGTTTGCCGAAGCCGTCCTGGACCGCCGCGGCCGAACCCTGGACCTCGAAACCCAGCGCGCCCTCGACGGAGCCGCCAAGCGCATCTGGGTCACCCTCGGGATGCTCCCCTACGTCCAGGCCGCCGACGGGCAGTCCGAGAGCTACACGATCGCCCTCGACGACAAGGTCTACGAGGCGCTCAAACTCCGCGCCAAGCGCCCAACCGACAACCGCAAGGCCCTGCGCGCCGCGCTCGAGCGCATCCTCGAGCGCGACCCCTCCTACACCCGCCTGGAGGTCGTCAAGAGCCGCAACACCTGGAGCCTGGTCGTCGAGCGCCTCGCCGGCGACGCCAAGCAGGCCGCCCTGCGCTCCCGCGAAGCCGACCGCGACACCCGACCCAAAGGACGGATCGCCGCCTAAGCACGCAGCCCGCTCCGAAACGACGAAGCGCCGCCCGGCCAGGGGCGGCGCTCCTCAAGCACAGATGCCTGATTGCCCCTCACATCTTAGACGTGCGCCGGTCGCCTCCTGCCCGCAGGCGGCGCGACCCGCCCCGTCACTCCTCTTGGCGGCGTCCTCGCGATGACCGAGCGGCTGCTCATCGAAGACGGCCGCGACGGCTTCGTGATGGTCTCGTGCGCCGTCATCACGGCCTGCCGCAGCCGCCTCACCGGGGCCACGCTCGCCCAGAGCCTAGGCGCGACCGTCGTGCTGGCCGCCGCCGCTCTGCGCGACGGGCGCGCCAACGACGGACGGCAGATCTGCGACCGCACCATCCGCCAGCTCTGCCAACCCGACCACTTCGGCACCAGCAAGGAGCTCGGCCAGCGGATCCTCACGCACCTCCAGGACGCCGGTGCCATCAGCTGCGACACCACGCGCCGCGACGGAGCCCTGCGCCTGCCCTCACGCATCGAGATCCTCGGCGACCCCGTGCCGTTCGCGCGCGTCGACATCCCCGCCCTCGCGGCGATCGGCCGCCACGCCAGCGGCCCCGCGCGTCTGCGGGCGTTCGCGATGTACCTCACGCTCGTCGACCTCGCCGGCGCCCAGCGCCACGGGGAGACCGCCAGACCGTCCAGACCACCTACACCGAGCTCGCCAAGCTCACCGGCGTCAGCGTCCGCTCCGGCAAGGACCTCATCACCCTCCTAGTCGCCTCCGGCGTCATCGAACGTCACGCCCAGACCAGCGACAACGGCATGGCCCACGCCAACCGCTACCGCCTCATCCAGGTCCCCGCGACCACCACGCACACGACGCCGACCACGATCGATCCGGGAGTGCACCAGGTAGGACGAGGGCGTGCAGCAAACCCGTTGGTGGGGGTGCAGCAGGCAGGACATGACAGTGCACAGGCCAGGACAAGGCCGGGCGAGAGCCAGGACATGGGCGTGCAGCATCCGGTCCAAGGCGGTGCAGACCGCACGCCCTACGCGCACACGCGGGAAGGACAGACCCAGCAGACCGCCCAGAACATCCCCAGAGACCAGCCGGGGGAGAGGCTCATCACCAATCCCGTGGAGATCCTCATCGAGCGCTTCATGGGGCACCTCGCCAGCGGCCTGAGCGCCGCGCGGGTCGCCCGGCTCTACGCCCCCCAGCGCGACAGCTGGCTCCCCATCGCCGCAGAACTGCTCGAGGACTTCCCGCTGGACCAGCTCCTGGCCGGCGTCGACTACCTGCAGACCGACACCATCCTCAGCAGCAAGGCCAAGACCCTCCCGGCCTTCGCCGAGCTCGTCGACGACATCCTCCTGCGCGCCCGCGCCGCCACCACCAACGCCGCGGCACGCGGACCCGTCGCGGACGCGAGTGGGGGAGAGGCCGCACCGTCCTGGGCCACCGCCTGGAACCACCTGCGCCGAGCCGTCAGCGCCCACGGCCGCTCCGGCGAGACCAAGGCCCGCGCCTCCCTCGCCACCGCGTCGCCGGTGCTCGAGGAGTTCGTCGACCACCTCGGCTGGAGCTCGATCGCCACCGCCAGCGACGAGACCGACCTGAAGTTCGCCTACCTGGACTTCTGCAAGACCGCCGGCCGAAAGGCAGCATGAGCACCCCCGCCCAGACCCTGCCGCACAACCTCCAAGCCGAGGAAGCACTCCTCGGTGCCGCCATGCTCTCCGGCGTGCTCTTCGACCGCCTCGCGTTCGTCGAGCGCCTCGAGCCCCGCCACTTCTACCGCGGCCGGCACGCCGTCGTCTGGCAGGCCATGCTCGACCTCACCCGCCAAGGCGAGGCCATCGACGCCGTCACCCTCACCAACGAACTCACCCGCACCGGCAAGCTCGAACAGGCCGGCGGCGCCGTCGGCGTCGACAACCTCGCCGGCGCCGTCCCGTCGGTCGCCAACTTCGCAAGCTACGTCGGCATAGTCCGCGACCTCGCCACCATCCGCGACGTCCTCACCGCCACCTACGAGATCCAAGCCGCCGTCAGCGAACCCGGCGCCACGGGCGAGAGCCTCGTCGCCGACTTCCAGACCCGCGCCTTCGCCCTCGGCACCGTCGCAAGCCAAGACCGCGCCGTCGCGCTCGACGTCGCCGTCGGCCGCGAACTCCAACGACTCGAAGAGGCCTCCAAGTCCGACCGAGACATCCCCGGCCTCACCACCGGATTCGACGAGCTCGACCGCATGCTCGGCGGCTTCCAGCCCGGCAACCTGGTCATCCTCGCCGCACGCCCGGCGATGGGGAAGACCGCGATGGCCATGAACTGGGCCGAGCACATCGCCTTCTCTGAGCGCGCCCCCGTGCTCTTCGCCTCCCTGGAGATGAGCGAGACCGAAGTCGTCCAACGCCACCTCTCCGCCCACGCGCGCATCAGCACCCAACGCCTGCGCAGCGCCGACCTCAACGACAAAGACTGGGCCGCCCTCATGCGCGCCGCCCAACACGCCGACGGCGTCCCCTACACCCTCCTGGACGAAGGCTCACTCACCGTCACCCAGCTCCACGCCAAGGCCCGCGCCATCAGCGCAAAGACCCCCCTCGGCGTGATCGTCGTCGACTACCTGCAACTCATGCAGCCCGAACGATCCAACGGCAACCGCACCGAAGACGTCTCCGCCATGAGCCGCGGCCTGAAGATCATGGCCCGCGACCTCAACGTCCCCGTCGTCGCCCTCTCCCAGCTCTCCCGCAAAGTCGAAGACCGCGCCGACCGTCGCCCCCAACTAGCTGACCTCCGCGAATCCGGGCAGATCGAAGCCGACGCCGACGCCGTCCTCATGCTCTACCGCGACGACTACTACGAACCCGACTCCGAACGCCCAGGCGAAACCGACGTCCTCGTCCGCAAGAACCGCCACGGACCCACCGGCGAATTCATCCTCGGCTTCGACCCCGGCCGCGTCCGCTTCCGCCCCCACAACACCTGATCCAGCACGGGCGCATCTCTCAATGCAGATGAGGGCCGCTCCGCGTCCCCGACGCGAGCCCCCCAGCCAGCATGACCAAGAATCGCGCCTTCGCCAATCCAGAGGTCGACGTCTTCGACTCCCCGCGCAAAATCGGCACAGGACGAGTTGTTAGCCCGAACGTTCTTCATCCCCTCCGTAGCGGGTACAGACTTCCCAGCAGGCCAGACGATCGCCTACTCGCCACTACCGTGATCCGCCTTCGACATTTCGTAGTGATCGCTCTCGGAAGCGTCTCGGGGGGCCTCATGGCGGCGACCCAGGCCAATGCTTCCCCCAAATGGGAATGTGGGCAGGGCGCCGGGGTCACCAGCTTCGCTCGCTCGCCCGAAGCCCGGGTGTACCTCCGCTCGCGCTCGGGGGTCCTCGGCAACGAACCGAAATCGGTGGTGGGATGCTGGCGGCCCACCGGCAAACGCACGCGGATCGGCTTCAATGACAACGGCTTTGACTTCGAGCGCGACCGAGTGCGCCACGTCATCCTCTCAGGCCGCTTCGTTGCCTATACGCAGCGGCACGCCGACGGCAACAATCCAGGCGCCGGCACAGAACGCGCACTCGGCGTCGACCTCGAAACAGGCAAGCTCGTCGCCTGCGGCAACGCAGAATCGTCCATCGACGAAGTAGCTCTCACATCGCGCGGTGCGATCGCCGTCCTCAGCAGCAACCGCTCGCTGCTCCAGGTCTTCGACGTCCGCGGCGCCACGACCTTGGTGCGACGTGCCACTTCCCCGATCTCGCGACTTCGGGTCAACGGAGACCGGATCGTGTGGCGACGCGGGGACCGAACCGGAGCTGCCCGCGCCATGCCGGCCTCACCGGTAACCGCGGCATGCGAAGGTGTTCAGATCCGGCCGTTCTAGCCAGACCACCCGTCTGAACCCACACGGCTCGACCCTTTTCGGCGGAGCCGCCACGTCGTCGCGCACGCGAGATGCGCCAAGCGGATCCGAGCGGACCGCGCCCTACCCTCCCAGACATGCACCGCACGCTCGTTTGGACAGGGAAGGGCGGGACCGGCAAGACCACCAGCGTCGCCAACCTCGGCCCAGAACTCGCCTACCTCGGCGCCCGCGTCCTGCTCGTCGGCTTCGACCCGCAAGCCGATCTGGAAGCCTCGTACGACATCACCCCTGACGCGCCGACGATCGCCGACGCACTCACCGGTCACCGGCCCGTGACCGACTGCCTCACCGAGATCGCGCTTCCCGGCACCACCCACGGCGGCACCCTGCACCTTCTCCCGGCCAGCCCGGTCCTCGACGACCTTCTCGGAGCCTTCGCCGACGGCGGACATCAGAGCCTGGACCTGCTCCTGGGGCAGCTGGACGAGGCGTTCGACATCGCGCTCATCGACACGCAGGGTGCCATCACCCCGTTGAGCGACACCGCCGCGCACGCCGCCGACACCGTGCTCTTCGTCATGGAGCCCGGCGCCTACGAATCCCGCGCCCTGGCCAAGCGCCTCGGCGAGATCCAGGCGAGCCGCACCGAGACCGGCGGCTGGCGGATGAAGCCACTCGGCGTCGTCTTCATGCGCACGCCCGCGCGCTCGAGCAGCCTGCGCCTGCTGCGCGAGCAGCTCGCCGACACCGAGACCTACGGCGCCGAGATCTACGTCTTCGAGCACCACACCCGCCCGCAGACCAGCGTCCAGCTCCACCCACTCCACGGCCGGCCGACCGTCATGGTCGAGCCCGACAGCAACGTCGGCCGCGACTACCGCCGCATCGCCGCCGAACTGCTGCAGCAGCTCAACGCCCTCTACCCGGCCGCCGCCTAGAACATGACCAAGAAGCCCGCCTTCCCGACGATCAAGCAGGTCCGCGCAGGCCAAGAAGACCGCACCCCCAGCCGCACCTTCAACGCCCTCGGCCACGGCGGCCGGATCAAGACCGTCCCGCTGGACCGGATCGCCCCCAACCCCGCCAACCCGCGCAAGGCGTTCGACCCCGACGCCCTTCAGGCGCTCGCCGACTCCATCGCCGCCCGCGGTATCCTGCAACCCCCAGTCGTACGCCCCGCCGGCGCAGACGGGGTCCACACGCTGATCATGGGGGAGAGGCGCACCCGCGCCGCCCGGCTCGCCGGCCTGACCGAGATCGACGTGCTCATCGGGGGCAAAGACGACGCCGGCGCCGACCTCGAGGACGCGCTGATCGAGAACCTCGACCGCGAGGACCTCAGCCCCGTCGAGATCGCCCGCGGCTACGCCACCCTCATCGAGGACCTCGGCATCACCCGCGAAGAGCTCGCCCGGCGCATGGGCCGCAAGATCAGCCGCTCCACCATCAGCAACCACATCCGCCTCCTCGACCTTCCGGCGCCGATCCTCGCCGCCGTCGACGACGGCCGCCTCAGCTTCGCCCACGGCCGCGCGCTGCTCAGCGTCGAGGACCACAACCACCAAAAGCGCCTGGCCCGCCAGGCGATCGACCTCGGCTGGTCCAAGCGCACCCTCGAGACCGCCGCCGCCGAACTCTCCTCCCGGCCCGCCCGCAAACGCGTCAGCCCCGCCGACCGCGCCGCCATCGCCGAGAACCGCGACGCCTCCGACCGGCTCACCGACCAGCTCGCCCTCGCCGGCCACGCCGCCACCGTCAAGGTCACCCAGCAGGGCGTCACCATCAGCCTCAAGGACCTCGACGCCGCCGACCAGCTCGCCGCCGCACTCACCACGGCGAACACCACCACGCGCCGCTGAACCCGCCGTTCCCCGGGGAACGCGCACAACCGCCACCCGACCGCTCGGCGTGACCACCGAGGCGTAGGGGTCACCACCGACACGGACGCGTCGGGTGCAGGGCATGAACGCCCACGCACCCCAGACGCCAGGACGCGCCAGTCGCCCGACCGCCGGTGCGTGCCGTCCCGAGGGTGAGCGCGGGGAGGACCTCCTTGCCGCGGCCCCGGGGGCGCGGTGGGCAGCAGGCGGCGAGCATGGCCGACGCCGGACGGGCGGTGCGCAATCCGCCGCTCCAGCTTCCCCGCTCCCGCCCCGCGGCGCTCGGGCCGGGGCACCGCCGCTGCGCGACGGCCAAGCGGCCCTGACGGGCCGGCCCCTCGGCGCTCACGGCCTCGGGCGGGTCGGCTGCGCCGACCGCGGCGAAGCCGGCGCGTGCGTTCGCGCACGACCCGCCGGTCGCCGACCGAACTCGACACCAGCAACCACCACAGCCCCGGGGACCACCGGGAGAAGGGAAGTCCACATGCTCACCATCACCGGAAACGGCCGCCTCACCCGCGACCCCGAGCTCCGCGCCACCAAGGCGCAGAAGAGCGTCACCACGATCAGCGTCGCCTGCGACCAGCGCGGCCGCGACGGCGAGACCGTCTACGTCGACCTCGTGCTCTGGGAGCGCGCCGCCGAGGCCGCCGTCGAGCACCTCGTCAAGGGCCAGGCCGTCGCCTTCGCCGGCGGACTGCGCGTGCGCACCTGGGCCGACCGCGACGGCAACAAGCGCCACACCGTCGAGGTCCACAACGTCGACCTCGAGTACGGGGCCAAGCCCCACCGCACCGACGACGACCTCGTCGCGGTCCCCGACGGCGAACGCGACCACGAGCCCACCGACGACGAGATCCCCTTCTAGGACCTCCGCCGCCAGAAGCACCAACGGCCCGTCCGCCACCGGCGCGGACGGGCCCCGCCCAGTTCCAGACCGTCCAATTTTTCGCCAGGGAGACCCGATGAGCCACCAGGACCCGCAGATCACCCAGATGACCGCCGTCGACCCGCTGCTGGAGTTGCTCGCCGTGCTCGACGCGACCCGCGCCGAGGAGCGCGCCGAGCTCGACGCCATGACCACCGAGCAGCGCCAGGCCGCCTACGCCACCGGCCTCATGACCGCCTACCAGTGGCGCGACTGGTACCAGCGCTACCCCCACGAGACCCCGCTGACCAGCCTGACCGGACCGGGCGAGTTCTTCCACATCCTCTGCAAGACCCCCGAGTACCTCGGCGAGTAACGAGCCCGAGGTGGGGGAGGGCCGCCTCCGGGCGGCCCGCTACGGTCACCAGACCGTGTCGCAGCGTCCCCTGGAGCTCCACATCACCCTCGACGGCCAGCCCGTCCACGCCGCCACCGCCGTGGCGGACCAGGGCCCGCCGTGGGTCGTGACGATCACGACCTCCCTGCCCGACCAGGCGCTCGAGCTGAGCAGCACCTACGTCGGCCGCCGCGGCACCCCGACCCACATCGTCCGCGTCGCCCTCGCCCCGGGCCGGCAGATCACCACCAGCACCGACGAGCGCCCCCAGGGCGCGCTCCCGGTCACCCACGCGCGCGAGCACCTCCTGCACGACCACCTCGCCGCGCTACACACCCACGCCGCCACCCACCACGCAGGCGCCCTCGCCGCGAACGTCGACGACGCGACCGTCGCCGCCGTCGCCCTCGCCTAGATCCCGCGCGCACCGCCGCGGGGCGGCTTCTGCTTGCGGACGCCGGGCGCGTGGTGTTGCTCGACGTCGGCCGCGAGCAACCCGGTCAACACCTCCGCGTCCAGGCCGTCCACGCCTCGGGCCCACAACCCCGAGGCAGCGCCACGGACGATCGCCAACGTGTCCGGACCGAGATCCACCGAGCCCGCCACGCGCTCCACCGCCGCCAGCAACGCCGGCGGCGCCGACCCGTCCGCGATCGCCGCCGCACGAGCGCGGGACGCCCGCATCACCGCGACCATCCGATCCTCCGGCGTCAACACCGGCCAGACGCTACCGGCAGCCCACCAAGCCACGGCACCGAACAAGTCGACTGCCCCCCGAGACTCCAATCCCAGCAGCTGACCACCTGACGCTCACCGTCGCCAGCGTCAACGATCCACCACTAGAACGACCGACTGGCGCCTTCGGCACCAGAACAGCAGGGTTCTCCGAACCCACATCGACTTTGCTGCGCAAAGTTTCAGAACAGACTAGATGCACTACGTGCCAACGCTGCGCGAACGCAGCACGCCGGTGACGCCGCTCACGCTCCTAGCGTCACGCGCACCGTGATGACCGTGCACAGCATCAGCGCCGACGGCGCGAGCGACTACGTCGACTACCTCGACGGCAAGGCCGTCGCCAAGGAGGCCGGCGACTACTACCTCGGCCGCGATGGCGCTCCCGCCGAGGCCCCGGGGCGTTGGCTGGCCAGCAGCCAGTCGCTCGAGGCGCTGGGCATCACCCCGGGGGCGGACGTCGACCGGGCGGCGCTCGAGGCGCTCGTCGCAGGCCGACGGCCCGGGGGAGAGGCCGACCAGTGGCTGCGCCGCGCCGGCCCCGACGGCACCCGCTCAAGCGGGCTGGACGCGACGTTCAGCGCCCCGAAGTCCGTCAGCGTCCTGCACGCCCTCGGCGGCACCGAACAACGGCAACTGCTCGAGGGCTGCCACAGTCGCGCAGTCACCGCCGCGGTCGAGCACCTGCGCCGCACGGTCGAACTCACCACAAGGTGGGAGGGGGAGAGGCCGGATCGGTTCCGGACTCGGCCGGTGACCTGCTCGCCGCGGAGTTCATGCACACCACCGCCCGCGGGGTCGAAGGCCGCCTGCCCGACCCGCAGCTGCACTCCCACGTCTGGATCACCAGCGTCGTGCGCAAGGACGGGCAGGTCGCCGCCGTCCGCTCCCGCCCGGTGTTCCGCGCCGCCCGCGAAGGTGGG
Source organism: Conexibacter sp. W3-3-2 (assembly GCF_009707605.1). NCBI lineage: Bacteria > Bacillati > Actinomycetota > Thermoleophilia > Solirubrobacterales > Conexibacteraceae > Conexibacter > Conexibacter sp. W3-3-2. Next base: position 148,914 of record NZ_WLYW01000003.1, on the reverse strand, counting down.
GCCTACTACCGGGCAGCACTCGCGCGGGAGCTCGTACAAGCCGGGTATCGCCTCGAGACCGGCACCGGGAAGAACGCCCGGTACTTCGAGATCGCCGGAATTGCGCCCGAGACGCTCGAGGCCTTCAGCGCGCGGTCCCGCGAGGTCCGACACGCCATCGACGCGTTCCGCGCCGCCCATGGCCGCGACCCGCGCGAAGACGAACTTCGCACGCTCAAGGTCAGCTCCCGCGAAGCCAAGAAGGCCCAGACCCGGCCCGAACTCGAGGCCCACTGGGAGCACGCCGCCAAGGACAGCGGCATGACTCGCGGCCAGGCAGAGGAGATGCGCCCACGTCGCGGCCGCCGTCTGGCCGGCGCCGATGACGAGTGGGCGTGCCGCGTCCTGGACCAGGCGACCGCCGACCGCGCGATCGTCGGCGCCGACGTCGTGCGGGCGGTCGCGCTGGAACAAGCCGCAGGCGTCATGGACCCCGACCGCGCACTGCGCGCCCTGGACGAGCTTTGCGACCACGGGGCGCTCATCGAACTCCAGGACGGACGCATCACCACCGCTGCCGTCCGCAACCGCGAAGAACGCCTCGTCGCCCACACCCGCACACTCGCCAACGACCTAACCGTCACGGTGCCCGAGGTCGCGCGGGAGACCGCGCTGCGCCGCGTGGCCGAGCAGCGCGGCATCCAGCTCAGCGACGAGCAGCAAGCCGCCGTCCAAGTCCTGACCGGACCCGAGCGGATCGCCGCACTCATCGGACAGGCCGGCACCGGCAAAGGCGTCGTCATCGACACCGCGGCACGCGCCGAACAGGCCGCCGGACGCACCGTCCTCGGGGTCGCGGTCGCCGGCGCGACAGCGCAACGCCTGGGGGAGGACTCCCCGAGCCTCGCCGGCCAGACCCAGACGATCGACGCGCTCATCTCGCGTGCCGATCACGGACACCAGCCCATCGACGCCAGCACCACCGTCATCGTCGACGAGGCAGGCATGGCCGACACCCAGCGACTCGACGCGCTCACCGACCTGGTAGTTCGCGAGGGCGCAAAGCTCGTGCTCGTCGGCGACGGCAGACAGCTCCCGTCCATCGGGCCCGGCGGCATGTTCGACCAACTCACCCAACACGCCCCCACCAGCGAGCTCACCCACGTCCGCCGCACCCAGGACCCCGCCGAACGCGCCGCATGGCGACACCTGCGCAACGGCGACCCCGAACCCGCCATGGCCCACTACCTCGCCCGCAATCAACTGCACCTCACCGACACCCGCACCCAAGCGATCGAAGCCGCCGTCAGGCGCTACGACGCCCTCAGCACTCAACTCGGGCACACCGCCATCGCACTCATGACCGACGGCCCCAACACCGAGATCGACGCCATGAACGCCCGCGCCCAACACCTCCGCCGCGCACGCGGCGAACTCGGTGCACACGCACTCGCAATCCCCGTCGAAGACGACACCACACCCACCTACGCACTCCGGCAAGGCGACCGGATCACCTGGACCCGATCCCAACCCGTCCCTAACGGGGACCGCGTCGAGAACGGCACGCGAGGAACCGTGGCCGCGATCGACCCGCACGGACGCGCACTCATCACCGTCGACGGCTCCAGACGCCACATCGAGGTCGCCGGCGACCAGGTCGGGGCGCTGCGCCTCGCCTACGCGAGCCACGTCTACCGCCAGCAGGGCGCGACCGTCGACCGCGCCGTGACCGTCACCGGCGGCTGGCAGACCAGCCGCGAGACCGCCTACGTCGAAGCCTCGCGCGCCAGAGAAGGCAGCGACTGGCACGTCAGCCGCGAAGACCTCGGCACCCACGGCAACGACCCCAACCGCATCGAGCGCCTCGCCGACGCGATGCGCATCACCGGCGCCCAGATCCCCTCCACCACCGTCCCCGCAGCGCCGACACCCACACGCTCGTTCGCGCCCGCCCACCTGGCACCCATCGCTCCACGCCTGGAACCGCTAGTCGAACACAGCCCCTTCCCGGACCCCACCAGGCCCCACGTACCGACGCCCGCGCCCGGAGTCACGCGATGAGCACCAACCGCAAACGCATCACCGTCAACCTCACTGCCGAGGCGTTCGCTCGCTTGGAGCAGCTTGCCGCCCAACGCGGCAAGCGCTACGGCTCGGTCGCCAACGAAATCCTGACCGGCCTCCTCGAGCACGGTCAGCTCCCCGACAACCCCGAACCTCCCGTCGACGGTGCCCCACCAGACTGGCTGGAACTCGGCCGCGGACAGCCATGGCGAGCAAAGGCCTGGGAGCAGGCCCAACACCTGCGCGAGGCCTACCCCACCGAACTGCACCTCCTGCCCAGCACCTGGACGACCGACCGCTTTGCCCGCGACGGCCTCCTCGCCCTCGCCGCATGGCGAGCCCAGATTGACGCCGGCACCAGCGACGACCCTCGCATCGAACTCGCCTGGCTCGACAGCCTGCGCCGCTTCCGCACCTGGCTCGAACTCCGCGCCCGGGAAACCCCCGACCGCCTCCCCGACCACTCAGCCCCGACGGGATGGACGCCCACCAGCTGAGCGCGCAGACATCCCCAGCACAGACAGATCGCCCGATCACCTAGCGTTGCCGGCGTGTCGCTCACCACCCACCTCGGAACCGAGCGGCGCGTCTGGGACACCGCCCTGCTGGGCATCGCCTACTGGGAAGCCCAACGCACCGCGCCCTCCGTCGTCCACACGCCACTGCTGACCAAGCCCCGAGCCACGGCCTGGACCGCAGCAGTCAAGGACGCCCACGACGCTCTGCGCTGCACCGACACCGGACTGCTCAGCGACAACCAGATTCAATGGCTCGTGGCCCGCACCAACGACGGCCAGGACCTCGACGAACTCCACGGCTGCCTCTGGGGCCTCGACCACGCCAACGCCGACGCGTTCATCACCTGCTGGCGCGACCGTCACGACGAAGAAGTGCTCCTCACCCCCGGCGACATGATCCCGGTCCCGGAAGTGATGTGGCCCGCCCTCGCCGACCAGCCACTCGTCTCCCGCACCACCTCGATCAACCAGCCTGCAGACGGCGAGCTGCCGCACGCCCGCCGCTACCAGCCCATCACCCTCGGGGACCGGCAACTGGAGATCGTCATCGACTTCGAGTTCGAAGCCGAGCTCCAAGAGGTCCTCCTGCCGGGCTTCACCGCGGCCGCGGTCCACCCCTATCGCGACCTCGCGGACTTCGCCAACGCCACGGGCACCGCGAACTTCCCGATCCGCCCACGCCGCCACAAGCCCGCCGTCACCCACGTCACCGACGCCCTCGACACCGGGGCGACCGTCGTGATCGTCCCCGAACTTCACGTCAATGCCCAGGCGCTCGAAAAACTCGCCGAGATCATGGCCGGCCACGACAGCGGACCGTGCCTCCTGATCGCAGGATCTAGGCACGAGAAGATCGGCAAGCGCAAGCTCAACATCGCCACCGGCCTCCTTGCAGGCGTCGACGAACCCCTGCTGCACACCAAGCTCTCACGGGCGATCTCCCCTACACCGCAGCCGGACCGGCATTCGAGCTCATCGACCAGCCAGAGCCCCTGCGGCTCCGCCTCTGGCAAGCCGGTTCGATCCGCATGGCGATCGTCATCTGCAAAGACGTCCTCGACGGCCGCATCGCCGACCACCTGGTCTACCTCGGCGTCAACGTGCTGCTCGGCCCCGCGATGTCCGGCCGCACCGACGGCTTCCGCGGCCACGCCGAAACGATGGTCACCGACGCCCAATGCGTCTCAGTCATCGTGAACGGCCCGCTGCACTGGCAGGCCGCGACCCCGGCACCCAGCTCGCTCATCACCCGACCGGTCGCCGGCAGCCAACGCACCGACCACCACCGCACCGAACCCGGCATCGACCTGCTGCACCTCAACCCCGAAAAATAGGTGACAAGTAGGGGACAGGCGCGCTACGCTACGCGCATGGACCAGGCAGTCATCGCCCTCAAGCCGGCGCTGGTCAACGCCCTCACCGGCTGCGAACTCGAACGCTCCCAGGAGCTCCTGGGCACCGTAGAGGAAGCCGTCTCCGTCGCGCTCTCCAGCGGGGACGTGTCGCACCTGGTCTCCGTCCGCGGCCAGACATCGCGTCTGCGTCGCGCCGCATCGGCAGCCGCACCGGAATGGGACGGCCTGGCCCAGATGGTCACCTACGACCGTCTGCTGGCCGCCGCGATCACCGGCCTGCAACTCGCGCTGCGCCGCGAGCAGGGAGCAGCGGTCCCCGAGGACGTCCGGCGAGCCGCCCGCAGCGCAGCCCCGAAACTCACGATCCGCGAACAGGTCCTCAAGGCCCTCGACGACAAGCCGCGCCGGCCGCTGGAAATCATGCAGCGCACCGGCGTCGGCAAGCGCCAGACCCAGCGCGCACTCGGCGAACTCGTCAAGAGCGGCCAGGCCCGACCGGTCATCGCCGCAAGCGCCGACGACCGCTCGGCGTTCTACCAGCGTGTCGCCTGACCCAGCCGTCCCACCCTCAGCGCACCAGCGCCGCCAGCAGGGCATAACCGTGGACGACCGCGGTCGGGACGTACACCGCCATCACGCCGGCCATCCGCGCCCGCGTCTGCGGACCGGCGACCACCGCGAAGCCCGAAGCCACAGTCAGCCACAACATCCCCGTCAGCAGGAACGCCTGCTCCCGAGGGTGCGGGGCATCGCCCGAGAGGAAGGCCGACGTGTCGGGTCGGCGCCACCGCGACCAGCAGCAGCGACGCCAGGACCGCCAAGGCGGCGAGCACCGTCAACGAGCTCTGCCACCGCGCCCCGACCACAACGATCGCCACGCTCACCGCGACCAGCAGCCACGGCTCGCCCTCCTCTCCGGCGTTGCCAGGGATCGTCGCCGGGGCGATCCCGGCGAGGACCAGAACGGTTCCCGCCACGTTCGAGCGCGAAGCACCGGTGGCGGCCGCGTGCAGCAGCAACAGGGCTCCGGGGAGCACGAGCAGGAACACCAGACTCGTTCCCTTGTCGTGCGGGAGGAGCGTGAACGCAAGTCCCGGCACGCGGCGAACGTATCAGCGCTCCGGGCGCGTGGGCTCCTGCTGCAAGATGCCGTGTAGAACGAGCGCGCGAACCGCAGCGGCGGCCCGCTCGGGACTCCACCGGTGGCCGGTGCGCAAGTGGATGTAGGTCCAGCCTGCGGAGTTGAACAACACCGTCGCGAGGTCCGGGTCCTGCTCCGGACGCAGGACCGCTTCCGCCCGGGCGTCGTGCAACAGGCGCTCGAGCGGCTCGGTGAAGACCCCGCGAGTCACGTCGCCCTCAGGGTCGTCGTCGGCCTCGTGGAAGACCTCATCCGAGATCGCACCGAGGGCGACCAGGAGGGGGAGGTGGCGTTCGGCCTGCTCGAGCAGCACGTCCACCGCAGCCGAAAGTCGCTCCCCCGCCGGAAGCGAGGACGTCAGCAGCGGCCACATCGCGTCCCGGTACTCCGTGGTGGCCCGAGCGGCGAGCAGGCCCAGCACGTCGCCCTTCCCGATCTCGTGCCGGTGAAGCGTCACGCGGGACACCCCGATCGCGCTCGCGAGGTCCTCCAGACGCAACCCGGCATAGCCGGTCCGGCCCATCGCCGCGGCGGCCGCGTCCAACTGCTCATCACTCAACTTCATACCCGTGAACTATACGCACCACTTGCACAGATGAAACATCTGTGTTTCACTCTAGAACCATGAAAGGTTCACGGTTCATCGGTCAGCTCGCACCGGCCGCGTTCTCGTTCGCGGCCGCGACAGCCCTTGCGGGCGGCTACTGGGACGATGCGTGGCACACAGAACGCGGTCGCGACACGTTCTTCATCGCGCCCCACATCGCCATCTACCTCGGGATCGCCGTCGCGGGCCTGGCCCTCGCCGCCGCACTCGCCTCCCGGACTCGGGACCGGCGCACCGACGTGCTGCTCAGGATCGGACTGCTGACCTTGATCGGAGCGCTTCTCTCAGGGCCGCTGGACAACGCCTGGCACGAGGCATTCGGCCGCGACTCGGTGCTCTGGAGCCCACCGCACATGCTCGGAATCGTCGGCTCGCTCGGCCTGGCCTACATCATGCTCCTGCACCTCAGCACCACCCCGCAACATCACCGCGTCCTCGGCGCCGCCACCGCCGGGCTCGTCGTCGCCGCAGCCGCCTTCAGCGTCGCCGAGTACGAAACCGACGTACCGCAGTTCGCGCCCGTCTGGTATCCGATCGTGCTGGCGTTCGCCGCGACCGTCGCACTGCGCCTGATCACCAACACGACAACGGCCCGGTGGGCAGCCACCAACGCCGCAGCCGTTCAGTCCGTCTTCGTCGCCGTGACCGGCGCGCTGCTGCTCGGCCTGGGCTACGACGCACCTTGGTTCTCGCTGATGCTCGCGCCGGGCCTCGCCATCGACCTCGGCGTCCGCCGACGGTGGGGGTACGCACGCTGCGCAGGCGCCATCACCCTCGCTGTCGTCCTCGTTGTCATGCCGCTCCGCGAGATCGCCGGTGGCGTCGGGCTGACAGCCTCCGACATCGGTCCCGCCGCCGCAGGGGTCTACGTGACCTCGCTCCTCGCGCTGTGGCTCGCCGACGGTGCACCACGCCGCAGGGGGAGGCCTGCTGACCGCGGCCACCGCACTCGCCCTGCTGCTGCCGGGAGCCGCGTACGCCCACGACCCCGGACAGGGCAACCCCGCGGGCACCGTCGCGTGGCGAGCCCAGACAACCCGTCAAGACGTGACAGCCACCGTTCGCGCCGACGCGTTGTGCGGACGGACGCCGGCCCGTCTGGTCGCCCGGCGAGGGGGACGGCTCATTCGGGGCTCGGACCTGCGCGGGGACTGCCGCCGAACCGGTCGCCTGAACCTGGACCGCGCCGGGCGCTGGTTCCTCTACCTGGAGATCGATGCTCCCGACGGACGGATCGAGAGCTGGGTCCCCGTCACGGCGGGGACATCGAGGACCTCCGCGCAGCCGCTGCGGTACGCCTACTACCCGCGAACGCCAGGGCGCGCTTCCACGATCAAACTCGGAGCCGGCCTGCTGCTGTACTCCCTGGTCGCCGCCTTCCTCGTGCTCCTCGCTCGCGCCGCGCGGGCCCTGCAACCGACAACCTCAGCCAAGCCGGCGTGACGTCCGTCGGGACCTCGCCATGGTCGATCAGCCGATGACCACCGGCGTTCCTACGCGAACCCGTCGATAGAGCCGCACGACATCGCGCACGCGCATGCGCACGCATCCGTGGGACGCCCGACTTCCGATCGACCCCTCCTCGGACGTCCCGTGGATCCCGATCCCCCGGCGAGGCCCATCCAGCGGGCCCGCAGCGGGTTCTGCGGCGAACCGCCCGCGACGACCGAGCCACCCAACTCGCCCGCCCACGGAGCGTTGGGCACGTACCAGTCCGGGTTGACCTGCTTGGACCGGATCCTGAACCGACCGCTCGGCGTCGGATAGGCCGGCTGCCCATGAGCGATCCGGTAGCTCGAGACGCGTCGCAAACCGACGAACAGCCGCAGCGTGAAGGTCCGCTTGTCGACCGTGACGATCGACGGATACATGCGCCGCAGCGCACCATCTGTATGAGCCGGGCGGATGCGGCGCACAGCGACCGTCACGCGACGCCCCTCCGGCTGCGCGGCAAGGGTCGCGATCGTACCGGCGAGCCGCGACGCGTCCACCTCAAGCCCCACTCGCGCGCGTCGCCACGACACACCACGACTCGTGATGCGGACCAGCCGCGCAGACCGAGCGCTCCGACGCACCGCGAGACGCACCCTCTCAGCCTGTGCAGCGACCCGGCTGGGATCGGTCACCACCGTCAGGCCCACATCGACCGGGCCGGTAGGAGCCGTCACCGCCGCGGCGCGCTGAGCCGTCCCGGGAGCGTCCAGCTGTGCCCCGAGCTCTGCGGGATCGATCGCGAAACGGCGCCCAGCGACCATCAGGACCAACGGCACCTGCAGCCGGGGACCCAACCGGTCCTGCAGCCGGGCCGCAGCGGCCTGCACCGTCAAACCGCCGAGGTCGACACCCCCGGCGCTGACCCCCGCGGCAATCACCTGATCGCCAGACGCGCGCGCGCCAGGGGCGAAGCCGAGAACGACCACCGCCACCGCCAGGATTCGCAACATGCCCGGACGGTACCAGCACTCCTACGTAGCGTCGGAGATTTGCGGCGAGGAGCGACCGGACGCGACAGCGAACCTCCTGGCACGCCGGCGCAACGCCCAGATCCCCACGAAACCGACGGCGACAAGCGCCAGGCTCGTCCACTGCGCCTGCCGCAGGCCCAGGCCGACCACCGGACTGTCACGGATTACGAAGAAGATCACGAACCGCGACGCGGCGTAGCCGGCGACCACTGCGCACAGCAGAGCGCCAGGGGGCCCGAAGGTCCGACGCAGCCGCCAGGCGACGATGAACAGCAGCCCCGCAGCGATGATCTCGTAGAACGCCCCGGACTGATAGGCGACGTCGCGCAACGGGGTCTCGGAATCGGGATGCGGATAGACGAAGCCCCACGGTGCGTCGGTCCGGGGCCCGTAGTGCTCCCCCGACAGCAGGTCGCCGACGCGCCCGACGGCCATACCGAGCGGAAACGTCAACGCGTACAGATCCAGATACCGCAAGACCGCTCCTGTACGCCGCAACACCACCCACGCCGCCAGCGGGGCCGCCAGCATCGCGCCGTAGAACGCAAAGCCACGCGTCCCCAACCACGAGCCGGGGTCCAAAAGGGCGGCAGCGTCGTCCTGTGCGAGAAAGAAGAGCCGCGATCCGACGATCCCGGCGATCGCGATCGCGACGATGCCGTCAGTCGCGCGCGCGGGATCGAGTCCGTAGCTCGGAGCCAGTCGCACGACCAGCGCGCTGCCGACGGCGATCCCGACCGCGATCATGACCCCGTGCCACGCCAGTTCCACCGGACCTAGGGAGAACGTGGGGGAGAGGTCGAGGGTGATCGCCGCCATTCGCATGTCCTACGAAGTGTAGGACATACTGTTGGGGTGATCCTTGGACGCGCCATCCTCGTCCTGCTCCTCCCTCGTCGCGCTGGCCGGACTGGCCAGCGCACTGCGCGCCGCACGCCGCGGAGACCGACGCTACCTCGAGGTCGCCCGGCGGTCGGTGATCGCCAGCGCCGGGCTCGCCGCGAGCGCCATGCTGCTCCTGGAAGCCGCCTACGTCCGAGACGACTTCGACTTCGCGCTGGTCGCAGGGAACTCCAGCACGACCACGCCGCTCTACTACAAGCTGACAGCGGTCTGGTCCACGCAGGCCGGGTCGCTGCTCCTGTGGCTCTGCGTGCTGGGAGCGATGAGCGTCGTCGCAGTCCGCAACTTCCGCGACGAGCACCGCGAGCTGGAACCCATCACCGTCGCGGTGCTGCTCGCCGTCAGTGCGTTCTTCGCGTTCCTCATGGTCTTCTACGCAAGCCCGTTCGACGCCAGCCCCGTCGGCACATCGCAGGGAGCCGGCCTGCAGCCGCTGCTGCGCTACCCCCTGATGGCACTCCACCCGATCGCCCTGTACCTCGGGTACGCCGGGGCCACCGTCCCGTTCGCCTACGCCGTCGCAGCTCTCGCGCGTGGACGACTGGACGCCAGCTGGCTGACCGCCGTGCGCAGGTACGCCATGCTCGCCTGGATGTTCCTGGCAGCCGGCCTGGTCCTCGGGTCGCGCTGGTCCTACGCGGAGCTCGGCTGGGGCGGCTACTGGGGCTGGGACCCGGTCGAAAACGCGGCGCTCCTTCCCTGGCTCACCGCGACGGCCTTCATCCACAGCTCCGTCATCCAAGAACGGCGCGGCATGCTGAAGATCTGGAACGTCTCGCTCGTCGCCGCCACCTTCGTCCTGTCCCTCGTCGGAACGTTCCTGGTCCGTTCCGGGATCCTTGACTCGATCCACGCCTTCGGAGCCTCAACGCTGGGCGTCCCGTTCCTCCTGCTCATCGCCGCGACGATCGCACTATCCGTCGGGCTGATCGTCTGGCGCGTCCCGCAACTGCGATCAGAACACCGGCTCGACGGCATCCTCTCGCGGGAAACCGTCTTCCTGCTGAACAACGTCATCCTGGTCGGCCTCGCATTCGTCGTCTTCTGGGGCACCTTCTTCCCCCTGATCAGCGAAGCAGTCACAGGCACGAAATCCGCTCTCGGGCCACCGTGGTTTGAGCTGTACGTCACACCGCTGGGCATCGCGCTCGTGCTGCTGCTCGCCATCGGCCCGAACCTCGCCTGGAAACGCACCCGGCCGCGCGCCCTCGCCCGCGTCCTGCGCGTCCCCGCACTGCTCGCAGTAATCGCGGCCGCAGCAGCGGTATCGCTCGGAACGTCCTCCACGAGCGCCGTCCTCACCACCCTAGGTGCGGCCCTCATCGTCGCCGCCAGCACCCAGGAACTGGCCCGCGCCGCCACCGCCAGAGCAGCCGCCACCGGAGCCGGGCGGCGGCGATCGGCCCTAGACGTCGTACGCCGCAACCGCCGCCGCTACGGGGGCTACCTGACCCATGTCGGGTTCGCGACGATGTTGCTCGGTGTCGCGATCTCGGGTGCGTCGAAGTCCGGGCGCGACATCACCATGCGCCCCGGCGACGAGGTGACGGTCGCCGGCTACCGCGTCGCCTACGAGCGTCCAACTACCAGCGTCCGAAGCGAGAAGATCGCGTTCGGCACCTCACTGTCGATCTGGCGAGGTGGGCGGCGCCTGGGGACGCTGAGCCCTGCACGCGAGTACTACCCGTCGCTCGACCTCGGGGGGTCCAAGGGCACCTTCGGTCGATTCTTCGACGGGGAAGCGACCAGCGAGATCGGCATCCGCGCAAGCTTCGGTCGCGACCTCTGGATCTCAGCCGCCCCCGACCTCGAGACCCTCCGCAAGCCGATCGAGGAAGCGAACCGCCGCTTCAGCACCGTACCGCCGGTCGCCCAAGCACTCATCATCAACGCGATCGCCGAACGGTACGTCGTGCAGGCCCCGCCCGTCGCCTTTCGCGTCATCGTCCGGACCGGCGTGACCTGGATCTGGGTCGGCGCAAGCGTCATGGCGCTCGGCGCGCTGCTCGCCCTGCGCCGGCCTCGACGCCGACCGGGCGCTCGCCGCGCAGCCCTGCCCGCTCCGGAGAACCCGGCCCGGATGCCATACTCCGGCGTTCAATGAGCGCTATTGCCCCGTTGCAGGGTGATCTCCAGGTCCAGGTGATGGCCGTCATGTGGCGCCTCGACGAGGCAGCGGTCGACGACGTCCGCCAAAGCCTGCCGCCGCGCTACCGTGGCGCCTATACGACCGTGCAGACCGTCCTGAATCGACTCGCCGACCGCGGCCTGCTCAAACGCCGCAAGCAGGGCAAGCTCGTCCTCTACCGCGCCGCGATCACCGAGACCACCTACGTCGCCTCAACGGTCGAGCACGCCCTCGCAGGAGCATCCTCCGGCACCCGCGACGCCGTCCTGGCGCACCTCCTCGGGTCGATCGACGACCAGCAGATCGACGACCTCCGCCGCCTCCGCGAAGAGCTCGAGAGCAAGCGCAAGTAGCCCATGCTGGTCTCGCTCGCCGCGCTCCTGATCGCCGCCAGCCTCGCGCTACCCCACCGCGCCGCCCTCGATCGCGCACGCCCGGAACTCGCCATCGCTGTCTGGGGCGCCGCGCTCGTCCTGCGCGCAGCGCTCGCCCTCGGCGCCGCCGTCTTCGCCTTCCGGTTCATGCCGGCCACTGACCTCTTCGGCGCGCTGACCCACTGGTGCTGGCACACGGCGCTTCCCGGGCTCAGCACCCACCTGGGCCTCAACGGTCACGCCGTCGGAGACATCGCCGTGCTGATCCCCATCGCCGTCCTGGCGTTCTCGCTGCTCACGGTCGGACACGGCCTCGTGCGCGCATCGCGCGCAGTCACCCGTTTCGTCCGCCGCACCGCAGTCGGCCCCGGACCGGAAGGGTCCGTCATCGTCGGCCAACCCGGCGTTCTCGTCGCCGCAGCAGGCCTCACCCGCCCCAGAATCATCGTCAGCCCCCTCGCGCTCGCAGTGCTCGACGAACCCGAACTCCAGGTCAGCCTCGAGCACGAACGCGGCCACGTCGTACGACGCCACCGCTACGTCCTGCTTAGCGCCGAGATCCTCCGCGCCCTCGGCCGCGTCGTGCCCGGATCCCGACATGCAGTCCGCGAGATCCAGTTCCACCTCGAGCGAGACGCTGACCGCTGGGCCCTGGCCCGCGGAGGCGACCGCCTCGCCCTCGCCTCCGCGATCTGCAAGGCCGCCGAACTGCGCTGCGCCACCAGCCCCGCGCTCACCGCGCTGTCCGGCTCCTCGGTGACCACCCGCGTCCGCGAGCTCATGGACGGCGACCGCGACCGAAACGACCGCGGCCACCTCCTCCTCGCCAGCTGGCTCACCGGCCTTGCGCTGGTGTTCGTCGCGCTCCTTCCCGCCGCAGCGCTCTCGCCGGCCTCCGCAGCCGTGATCGTCGAGCACTGCCCCTTCTAGACGACGACCGCCAGCCCAACTCCCACGCCCTGTAGGATTCAGGGGGCGTGCTCGTCGCCATCAACCGCACCCTCCGCCGCGCTCGACGCCGCATCGCCCTGTCCGTGGCCATGCTCTTCGTCGTGTTCGCCGTGATCGCGGCGCACTCCGCGCTGGGCGGCGGGCACATGGACCACGAGCAGGGCATGGCCACCGCCCTGGCTGTCTGTCTCGCCATCAGCGAGACCGCCGCAGGGGTCTTCATCGCCGTCGCCCTCAGTCAAGCCGCGGGACGCGTCGGACGCTGGCGACCCAGAGCCGAGCGCGCACTCTCCCAGATCACTCCGTGCCCCCGGACCACGAGCGCCCGCGCCCGGGCGGGCCCAGAGCTGCAGGTCTTCCTGACGTGATCGAGCGCTGCGTCACCTCACCGGTGCGCACCCACACTCGATCAGCTAACCCAAACAGGAGAACGACAACCTCATGCAGCACATCCTCAAGACCCGCCCGCTCACGCTGGCGGTCGCACTCATCGCCGTGCTCGCCGCGCTCGTCGTGGCCGGCTGCGGCTCCGACGACGACTCCGGCACGTCGAGCTCAAAGACCGGCAACGGCGTCGACCTCGCCTTCGTCGAGGAGATGGTCCCCCACCACAACTCCGCCGTCGCCATGGCGACCATCGCCAAGGAACGCGGCGAGCACGACGAGATCAAGACGCTGGCCGACAACATCATCAAGAGCCAGACCGCGGAAGTCACTCAGATGGAGACGATCGCCAAGACGCTCAAGGCCGACGGCGTCACCTCCGGCGACCTTGGTGTTCCGGAGGCGATGATGGGCATGTCCGGCGACGAGATGTCGCTGGAGACCGCCGACCCGTTCGACCGCGAGTTCATCGACATGATGGTCCCGCACCACCAAGGCGCGATCGTCATGGCGCGTGCGGTGCTCAAGAGGGGGAGAGCGCCGAAGTCAAGAAGCTCGCCGAGGCGATCATCGCCGCACAGTCCAAGGAGATCGGCGAGATGAACAGCTGGCGCAAGGAGTGGTACGGCGCGGAGTCTCCCGCAGGCGGCGTCCCCGCCGACACCGGCTCAGAGGACTCCTCCTCGGAGAGCATGCCCGGACACTCGATGTAGCCCGACTGCCGTGCCGGCCGGGACACCAGACCAACGGCGCCGGGGAGACCCGGCGCCGCCGGCCGGCCGAGCGGCGTTCGTCTTCGCCGACCTCGTCGGCTACACCGCGCTGACCGCCCACCACGGCGACGAGCTCGCCGCGGACCTCGCGCTCGCACTCGCTGACCTGGCGCGCACTGTCTTCCGTACCGCCACGTTCGTCAAGACGATCGGGGACGCCGTCATGGTTCGCGTTCCCGCCGCCAACGACGCCGTCGACCATGCCCTGACGCTGTGCGAGGTCGTCTGCGCACGCGTCGACTGGCCACAACTCACCACCGGCATCGCGTACGGCACCGCGGCGCAGCGCGGCACCGACTACTTCGGCGCGACCGTCAACCGCGCCGCCCGACTGTGCGCCCACGCCCAAGCGGGCCAGGTGCTCGTCGATCAACCGCTGCGCGACGCCGTCGGCCGGCACGACGGAATCCTCTGGGAGCCCGGGGGAGAGGTCGTCCTGCGCAACCTCGCCGAGCCCGTCACGGTCCACCAGGCCACCTGGCGACGCGCCGCACCTCGGGCCGTCCCGGCGATCGACCCGGTCTGCCGCATGCGCATCGACCCCGCGACCGCGATCCGCTCGACGCACCATGGCCAAGAGCTGTGGTTCTGCTCCCCGGAGTGCACGGCGCGGTTCCACCGCTCCCCAGAAGCCTTCACCAAGTCCTAGGACCCGTAGGAAGAACACGCAGAGGCCCAGTAGGGCATGCTGTACCCGGTGCTCGCCGGAATCCTCATCGCAGCGCTCGCCGGGCTCTTCGCCCGCCTCATGGTCCCGGAGCCCAAACCGCCGCGGGCGGCCGCCGTTCTGGCCGGCTTCCTCGGCATGCTCTCCGGCGCCCCGATCGCTCATAAGATCAGTGCCGATCACGAGTTTCACGCCTTTCGCCCCGAGAGCACGATCGCCGCCGTCGCCGGCGCCTACGTTCTGCTCGTCCTCCTACGACTGGTCATCCGCCGCTTCGGTGCATCCGAGGAACGACGCCTCTTCTCCTGACGCGCCTCGCCGAACCCTGGGCGGTCGCACGCCCGCACCACTTTCTCCTACACTTCGTCGGAATGCGAGGCGTGCGAGACCCAGACATGCAGTTCAGGATCAGAGCTGCCGTTCGTCACGGCAACCGAATCCGGTGGTTCGCAAAAGCCCGGAGCCTGCGGGCCTACGGCGCCAACGGTGCCTCGCTCGCTTCCCGGATGCGATACGTGCTCTGGGACCCGGAGGTAGGGGACTTCTCCTTCGACCTGGCCGACCTCGACGCCGCAGCGCACTTCCTCGCCGCGAACTTCGAGGTCACGCCCGAGGTTGCCCGCCAGCTGCTCGAGGAGCCCGCCCAGGACGAGCGACTGCAGCGCGACTACGCCGCCCTTCGTCGGCCCGCGCTCCTGCGACCTCAGATGGCCCTCGGGCACCGCCCGCTGCTCTGGGCCCTGATCCGGCTACGGCGCCCGCACGTCGTGGTCGAGACAGGCCTGTGGTACGGACTCGGAGCCATGGTCATGCTGCGCGCACTCGAACGCAACGTCGAGGACGGAGGTCACGCCGGACGGCTGATCAGCTTCGACCCCGACCCGACCGCGGGATGGATGGTTCCCCAGCGCCACGCCGACCGCTGGACCTGGGCGCGGGCCACCACCCAGGACGCACTCGCCGCCAACCTCGCCGGCATCCGCGTCGACCTCTTCGTCCACGACACGCCCTCAGAGCCCGACCTCGAACGGTACGAGTTCACCACCGCGGCCGACGCGGCCGCCCCGGGCGCCGTCCTGTGCTCGGGCAACGGGCAGAACACCCCGGCGCTCCGCGAACTCTGCGACCAGCGCGGCTTCCCGTTCATGCACCACGACTACGCCGCCGCGGGCCACTTCTATCGCGGAAACGGGATCAGCTTCGCCACCGCGACCCGCATGACCAAGACCCTCTGAACCGTCACGGACCGGGCGGTCCTTGCAGAACCGCATAACGCGGCGAACCAGGTCGAGACCAACTCCTACGATACGTAGGATAAACGGATGGTCCCTGTCTTCCGGGCGGGAGCAGCGCTCCTCGCCGGCATCCTCATGGCCCTTCTTGCCGGCCAAGGCACCTCCGGCGCACGCCTCCCCGATCCCGCCGACCTCGCCGCACGAGCGGAATCCACCCGCGCAACGATCGTCCGAACCCGGCTGCGTGAACGCCGGCTGGCGCTGAGCATCAACTCCTTCCAGCGCCGGATCACCAAACTCGGAGCGCGCGGAGCGGTCCTCGAGCGCCGACTACAGACCCTCCGCACCCGCTACGCCGCCCGCGCAGCCGCCCTCGCCACGACCCGCAGAACACTGCGACGTCAGCGGCGGCGGACCGCCCGGCTTCGCAGCCGGCTCGGCCAGGTCCGAGACCTGCTCGCGGTCCGGCTCGTCGCCGAGTACAAAGCAGACCCGCCGGACCTCGTCAGCGTCGTCATCGGCAGCGACGGCTTCGCTGGCCTCCTCGAGCGCCGGGAGTTCCTGCGCCGGCTGCAGCGCAGCGATCAGGAGCTCATCCGTCAGGTCAGGCGCGCACAGACCGAAGCCGGGACCGCGATCGCCGCCCTCAAGCCACTCCAAGACCGCCAACAGACCGCCGCTCGCCGGGTCCGCCAACAGGCTGAGACCGTCCAGGCCGCCCGCAACGACGTCGCACTGATCGAGCTACAAATCGCCGCGGCACGCGACACGCGCCGACGCTCACTCGCCCTGGCGAAGGTGTCCCGTCGTCGCCAAGAACGTCACCTCGTCGCACTCCAGCGCGAGCAGCGCCGAGTGAGGGCGATCCTCGCGAAGTCCGCCCGGCAGGCACCAGCCAGTGCTTCGGCCGCGCCGACAACGACCGCAGGCGGAGCGCTGCAGATGCCTGTCTCCGGACCGCTGACCAGCCCGTTCGGCCCGCGCTGGGGACGTCTGCACGCCGGGATCGACATCGCCGCCCCGGGCGGGACGCCGATTCGAGCTGCAGAGGCCAGCCGCGTGGCCACCGCCGGCTGGATGGGGGGCTACGGGCTCTACACCTGCATTCAGCACACCGCCTCCAAAGCCACCTGTTACGCCCACCAGTCGCGCCTGGGTACCCGGACAGGCGCGACCGTCCGCCGCGGGGAGATCATGGGCTACGTCGGCAACACCGGCAACTCGTTCGGGGACCACCTGCATTTCGAGGTAAGAATCAACGGACAGCCGGTCAACCCGCTCGCATACCTCTAACTCCCTACTCCTACGAGATGTAGGATAAAGGATGTGATCGTGACCGCCTTTCGAGCCTGGCAGCTGCGTCAGTGGGTGGCAGCCGCCGCGGGGACGGCGCTGGCCGCCGCGGTGATCGGCATCCCGACCGGGATCATCCAGACGTCGTACTACACGCGAATGACCCCGGTGCTCTGGTGGAACTGGCCCGTCTGGGCGGCCTCGTCGCTGCTGCTCGGGCTGACGGCGGCGACCTATCTACGGGCAGCCCCGCAGAGCCCGCGGGGGACGACCCGCAACGCCGGTGCGACGCTGCTGTCGACCTTCGCGGTCGGCTGCCCGGTCTGCAACAAACTGATCGTCGCGCTCGTCGGCGTCTCCGGCGCCCTGGACTACTGGGCACCGGTCCAGCCACTCCTCGGTCTGGCCGGTGTTGCGCTCCTGCTCGCCGGGCTGCGGATTCGCCTGCGGGGCCAGATCTCCTGCGCCAGCCCGCAGGTCGTCGGCGTCCCCGCCGGCTAACGCGCGCCAGGCCGCACGAATCCCACAGCGCCCCCGGCGTCAGGCCCATAGTTCCGGCGTGACACCGCGTCCGATGAGTTCCCTTCAACGACGGTCAGCTCGCCCCGCGGACCGACCTTCTCCACCACACCCATGTGCTCGTCCCACAAGATCAGGTCGCCGGGCCTCGGGACGTCGCTCCTCTTGAGGGTCCGGCCGGTCCGCGACGCCCACGACCATACGTCGTCAACACGCGCAAAGCCCTGACCCGCGTCGCCAAGAGGTGTGCCGGCCCGCGCCGACACCCACGAGGCGAAGTACGCACACCACGGGCCCACGGGACCCCCCGGCACAGAGCGACGGTACTCAGCGATCCTCGGCGAGTCATTGGAACCGGGAGGGGCCTCGCGCACGCCGACCTCGGCAGCGGCGAACGTCGCCGCCGAATCCCCCGCGTTCGAACGCGATGGGGGAGACGCCGTCGCGCTGGCCAGGACCGACGAGAAGGCGACCGGCGAGTCGGTCACCTGGACGGGAACCGGCCCGGGGACGTACTGGCGGATCTCAGCGATCCGCGCCACGACCAGCTCAACGCTCATGAACCGGTGATCGGCAGACACAGCATCTCCTACACTCTGTAGTGATGACGAGTTCGTCGGACGATCCGGCTTCACAGGAGACGACGCCCATCGGGCGCCGCGCGTTTCTCGGAACACTCGCAGTCGGCGGGGTGACGCTGGCCACCGGAAACGCGCTCACCGACGCCCTCGCACGACTGGCCTCACCCATCACCGGCCGGCTTCCGCAGGGCGTCCGCGACGCTGTCCCCGCGTCATCGTCGGGATGGCGGATCTACACCGTCTCGCGCCCCATGCCGCAGTTCGAACCGTCGCGCTGGCGGCTCGATATCGACGGCGACGTGACACAACCAATCCGCTACAGCTACGACGAGCTCCTCACCCTTCCTCGCACGACGCAGACCTCCGACTTCCACTGCGTCACCGGATGGAGCGTCCAGAACGTGCGCTGGGAAGGGGTGAGCGTCGCAGCGATTCTTGACCGAGCCGGGCTCCTCGCGGGCGCCCGTGCCGTCCGGTTCGTTTCCGCCGAGCGCCCCTACGTGGACTCACTGACCCTCGCTCAAGCCCGCCTCGACGACGTCCTGCTGGCCTACCGCATGGACGGACGAGCACTCTCCCGCGCGCACGGAGCCCCGCTCAGACTCGTCGTGCCGAAGATGTACGGCTACAAGAGCGTCAAATGGGTCGAGCGCCTGGAGGTGACCGGCGACCGGTCGCCGGGATACTGGGAGCAGCGGGGGTACGACGCCGACGCGTGGATCGACCCCGACGATGCGGTCTGAGCTCGTCCCGCGGTTCAGCGCCACCGCGCGCGCCCTGCATTGGATCCACGCAACGGGGTTCCTGGCGATGACCTCTACCGGCCTTGCCCTGTACGTCCCGGCCTGGAGTGGACTCGCCGGCGGCCGGACAGCGCTGAAAGCCGTCCACCTCGCGGCCGCCGCACTCTGGTTTGCCGGCATCGCGGCGACCGTGGCCGTTGCCGACCGCAGGGCCCTTCGGTCAGCCCTTCACGACCTCGAGCACTTCGACGTCGACGATCGCCGCTGGTTCAGAAACCGCCGGGTCCCCCAAGGACGCTTCAACGCCGGCCAGAAGCTGCATACCGCGCTGCAGGCCGGGCTTGCCTGCCTGCTCGGCCTCTCCGGAGCCCTGCTGTGGCTCGGCGAGCGCAACCACGCCTTGCGCACCGATGGCGCGCTCACCCTGCACGATGCCGCGGGCACCGTGGGACTCGTCCTGCTCAGCGGCCACCTGTGGTTCGCCGTCATTCAGCCGTCCACCCGTCCAGCGCTGCGCGGGATCGTGACCGGCCGGGTCTCACGGGACTGGGCACGCCACCACCACCCGAAATGGGACCCGCGCCACGAGACCCGACCGCCGACCGCTCCCGGGCAACGCCTCGTCGCGCTCGCAAGCCTCGCGCTCGGAGCCGGCGTCGCGCTCCTCTTCCTCCGTGAGGGCGACCTTCTTCCGCTCTGAGCCATCACGAGGCCCTGAGCCTGGAGCCGCACCGGGGCCGTCCACCCTCGCGCCCGGCGGTTCGACGACGCCGCGGCCCTTGCTGCCGCGCGACCCGGGCTACCCGTCGTCTGGACCCGCGGCCGATGACCCGAGGGCGACCCGTCGGTACAGCACCGCGCCCGTGAGCGTCTTTCCCGCGGATTGCGCCCACCCATGACGGCGTCCAACGCTCAGGGCCTCAAGCACTTCACGTTGCTGGCACCCCAGCATCCCGGCGAGGTCCCGTGCTGTCACGGACCGTCCATCGAGCCGCTCCAGCGCGAGGCGGAGAGCGGCGATCAAGTCACTCATCGCCACCCCGTTATACCGGAATTCAGCTAAAAGAGTCCCAGCGACGAAGCTCGGGCAACGGGTCGACGCCCTCGCCGCCCGTGTACCACCCAGGAGCCGTCCAGAGCTCGAAGTGCAGATGGCATCCGGACGCGCGGCCCGTCTCGCCGACGTACCCGACCCGCTGACCGGCCAGCACCTTCTGGCCCTTCTTCACCAGCGCGGCATCGCGCATGTGCATGTACACGTAGGACTGGCCGGCCGCGTCCTGGAGAACCACGTAGTTCCCGGCGCGGTCCTGCGTCGCCGCGAACTGCACCGTCCCGGGCCGAACAGCGACCAGCGGCGTTCCGCACGCAGCGAACATGTCCTGGCCGCCATGTCCCCGGGCACCGCCGAAGTTGTTCGTGTCGCTCTGACCGAGGTCGTGCTTGCCACGGATGGGGAACATCGCGTCGTGCACCAGCAGCGACTGCGCGCTGGCCTGCGAGGCGGTCGGCTGGCCGGTCAGCCGCAACTCGTAGCGGCCATCGGCCACGACGCTGCCGTTGGCCGTGCCATCCCAGCGAATCTCGCCGCTCCCTGCCGGCACCGGCCATGAACGGACCGCCACGCCGTCGCTCAGACGCACCGCCTCGACCGTGCCGGCGCCCGACGCCGAGTACCGCAGCACGGCCCGCTTACGCGACCCGGCGATCAGCGCCTCCCCGGGCTTGAGATCGGCCGCGGCACCAGTCACGTCCGCCTGAGGAGCCGCGCCCGTCAAGATCCGCAGCTTCCGGGTGCGACTCGATCCGCCCGCGGGGCTCTGCAGCCGCAGGACGCCCGACCGAGCGCCGCGCGGCACCGTCACCACGAGTTGCTCGGCGGACCTGGTGACCGGCACCGCCGACCGGTCGTCGCGCGAGCCCTTCCCGCCGAGGAAGGCGACACGCTCGACCCCATCGAGACCTTCGCCGGCGATCGTCAGGGTCTGCCCGACCCGGCAGGCCCACGACTCGCCCGATGCGCAGGTCGCGACCGACGCCACCGCACGGTCCGGAATCGCCGCGCCTCCGGTCGAGGTCTGCGCGCCGGCAGGGGCTGCAGACACAGCGGTGGTCATCAAGGCGAGCACGGTCAGGCTCGTGATCCGTCGGGGGTGCACCAAAGGCTCTCTTTCGTCGGCCTACGGGGTTAGCTGACGGGCTCGCGCAGAAAGAGTCGCGCTACGACATACGGTCGATTCGCCCCGTGAGTGGGTCCCCCGCTCCTCGACACGCGAGGACTCGGCGCTCCTATGACGTGTAGGAGATTACTCCACGGGACGGCGTTATGTCGATCCAGTCAGCGCGCACCAGCTCACGGGGTGCCGCGGCACCGGTATTGCACCGAGATCTGAGGCCTGCAGTACGTTGCGCGCGTGGGACCGGTCAGGACACGACGCCTGCTGTGGCGCCGCAGCGTGCGCTGGGCGTTGCTCGGTGTGCTCGCCGTCATCGCGGCATCGGTCGTGATCCATCACCCGGCTCCGGTCGCCGACCACGGCGACGGTCACCACCACGCGATCAGCGAGCTGTTGCTGTGCGTGGCGCTGGCCGGAGCCGCGCTGCTCAGCGCGACCGCAGCAGCACTCACGAGCATGGGGGGGACGTTCAGGCCGTCGTCGGTCTCCGTCCCTCGCGGCCTTCCTGCACCGGCGGTCCCGGCGCCCCGCGCGCGGGCCGGGCCCCCCGGCCGCCACTCGATCCTGCGGATGTGACGAGGGCGCGCGCCCCATCCTCTCGGGTGGGCGGCGACGACCCCTTTCCATCTTCCACAGGAGAACACCAGCATGGCCAGCCCGCTTCACCGCGCCCTCGACAAGGTGCGACTGCCGTACCGCTCGCGCCGGTTTCGCGCCGCGCTCGACATCCAGCCCCGTGCCGACCTCGTCGGGATCGCCGACCCCACCTACGGCGGCTACGTCGTCCCGGCCTCGCTGCTGCGGGAGGACAGCGTCGTGTTCCTCTGTGGCACCGGGACCGACATCACCTTCGACCTCGAGCTCATCTCACGCTTCGGCTGCCGCGTACTGGCGATGGACCCGGTCCCCGCCGCCGCGGAGTACGTCGCGCAGGCGGCCGCCGACGAGCCCCGTCACGAGTTCCTGCCCTACGCGCTGTGGAACGAGGACACCGAGCTCACCTTCCACGCTCCGCGCGTGGAGGGCTACATCTCCCATTCGGCCACCGACATGCACGGCACGGAGGTCGCGTTCACCGCGACCGCCCGCCGGCTGGCCACCCTTGCCGCCGAACGCGGAGTCGGACACGTCGACCTGCTGAAGATCTCCGCCGAAGGCAGCGAATACACCATCCTGGACGACGTGCTCGCCTCCGGGATCCCCGTCACGATCATCGCCGTCGAGTTCGCGACCCCGGTCAAGCCGGCCGTCCCGCTGGCCCACGTCGAGAAGCTCACCTCGGCCGGGTACCAGCTCGTCGCCGCCCACACCGCCGACTACAACTGGAAGCTCACCTTTGTTCGGACCTGAACAGGTCAGTGCGCGTGATGGGCGTGCACCAGGGCGTGCCCCTTGCCGCGGGCGATCAACCACCGGTTCGCGGCGAACGCGAAGGGAAACGCGATCGCGAACCCGCCGAGCATCGGGCCCCAGAAGAGCAGCTCGTCAAGATAGGCGTCCATCGCTCCCGGGTATAGGGCCATGAACCCGTTGTCGATGGCCTCCATGATCGAGATCGACACCGTGTCGGTCGCCAGGGCGATCGGCACGATCGCGCCGATCGTCATCCCTGCGCGGTAGAGCGGTAGGGACGTGAGAAGGTAGCCGAAGACGAACGCCAGACCGACCGCCAGGGCGATCGACGCGAGGTCGCCCCAACCCAGCGCGGTCGAGATGACGAGTCCGAGGATCTCGCCGATCAGGCATCCGGTCATGCAGTGCAGCGTCGCCGTGACGCTGAGGCGGTTGAGGCTCTGGGCTCCGTGATCCATGACCTCACCCCCCGCCGCATGAGGCGCGCGACCGCACCTATCAGCTCATCGGTGCGGTCCTCCCGGAGCTGGCCCTCAGCGCCCATGACGCAGTGGTGGGCGTGCTGATCGAGCAGGCCGAGGGCGACCTTGTCGAGGGCCGCCTGGATCGCGCCGATCTGCGTCAGGACATCGATGCAGTACCGGTCGTCCTCGACCATCGACTGCACGCCGCGCACTTGGCCCTCGATGCGTCGCAACCGCTTCTGCAGCTGGTCCTTGCTCGCGCTGTATCCCCGCGCCGAGGTGGTGGAAGTCGTCGTCATGCACCCAACAGTAGCAGTACCCCCAGGGGGTATGCTAGCCTCCGTCTTGCATACCCCCACCCCGTATCTACGAGAGGACGAGCATGACCCAACTCAGCGAGCGCACCTACACCGTGACCGGCATGACCTGCGGACACTGCGAACTCAGCGTGCAGGAGGAGGTCGAGGAGCTCGCGGGCGTCACCACCGCACATGCGGACCGCACCACCGGAACGCTGACCGTCACCGGCACCGACCTCGACGACGCAGCGATCCGCGCCGCCGTCGCCCAGGCCGGCTACGAGACGGGGAGCGCCTGATGAACCCCCCGACCCGCATCGCGCTCTTCGCCGTCACCGTCGGACTCGCCGCAGGCGGCGCGGCCCTCGCCGGCGCCGCGATCGATCCCACCGACGGCGCCGTCACCGCCGCCCCGCACTCTGCTGCCGACGCGCCCGCCGCGCAGGGGAGCCCTCACGGCGGCGGCCATACCAGCGACCGGTCGACCACAGCCGCGACCGAGTCTGCACAGGCGCCTGCCCCGGGCCTGGCGATCTCCCAGGACGGCTACACGCTCAAGGTCGACCGCACGACCCTCGACCCCGGCCGCCCGGCCCGGCTGACGTTCCAGATCCTGGGTCCCGACGGCCGACCGCTGCGCGACGAGTACGAGCGCTCGCACGAACGCGAGCTGCACCTGATCGTGGTCCGGCGGGACACGACCGGCTTCCAGCATCTGCATCCCACCAAGGACGGGTCCGGGACGTGGGGCACCCCGCTGCGTCTCGCCGAACCGGGCGTCTATCGCATGTACGCCGACTTCACCGTGGAGGGCCAGAAGCGGACCCTCGCCGCGGACCTCAACGCCCCCGGAGCGTTTTTGCCGGCCAAGCCTGTGGCCCTCACGCGCAGCGACCGCGTCGCCGGGCTCGACGTGCGCCTGGACAGCACGCGCGCACGCGCCGGCACGGAGTCCGAACTGACCTTCACCGTCAGCCGCAACGGCCGCCCGGCCACGGACCTGCAGCCCTACCTCGGCGCCCGTGGCCACCTCGTCGCACTCCGCGCCGGCGATCTGGCCTACCTGCACGTCCACCCGCTCGAGGAGACCGCGACGCAAACCGACCAGATCAGGTTCGCGGCGACGTTCCCGACCGCCGGGCGCTACCGCCTGTTCCTGCAGTTCAAGACCGACGGCGCCGTACGCACCGTCGACTACACCGTGGAGGTCCCGCGATGAGCACCACCACCCAGACCCAACAGCGCCTCGAGCTCCCCCTGGAAGGCATGACGTGCGCGTCCTGCGCCAACCGCATCGAGCGCCGCCTCAACAAGCTCGACGGCGTCCAGGCGACCGTCAACTACGCCACCGAGAAGGCCTCCGTCGCCTTCGACCCAGGACTCGCGTCCCCCGACGACCTCGTCCAGGCCGTCGCCGCCGCCGGCTACCACGCGCGACTGCCCCACACCGAACGCGCCGACACCGCCGACGAGCCCGAGGACGGCTACGTACGCGACCTCCGTCACCGACTGATCGGAGCGACCGTCCTGTCGGTCCCGCTGCTGCTCCTCTCGATGATCCCCGCGCTGCAGTTCGACTACTGGCAGTGGCTGGCCCTGCAGCTCGCCACGCCCGTCCTGTTCTGGGCCGGCTGGCCGTTTCACCGCGCCGCCTGGCAGAACCTCAAGCACGGCACCGCGACGATGGACACCCTCATCAGCGTCGGCACCATCGCCGCGTGGTCCTGGTCGGTGGTCGCGCTGTTCTTCCTCGACGCTGGCATGCCCGGCATGACCATGCCCATGGACCTCGTCCTGGACCGCAGCGCAAGCAGCTCCCACATCTACCTCGAGGCCGTCGGCGTCGTCACCACGCTGATCCTCGCCGGCCGATACTTCGAAGCACGCGCCAAGCGCCGCGCCGGCGCCGCACTCACCGCCCTGCTGGAGCTCGGAGCCAAAGAGGCCACGCGCCTGGACCAGGACGGCAACGAACGCCGCGTCCCGATCCACGACCTCGCAGTCGGCGACCGCTTCGTCGTGCGCCCGGGGGAGAAGGTCGCAACCGACGGCATCGTGGAGTCGGGTTCCAGCGCCGTGGACCAGTCGCTGCTGACCGGCGAATCCGTCCCCGTCGAGAAGCACCCGGGGGACGACGTCGTCGGCGCCACCGTCAACGCCGGAGGCCGCCTCGTGATCCGCGCCACCAAGGTCGGCGCCGACACCGCGATCGCCCAGATCAGCCGGCTGGTCGAGGACGCCCAGACCGGCAAGGCACCCGTCCAGCGCCTCGCCGACCGGATCTCAGGCGTGTTCGTCCCGATCGTCATCGGCCTGGCCGCCGTGGCCCTCGGCTTCTGGCTGGGCGACGGGACCGGAACCACCTTCGCGTTCAGCGCCGCCGTCGCCACGCTCATCATCGCCTGCCCGTGCGCGCTCGGGCTCGCAACGCCCACCGCACTGCTCGTCGGGACCGGCCGCGGCGCCCAGCTCGGCCTCCTGATCAAAGGTCCCGAGGTCCTGGAGTCCACCCGCGCCGTCGACACCATCGTGCTCGACAAGACCGGAACCGTCACCACCGGACGCATGGCCCTCGTCGAGGTCATCACCGACCCCTCCACCTCACGAGAGGAGACCCTGCGGCTCGTCGGCGCGCTCGAAGCCGCCTCCGAGCACCCGGTCGCGCAGGCGATCGCCGCAGGCGCCCGACAGGACGTCGGCCCGCTTTCCGAGGTCGAGGGCTTCACCAACCGCGAGGGCCTCGGCGTCGAAGGCGTCGTCGAGGGGCACGGCCTGATCGTCGGACGCCCCTCGCTCCTGCGCGACTGGTCCGTCGACCTGTCCAAGGAGCTCCGCGCAGCGTTCGACGACGCCCAGGGACGCGGCCACACCGCGGTCACCGCCGCCTGGGACGGGCAGGCCCGCGCCGTCATCGTCGTCGCGGACACCGTCAAGCCGACCAGCGCCCAGGCCATCGCCGCGCTGCGCGCCCTCGGCCTCACCCCGATCCTGCTGACCGGCGACAACGCCTCCAGCGCCCGCACCGTCGCCGACGAGGTCGGGATCGACGAGGTCATCGCCGACGTGCTGCCCGACGGAAAGGCGGACGTCATCCGCCGCCTGCAGGACGAGGGGCACGTCGTCGCCATGGTCGGCGACGGCGTCAACGACGCCCCCGCCCTCGCGCAAGCCGATCTCGGCCTGGCGATCGGCACCGGAACCGACGTCGCGATCGAGGCCAGCGACCTCACGCTCATCTCCGGTGACCTCCGCGCGGCCGCCGACGCCATCCGCCTGGCCCGCCGGACCCTCGCCGTCATCCGCGGCAACCTGTTCTGGGCCTTCGCCTACAACGTCGTGCTCATCCCGATCGCGATGCTCGGCTGGCTCAACCCGCTGTTCGCCGGAGCCGCCATGGCCCTCTCCAGCGTCTTCGTGGTCGCCAACTCGCTGCGACTCCGCCGCTTCCAAACACAACACCCCGCCTGACCCCGGCGGCCGGCGCGCAGACGGGCGCGCGCCGGCCGACCGCTCACGCGACCAGCGCCGCGCACGCCTCTGCGCACGCCCGACAGGCCTGCGCACACAAGCGGCAATGCTCGTGATGGTCGCCGTGGGCCTCGCAGCTCACCGCGCAACGCTCGCACGCCTGACGACACGCGTCGGCGATCGCGCGAGACACCGCCATATCGCCACCGCCCAGCACCAAGACGGCCGCCGTGGTGCGGCAGAGCTCGGCGCACTGCAGGTCATCGCGGATGCAGTCCGCCATCGCCGTGACATCGGCCTCGGACAGGCATGCCGACGCGCATGACGTGCACGCCACCTCGCAGCGCAGACACGCCTCTACACACGCAGCAATGAGTGACCGGTCAAGCTCGCTCGCGGTCGAATCGGCGGCCAGCAGGTCGGAGACATGATGTGACATGACGGTCCTCTCGTAGGGTCCGACCCGCGTTCCCGGCGGCCGCACGACCAAACGTTGTTCCTACGTCACGTAGTAGCGTGAGTGCTCATGGGTCGCCTGCGTACCGCCGTAGTCCTCGTCCTGCTCGCCACCGTGGCGAGCGGGTGTGGCGACGAGAAGCCCAAGGCGCCCGGAGCGGTCTTCGTGGACAAGCTCGGGCACGTCCACGCCGTCGGTATCGACCCCGCCGATGGAGCGACACTGATCGCGGCCCACAACGGCCTGTTCCGGGCTCCGGCAGGGCAGAGGCAACCGTCGCTGGTCGGCGATCAGAACCGAGATGTCATGGGCTTCGTCGTCGAAGGCGCCCAGCAGTACGCCGGCTCGGGCCACCCCGACGTGCGATCGAACGAACCCTCCTCGGTGGGGTTCATCCGCACGACCGACGGCGGCCGCAACTGGAAGAATGTGTCCCTCGCCGGACGCGCCGATCTCCACGCGATCGAGGTCGCGGGCAAGGTCGTCTACGCGTTCGACGCGCTGAGCGGAAAGCTCCTGTCCAGCGCCGACGCCGGCCGGACCTGGAAGCGCGCCACCGTCCCGCCCGTCCTCGACCTCGCCATCGACCCGCAGAACAGCCGGCGCGTCGTCGCATCAACCGAGCAAGGCCTGATCGTGTCCCGCGACGGCGGCCGGTCCTTCGAACCGCTCGCGGAGTTCCCGCTGAGCGTCCTGGCCTGGACCGGGGAAGGGGCTCACCGCGATCGGGCAGGACCAGGTCGTCCACCGCATCGACCGATCCCTGGACAACGTGCTGCAGGTCGGGCGCGCACCGGTGATTCCCGCCGCGCTGGCGGTCAGCGGCCGGACCATGGTTGTCGCGGCGGACGACGGCAGCGTCCACGAGAGCTCCGACGGCGGTAAGACCTGGAGCCCGCGCGTCAGCGCGGCACGCTGAACGCGTTCACTGCACCACCAGATCGGTGAACAGCACCTCGTCGACCTCGACGTCCGTCCTGGAGACGATCAGCCGGCGGATCCGCTCCTTCACCCGTCGACGGCCAGTCCGCGACGTCAGCTGACCGGCCTGACGCCCGGTCAGGACCTCCGTCACGATCGCGCGAACAGCAGCCTCCTGCTCCAAGGGCCCAAACCCCTCCGGCAGCTCCGCCGGCGCTCCCTCGGCCGGCGCGTGAGGCGCACTGCTGAAGCCGTGCGCCAGTACCAGACCCACCCCGACACGCGCGTAGCGTGCGCCGCCCAGCGTCACGACGAACTCCCGTGGCAGCACGTACACCTCGCCCTCGATCCTCGGCGCAGCCGCCGTCTCGTTCGGGGTGGACGATGTGAGTTTGTAGACGGCGCCCGCGGCGATCAGCAGCACGGCAACGAGGAGGAGAAGTTTCTTCATCTCCTACACGTTGTTGGTCATCCTGCGGTCGGCTTGACCTCCAGCTCGCCAGCTCGCTGCTGGACGTGCACATGGTCCTGATGGACCTCGTCGGTGAACGATGCGCGCCCGGGCCCATCGAAGTCCCACGGGCTTCCGACCTGTCGCGCCCCGGCCGTCGCGAACGCCTTGGCCAACGCGAAGGCCGCGCTGCCGTCCTGGCGCTGACGGATCACCAGCATCCCGTCCACGGAGTAGATGTCGGCGGCCAGACCGCCGGAATGCGCGCTGCGCCGATCGGTCTGCCAGACGTTCCGAGGGTGCCCCGAGCTCAGCACGGCCACCGAGAAGCGGTGGCGTCTGGCGGTGCGCGACAGCTCCTCGAGCAGCGCGTCGTCGACCTTGCCCCGGAAGATGTCCCACCGCGCGCTGTCGGGCAACGTGATCCGCTCGTCATCCAGGACCGCGCGCGCCGCAGCGGACAGACCCGACGGGCGGTCGAGGGGCTTGCCGCCCAGCGAGGCGACCTCGGCGAGCTTCCACGGCCCGTCGGTCCGGGTCAGGCGCACGTCGACGGTGCGCGTGATGGCGCGCCGGCGGCCGTCCTCGCTCTGCAGCAGCTGCCGCACGACGACCATCGCCCCGAAGGACGTCTCGGTGGTCCCGGACATCTGGGCGTAGATGACCTCAGCCGCCGACGAGCGCTCAAGGTCAAGCGACGAATCGATCGTGCTCACCAGCTCGGCCCCCGCCGTCCCCTCCAACGGCAGCCTCGAGGCGAGATCCTGGGGCGTCGTGCCACCGGGGTAGGTCAGCACCGTCTGCGCCGCGCGGCCTGCAAGCTGGCGAGCGTTGGGGAACGTCTCACCAGCACCGACCGCATAGGGAGCAAACCGCGGCAACGGCTCGACCGCCTGCGCCGTCGCGGTCGCTGCGGGGACGTCGGGCGTCCGCATCGTCGACGCCGTCTCAGAAGCGGGCTGGCTCGAGCATCCCGCCAGCACCCCGGCGCTCACGGCAGCCAGAGCCCACCGAGTTGCAGTACTCATGCGGGGACCCCCGAGTCCAGCGGCTTGCTCCACTCCTGCATCCGTGCCCCGTCCGCGGTCGGCCGGACCGGGCCGGGCTCCCACGACAGCACCTCATAGAAGGCGCCAGCGCCCTCGTCACCGTCCAAGGTCGTCAGGTACGCCGTCTGCGCGCCGCCAGCTCGTGCTTCGGACTCGAATGCGGCAACCAGGGCACGACCAGCGCCCACGCCGCGCGTTCCAGGCAGGACCGCGACGTGATTCAGCACTGCCACGTCCCGCACCGGACCCGCCCCGCCGCTCGTATCCCCACCGCGAGCCAGGAGGCGCCGGCGGTACTGAGAAATGCGGGTGCGCGCGAAACGGATCGCGGCCCGGGGATGGGCCAGCAGCGCCACCGCTCCAGCCGCCGCGAGGCGGAACCCACAATGCCGCAACACCCACTGACGGTGCGCACGGGCCCTCGAGGAGCCGACCAGGAAGCCGACCGGATAGCCGTCCACCGTGGCGATGAGTGCGACGGCGTGCGGAGAGTCGGCGAAGGAGCGGTAGTACACGCTCAGAAACCGGCTCCCGAGCGTCGCGAAGAAGCCATGCGGGAGGGCGCGAGTATGGAGCTCGCTGCAGAACGCGATCGTGCTCCCGTCGAGTCGGGCGACGTCGGCGGGCCGTCCGCTCAGCATGACGACGGGGGCTGCAGCCTCACGCGGAGCCAGCACGGACCCGACCAGGACCGCGGCCACCGCCGCGCTCCCCATCGCCAGCACCGCCCACGGAGCGACGTGGGCCGCCAGCGGGCCGACGTGATGCATCGCGAAACTCGCCGCCGCCGCGACCAGCGCCGTAAGCGCGAGCGCCGCTGTGGGGCTGCTGCCCGAGCGGATCACGGGCGCAGAAGCGTGCAGTCGAGGCGAGTTCATCCTACGTAGTGTAGGAGAAACGGGGCGGGCGCGGACCCCTTCCAAGGGCGCGCCCGCCCCTGCCATGATCCTACGATATGTCGGAGACACTGAGCTCGAGAAACGACACAGCGCCCGCGCCTGAGCGGGAGCCTCAACGACGCCGCCCACGAGGTGATGACGACCGGCTATGGGAGGTCGACGCCACGCGGACGCTCGCGATGGTCATGATGGTCGTCTACCACGTCGTCTACGACATCAACTTCCTGCTTCCCGCGGCCGGGGTGGACCCCTACAACGGCGTCTGGAGAGCGCTGCAGGTCGTCTGCGGCTCGACGTTCCTGACGCTCGTCGGGATCAGCTTCTGGATCTCCCACGAACGCGCCAAAGCCGACCGGCTCACCGGCGAGCAGCTCTGGCGATCACACCTCCTGCGCGGCTTCGAAGTGCTCGCCGCCGCAACGGTCGTGTCGATCGCGACCCGCGTCGCGCTGGGCCCCGACGACGCCGTGCGCTTCGGGATCCTCCATCTCATCGCCGCACTGATGATCGTCGTGCTGCCGCTCACCGTCCGGCTCGGCCGCTGGAACGCGATCCTCGGCGCCGCGATCATCGCCGCCGGGCTCTCCACGGACCTCACCAGCGACATCCCCGGTCTGCTCGCGCTCGGGTTCGAGCCGCCCCAGGCGGGCGTCGACTGGTACCCGTTGATGCCGTGGGGCGGTGCCGCACTCCTCGGCGTCGCCCTCGGAAGCGTCCTGTACCCCTGCGGGCGTCGCGGACCCGCCCTACGAGCGCTACCCCGCCACCCGCGCCTCGGTCGCCTCGCCGCCCAACCGGGTCGTCGCTCCCTGCCGTTCTACCTCGTACACCAGCCCGTCCTAGTCGCCGTCCTCGGCAGCGGCTTCTGGCTGTTCGGCGCCGACGTCTAAGCCTCGATCCACCGCGAGGCTAGACCGGTGTCGTCCGGTTGCTAGCGAAGAATGACCTCCTGAGCAGGGCTTTTCACGGATGTAGCGGCATCCGGGGTCCTGCAGCAGGAGGTCACCTTCGTGGTGCAGCATGGCGGGCCGTCCGGACTGGACGCGATCGACGTCTGTTTTGACGATGAGCGGGCGGTCGCCAGCGCCGGGATCGCGCTGGTCGCGACGCTTGCCCAACGCCTTGGGGCCGAGCAGCTCATCGACGAGACCGTCGATCTCGGTGATCGTCCCGGCGCCGGCCTGGAGGGCGCGAAGGCGATGACGTTGGTCTCGGCGATGGCGCTCGGCGCCGACTGCATCGACGACTGCGACCTGTTGCGCTCGGGGCGCACCGCCGAACTGGTCGGCCACCGCGTGCTTGCCCCGTCGACGCTCGGCACGTTCTTGCGGGCGTTCACGTTCGGGCACGTCCGCCAGCTCGACCGTGTCCTCGGTGAGCTCGTCGCGCGCGCCTGGGCCGCTGGCGCGGGGCCGGGCGACGGGCGGCTGGTGATCGACCTCGACTCGTTCGTTGGTGAGGTCTACGGATCCAAGAAGCAGGGCGCGGCGTTCGGCTACACCCGCGTGCGCGGGATGCATCCGATCCTCGCCACGCGCGCCGACACCGGCGAGGTCCTGCACATCCGCCTCAGGAAGGGTTCGGCGAACACCTCCAGGGGCGCCGGCCGGTTCCTCGACGAGCTCATCGCCCGCATCGCCCGCACGAACGCGACCGGCCCCAGGTTGCTGCGCGCCGACAGCGGCTTCTGGAACAACAAGACCTTCGACAAGCTCGAGGCCGCGGGCTGGGACTTCTCGATCGGCGTTCGCCAGAACCCCAAGATCCGAGCAGCGATCGAAGCGATCGACGAGACCGCATGGACCACGCTCGAGGACTACCCGAAGACCTCGATCGCCCAGATCGCCGAAACCGAATGGGCCACAAGCCGCCGGCTCGTGATTCGCCGCGTTCGCACCCTCGACCGCCAAGGCCAGCTGCTGCCGACCTGGGAGCACTACGCGTTCATCACCAACCGCACCGACGACCTCGCGCTCGTCGAGGCCGAGCACCGCCAGCACGCACAGATCGAGCTGGCCATCCGCGACCTCAAAGACCAGGCCCTCGCGCACTTCCCCTCCGGCCGCTTTTGCGCCAACAGCGCCTGGACGGTCCTCGCCGCGATCGCGCACAACCTGCTGCGCTGGACCCAGCTGCTTGGCGCCCCCAACCAGACCATCCGCACCGCCCGCACCCTGCGCCGCCGCTGGCTGACGTTGCCCGGCCGACTGACCCGCACCGCCCGGCGCTGGACCCTGCACCTGCCAGCCCGCTGGCCCTGGCGCAACGCCTTCACCCAAGCCCTCGAACGCATCCGCGCCCTGCAGCCGGCCTGACCGCCGGCCACTCGTTCGACGACGATCGCACCGCAGGACCTCCGCGACGGCCCCTGCACGCACACCCTGCTCAACCGCCGCCTCAACAGCTTCCGAAGGCGACCGCTAGCTCAGTTGGCGGACCATCGGCTTCCCGAGCCACCGCTCACGCGCTCGACCCCCTCGGACCGAGCGCGCTCACCGTTTACGCGGTGGATCGAGGCTAAGCTCCCCCCCGTGTCGAGTCCCTATATTCGCACGATCGTTAGAGTTAAGGTAATGGCAGCCAACGACGCAAGGCGATCTGATGCGTGAGTCATCTGCGCGGGGCGAATCGTGCGATACGCCAGGCGGACGCCAGCGATGAGAGTTCAAGGTGTCCTGGTGGTGGTCGCGGCCGCCCTGCTCGTCGGACTGCTGACCTACGGCCTCGTCCTTGGTGGCAACGACACCACGCTTGATGACGCGGTCAGGCGCGGCGAGTTCCCTGCCTCGCCCCAGGCCGGTCTGCAACTCCCGCTGAACGATGGCGGAGGCTCGCGATCGCTGAAGGATGTCCGCGGCAAGATCGTCGTCCTGAACTTCTGGGCCTCGTGGTGCGACCCGTGCAAGGACGAGGCCCCGGTACTCGAGAAGATCCACAGGCGACTGTCGGCCGCGGGAAAAGGCATCGTCCTCGGCGTGACCTACCAGGATGCGGTCGCCGACGCGCGGGACTTCGAGCGTGAGCACGGCATCACGTACACGAGCATCCGCGACACCGACACCGAGCTCTACAAGGGCTTCGGGGGCACCGGGGTACCTGAGACCTTCGTGCTTGACACGCAGGGGCGGATCCGCGCAATCTCCCGCGGCCAGGTCAGCGAGGAGTTCCTCGACGAGGCGCTCCGAAAACTCGGCGCATGAGCATTACGTTCGATCCCCAACCGCTGCTGCAGATCCGAGAGCCCAGCGGCACCCCTCCAGGGAGCAGGCGATGATCGGCATGTTGCTCCCGCTCGCAGCCCAGGCCGACACGACCGTCCTCGCGGCGTTCGCCGTGGGGTTCATCTCCTTCGTTTCCCCGTGCGTGCTCCCGCTCGTCCCGGGCTACCTGTCCGCGGTCAGCGGCCTGTCGCTCGACGACATCCGCACGCACGAACAGGGCGTCGGCAAGGTGCTCTGGCCGGCCTCGATCTTCTGCCTGTCGTTCACGGTGATGTTCGTCGCCCTGGGCATGACCGCGACCGGCATTGGCTCGACGCTCAACGACCACCGCGGCCTCGTCAACACGATCGCCGGCGCCGCGATCATCACCATGGGGGTCTTCCTCCTGCTCACCCCGTTCGTCACCCGCATCAACCAGGAGTGGCGACCCGCATCGATCATGGAGCGCGCCGGGTCCGGCGGCCCCGTCATCGCCGGCCTCGCGTTCGCGGTGGCATGGACGTCGTGCATTGGCCCGACGCTCACCGCGATCCTCGGGACCGCTGCGACGTCCGACTCGGTCGGCAAGGGCGGCGTCCTGCTCGCGTTCTACTCGCTTGGCCTGGCGGTGCCCTTCCTGCTGACGGCCGTCGCGTTCGACAGGGCGACCAACGTCTTTCGCTGGCTGCGCGACCGGCACCTGATCGTCACTGCGGTCAGCGGACTGATCCTGATCACGATGGGCGTGCTGATGCTCACCGGCGAGCTCACGAACATGAACAGCTCCGCGCAGGACCTCTTGAATACGCTCGGCCTGAACATCTTCTCGGGGCTGTGACAGCCATCGAGCGATCCGGCCCGGCACGCGAAGCGCATCTGCCGCCGGCCCACGCCAAGGCCGGATACGACCTGCCGTCCCGGACGGTCGACGAGGACGAACGCCGCGCACGACCGGACGTCGGCCGCCCGTGAATGTCCTCGAAGCCATCCTGCTCGGCGCCGTCGAAGGGCTGACCGAGTTCCTCCCGATCTCCAGCACCGGTCACCTGACGGTGATCGAGAAGCTGCTCGGGTACGAGATCGACGACCCGGACATCACCGCGTTCACGGCGATCATCCAGGTCGGCGCGGTCCTCGCGACGCTCATCTTCCTGCGGCACGACATCCGCCGGATCCTGATGGCGTGGTTCGCCGGGCTCACGCAGTCTTCGAGGCGCGACGAGCCCGACTACCGGTTCGCCTGGGCGATCCTGCTGGGCTCGCTGCCGCTGGGCATCGTCGGCCTGCTGTTCAAGGACACGATCGAGACGACGCTGCGCAACCTCTGGTTCGTCGGCGGCGCGCTGATCCTCTGGAGCTTCGTGATGTACGCCGCCGACCGGGGGGCGACCCAGGAGCGCGGGGAGAAGGACGTCACGCGCCGCGACACGATCATCATCGGGCTGGCGCAGTGCCTGGCGCTGATCCCGGGCGTGTCGCGCTCCGGCGCGACGGTCTCAATCGGGCTGATACGCGGGATCGACCGGGTCACAGCGACCAAGCTCGCGTTCTTTCTGGCAATTCCCGCGCTGGCAGGCGCCGGGACGCTGCAGTCCTTCACCCGATATGACGAGATCACCGCGGGGGTCGGATGGGGCCCGACGATCACCGCGACGGCCGTGAGCTTCGTCGTCGGGTACGCCGCCGTGACGTGGCTCCTGAGGTTCGTCGCCGGACACACCTACACGGTTTTCATCGTCTACCGGCTCGTCGTCGGCTCGACCATCCTGGCACTCATCGGCACCGGCGCCCTTACCAGTACCTGACGCCCAACCCGGCCAAAGCGACCCCGGTCACGCCCGAACGAACGCGGTGTCCCGAGCGCCGTGAACAGCACACCGATGGGCATGAGGCCGGTGTCAATCAGGCGCTCTCAAGGACCGGTCGCGCGACTCCGCAGGCCGCACGGCGCTGAGCAACACCAGGGCGACGCCGACGGTGAGGTAGACGTCGGCAAGGTTGAACGACGGCCACGCGCCGACGTCGATGAAGTCGGTGACGCCGCCACCCTCGAGCCGATCGACCAGGTTCGCGATGGCTCCACCGAGGAGCAACCCGCCAGCGATCCCGCCCGGCAGCACTCCGCTTACCACCGCCCACCCAAGCCCCGCGATACCGACTGCCACCACGCCCAAGACGACGCCGTCGGGAGCGCCGGAAAGCCCGCCGAACGCCACCCCGGTGTTATGGCTGAGGTCCAACCGCGCGCCGAGCGGCAACCCGACGCCTGGAGGCATCGTCTGTTCGGCGACGACCTTGGTCAGCCAATCGGTCGCGGCCGCGAGCAGCGCCCACCGAAGAACCCACCCTTGTCCTGAAATTCTCATCTTCGTTAGAGTATGCGCCATGGCTGAGGACGAGCGCTGCGACCTGCTGGCAATCGACGTCGCGACCGCCGAGAGGTTGCGCACGACGCTGCCGTCGGTCGAGGACCTGGAACTCCGGGCGCTGCGGGTGAAGGGACTCTCTGATCCGAGCCGCCTGCGGCTCGCGATCGCCCTGCGCGACGGCGGCGAACTGTGCGTCTGCGATCTGGCGTGGCTGGCCGAGAGGCAGGACAAGATCGTCTCGCACCACCTGCGCCTCTTGCGCACCGCCGGGCTGGTGCGCTCCCGAAAGGACGGCCGCATGGTCCTCTACTCCCTCACCGGGGTCGGGGAGAGCCTGCTCGACGACGTGATGGCGCCCGAGGTGATCGCATGACCCCCACAGCGACGCCCTCGCTGGCCGAAGCGCCCGATGCCCGCCGGTTCGTCGTCGCCGGCATGGACTGCGCGTCGTGCGCGCAAACGGTTCAGAAGGTTGTCGCAGGCCTGGACGGGGTCGACGACGCGCAGGTGTCGTTCGGCAACTCGACGCTCCTGATCCGCGGTGACGTTTCGCGCGACGCTCTGTCGAGCGCGGTCCGCCGGGCGGGCTACGAGGTACATGACCCGGGAGCACCCCGGCAACCGGCGGTCCCGTACTGGCGACGCAACCGGCGCACGGTCTCCACGACCGCCTCAGCAGCCCTCCTGATCGCCGCCGTGATCGCGTCACTGGCGGGCGCCGCCGAGAGGATCTCGGACGCCGCGTTCCTCGCCTCGATGGCTGTGGGCGGATGGCCGATCGGACTGTCCGCCGTCACGGCGTTGCGCCGCCGCGTCCTGGATATGAACGTGCTGATGGCCATGGCAGCCGTCGGCGCCGTCGCCATCGGCGACTTCGCCGAGGCGGCCTGGGTGCTCGTGCTGTTTGCCATCGGGACCACGCTCGAGACATTCGCGCTTGACCGCAGCCGCCGCGCAGTGGAGGGCCTCATGGACCTCGCGCCCCCGGAAGCCCGCGTCGTGACCGACGCCGGCGACGAACTGGTCCCCGTCGAGTCCGTCGCAGTCGGATCGTTGGTGCTCGTCCGTCCCGGAGAGCGACTTCCGCTCGACGGCGTCGTCGAAGACGGGCGCAGCAGCGTCGACGAATCACCGCTGACGGGGGAGTCCGTCCCCGTCGACAAGGAGCTCGGCGACCAGGTTTTCGCCGGGACCCTCAACGCGCAGGGAGCCCTCACGGTGCGCGTCACGGCGCCGGCGGCGGGCAGCACACTTGCCCGGATCGCCGAGCTCGTCGCCGAAGCACAGGGCAGCCAGTCGCCCGCCGAGCGTTTCGTCGACCGGTTCGCCCGCTTCTACACCCCGGCGGTCTTCCTCGCAGCCGTCCTGCTGACGGTCATCCCGACCGCTGCGGGGGCCGACTTCGACACGTGGCTCTACCGGTCGCTCGCGCTCCTGATCGTGGCCTGCCCGTGCGCCTTGGTCATCTCCGTCCCCGTCAGCGTCGTCTCCGCCATCGGCGGCGCCGCTCGCCGAGGAGTGCTCATCAAGGGCGGCCAAGCGCTGGAGGACCTCGGCCGCGTTCGCGTCGTCGCGCTGGACAAGACCGGGACCCTGACCAAGGGCCACCCGGAGATGGCCAGCATCACCGCCACCTCAGGTCTCTCTGAGGACCAGGCGCTGCAGCTGATGGCATCGGTGGAGCGGGGTTCTGAGCATCCGCTCGCCGCGGCACTGCTGCGAGCGGCGGACGCTCGAGGACTGCGAGCCCTCCCGGCGGCCGACTTCGCGGCGGTGCCCGGGCGCGGCGCCCACGCCACCATCGACGGACGTGCCCTCTGGGCCGGCGGCCCGCGCATGGCCGCCGACAACGACGCGGCGATGCCTGCCGCGTTCGACGAGGCAGAGCAGCGCGGCGAGACCGCGGTCGCGCTCGGCGAAGCGGACCGGGTGCTCGCCGTCTTCGGCCTCGCCGACGAGCTGCGACCCGAGTCCCCGGGCGCTGTCGCCCGACTGTCCAGTGTGGGAGTCACGCGTGTCGTCATGCTCACCGGCGACAGCGAGCGCGTTGCCCGCGCCGTCGCAGAACGAACCGCCATCAGCGAATGGCGCGCCGGGCTGCTGCCGCAGGACAAGCTTGAGGCGATCCGCGAGCTCGGAAGTGACCAGGCCATCGCGATGGTCGGTGACGGTGTCAACGACGCACCGGCGCTCGCCGGCGCAACGGTCGGCGTCGCCATGGGCGCGGCCGGCAGCGACATCGCGCTGGAGTCAGCCGACGTCGCCTTGATGGGCGACGAGCTCGACCGCCTGCCCGAAGCGATCGAACACAGCCGCCGAGCGGTGAAGATCATGCGGCAGAACGTGATCGTGTCGCTGGCAACCAAAGCGGTCTTCGTCGTCCTGGCGCCACTGGGCCTCGTCTCGCTGGTCGCCGCCGTCGCCGTCGACATGGGCGTCTCGCTGCTCGTCACGCTCAACGGCGTCCGCCTTCTTCGCGTCGCCGGTCAGCGAGCGGCAACGAACACCCCGGCGCAGAACAACGAGCCGTGCGCCGACGGGTGCTGCTCGCCGTCCACTCAGCCATGAACGCCTCGTCCCACGCGACCGAGGCGCTCCGCCGCCGAGGCCTCGCGCTGGCCTGGTTCATCGTCGTCTGGGACGTCATCGAAGGCGTCATCGCGATCACCGCCGGCCTCGCTGCGGGGTCGATCGCACTGATCAGTTTCGGCATCGATTCAGCGATTGAGGTCGTCGCCGCGAGCATCGTCATCTGGCAACTCAGCGGAGGCGCAAACGCACGCCAGAAGCCGGCCCTTCGCCTGATTGCCTACACGTTCTTCGTGCTGGCCGCCTACGTCGGCTTCGAAGCCACCCGTGACCTCATCACGGCCGACAAGGCAGGCGAGTCGCTCGTCGGAATCGTGCTGAACCTCGTCGCCCTCGCCGTCATGATCCCCGTAGCCGTGGCGCAACGCCGGACAGGACAGGCGCTCGACAACCCCGTCCTGGTCGCCCAAGCCCAGGAGACCTGGCTCAGCAACTACCTTTCCATCAGTCTCCTGACCGGACTGAGCCTGAACGTCCTCTTCGGCTGGTGGTGGGCCGACCCCCTAGTCGCGCTGCTCATCGCCGCCATCGCCATCCACGAAGGACGCGAAGCCCTCGAGGAATCACACAATCGAGAGCGCTGAACGTGTACCAGACCTTCGTATTCGCCGACCTCGCAGGATTCACCGCCATGACCGAAGCCCACGGCGACGAGACGGCCGCCGAGATCGCAACCACCTTCTGCGCCGAACTCAACCGACTGCTCCCACCCGGCGGCGAAGACCTCAAGTCCCTCGGAGACGCCTGCATGGTTCGCATCCCACACGCCGCCGATGCCGTGCTCTTCGGGCTACGGCTCGTCACCGAAGCCGCAGCCGACCGGCCGTTTCCGCAGGTACGCGTCGGCATGCACACCGGTCCAGCAGTCCGGCGAGACAACGACTGGTTCGGCAGCACCGTCAACATCGCTGCCCGAGTCGCCGCGCTTCCAGAAGGCGGAGAAGTCCTGCTGACCGCAGCGACCCGCGACGCAGCCGGACCCGCGACCAGCGTGACGTTCGACGACCTTGGACCCCGCGCTCTGCGCAACGTCCGCGCCCCGATCGGGCTGCTGCGAGCCCTCGTCGCACCAGGCCAAGGGAGTACTGGAAGCCTCACGCTGGATCCGGTCTGCCAGATGCGCCTTCCCGACGGCGCTGCGCACGTCCGGCTGCCCGGGATCCATGAGACGTTCTGCTCGCAAGCGTGCGCCCGGGAGTTCTCTACGCACGTCCCGGCTGAACCCGCTGCCGTCGGCGTGAACAACCACGCCCGACGCAGCCGGCGCGGTGGAGGCTAGCTCGCCACCGGCAGCGTCCGCAGGCCACGGAACACCGCGCCCGAGCTCCACTGAGGTTCGTCGGACACTCGCAGCCGAGGCGCGCGCTCGAACAGCGATGCGAGTGCCAGCTGCGTCTCGAGCCGGCCCATGGCGGCGCCGACGCAGTGGTGGATCCCGCCGCCGAAGGTCGCCGGTTGCGGTCGCTCACGCAGGATGTCGAAGACGTCAGGATCGGCGTATGCGGCGGGGTCGCGGTTCGCCGCGCCAAGACAGAGGTAAAAAGCCTCGCCGCGCCGGAACGTCTCGCCGCCTACCTCGACGTCCTCGAGCGCGGCCCTGGTCGTGAACTGGACCGGCGCGTCGAAGCGCAGTGCTTCCTCGACGGCGTACCGGACTCGCGACGGATCCTCGCGAAGGAGCGCGACCTGCTCAGGGTGCTCGAGTAGCGCCTTCGTGGCATTACCGATCAGATTTCGCGTGGTGTCAAACCCTGCGCCGAAAAGCGAGAACGCCGTCGCCAACAGCTCGTCCTCGTCGAGGCGGTCGCCCTCGCATTCCGCCGCTATCAACTGGCTCAGCAGGTCCTCGCCCGGGACCGCACGCTTGCGCTGCAGCAGTTCCGAGAAGTAGTCCTCGTACTCGACGATCAGTCGCTCCGCATGGTCGAAGGCCTCCGCCCCCGGAAGTGCTTCGAACATGATGCCCCAGTCCGTGAACCGCGTGCGGTCCTTCTGCGGTACGCCGAGCAGATCACCGATCGTGTCCACGGTCAGCGGCCGCGCGAAGTCGGCAACCACATCAAAATCCCCGAGGCCTAGCGCCCGATCGAGGTGCTCGTCGACCAGTACCTGGATTCGCCCCGCGCGCTCGAAGAACGCCCGCTTGGTGAAGACCTGCTGGACGAGACCGCGAAGCCTGCCGTGATCCGGCGGGTCCATGAACAGAAACCAGCGCAGACGACTCTGCAGCAACCGGCTGCGCTCGAGCTCCCCCGCGCCCCACAGAGCGCGCTGGCGTTCGTGGTAGAGGTGTCCGAAGCGCGGGTCGCGCAAGACGCTCACAACATCCTCACGGCGCGTCATGACGCAGGTCCCGTCGGGGAGGCGCAGCCGGGGATCCTTGGCGCGGAGCACCGAATAGTCCCCGTAGGGATCGGGGCTGCCCGCGATGATCCGACCAATCGCTGCGGCGACCTCCTGGTCGGGGGAGGGAGGCGTGGTCATGACCGCACCGACCGCAGAACTTCGAAGCTTCCCCAGACCGTCCGCAGGCGCAGCGACCGCTGCGGTGTCTGGAACCCTGCGGTTTCAATCAATCCGGGCACCAGGCCGGCGACATGGTCACGCGTCGTCGCACGACCGTCCAGCAGCTGAAGGCCGGCGAACGCAAACCGCATCAGCGCATCGTGGGCAGGTCCCCAATCGGCGACATACAGCGCGCCGCCGGGACGAAGAACGCGGGCTGCCTCACGCAGCGCGGCCAGCTTATCCTCGGGATGGAGATGGTGCAGCAGCAGGGACATAACGACGACGTCAGCCGTAGCAGCGTCGACCGGAAGGTCCGTCGCCAACCCGACACGCCAGTCCACCAAGTCGGCGTCCGGCTTCAAGCGCGCCAGGTCAAGGACGCGCTCGTCGCCGTCGACCCCGATGACTGACGCGACGCGGGGGCCCGCCAACGAAATGGCCAGGGTGCCCGTCCCGGCACCGACATCGACCACAGGTCCTTCCGCTACATCGGCAAGGACCCACGTAACGAGCTGTGACCGCCAAGCCGACTCGCGCATAGTCAGCGCGATCGCGCTGTCATAGGCCCTAAGGAACGGAAGCCGCCCGGTCGCCGGAACGTAACGCTGCTCAGTGCTCACGATCGTGTCCTGTCAGGTTGCGCGACAAGTCCGTGAAGCACCGGGTCAAGCGTGGCGGCCGCAGCCCGGCCCGGTGGCCAGCCGTGCCCGGTGCGTAGATGGATATAGGTCCAGCCGACGAGGTTGAACAAGACCGTCGCAGTCTCAAGCGCGTTGACCTCGCGCAACGTGCCGTCGGAGGCCCCGTCGTGCAGAAGCTTCTCCAGCGGCTCAGTGAAGACCGTGCGGGTCAGCACCTCCTCCTCGCCAGGACGGTGAAACACCGCGTCGGTCTGGGCACGAAGCGCGACCAGCATCGCCATGTTCTCCTCCGCTGACGCACACAACGTCTGCAGCGCCAGCCCGAGACGTTCGGCCCCGCTGCCGGTGGCCGTCAGCACCGGCCACATGGCCGCGCGGTAGGACTCCGTCGCGCGGGCGACAAGCTCCGCCAAGAGCCCGTCCTTCGTCGTTCCGCGACGGTGCAACGTCACGCGTGAGATCCCCGCCTCCTCCGCGATTCGCTCAAGCGTCGCACCCGCATATCCGTGTTCTGTAATCACGCGGCGGGCTGCCTCGACAACCTGGGCATGCTCTGCTGGACTCATGCGTCAATGTTACACGTATGTTGCGTAGATGCAACGTACTGTTGCGTCGCAGCCAGGGCGAACAGACGCCGCCTCAGCCCGGGCGGCAGTCCGATCCCGCCCACTGTTGCACGGGCTCCGCCCGTGCTGGTGGTTGGGGAACGGACCGCCACCCGGGCGGTCCACCGACCCGAAAGGGAGTGGGCATGAGCCCCCAGAACACCAGCACCCCCGCCGTCGAGCAGGCCACCGTGGCGATCGCCGACGTGCACCGCGCCGACGGCTTCAACCCGCGCACCGACGTCGTGCGAGACGACGACTTCACCCGCTTGGTCCTGACCATCAAAGAGCGCGGCGTGCTGCAGCCGATCCGCGTCACCGCCCACCCGCACGGCGGCTACGAGCTGCTCGCTGGCGACCGCCGGCTCACCGCCGCCCACGAGGCCGGTTTGACGGAGATCCCCGCGATCGTCGTCACCGAGGCCCAGGACGAGGAGGACCGCCTCGAGGACGCGCTGATCGAGAACGAGCTGCGCGTCGACCTCACCGCCCTGGAGCGCGCCCGCGCCTACCAGCGCCTGCGCCACGGCGGTCGCACCGTCAAGGCCATCGCCCTGCGGTTCGGGCGCTCCCAGGCCTACGTGCGCACCCATCTGCACCTCCTGGAACTCCCCGACGAGCTGCATGCCGGTTTCGCGGACGCCACCATCCCCGTGAGCGCTGTCACGGGCCTGCGCAAGCTCGCCCAGGCCTCCCGTACCGCCGCGGTCGCGTTGGCCGCCGAGGTCTGCCGCTCTCAGCAGCAGGACGAGGAGCCCTGGCGTTGGGAGGACGCCGTCGAGCATCCGCTCGACGTCCTGCTCAGCCTCCCGTCCCTCCCGGCCGGCGTCTACGACGCCAACGGCCAGTGCCCGCTCGAGCAACTCGACCTCAGCCCCAAAGCCATTAAGGGCCTGGACCGGATCGAAGCCCTCACCGGCAGCCGGCCCGCCGGGCTGACGTTCACCCGCGCCTCCTTCCAGACCGCCGCGGCGCTCAACGCCACCCTCGGTGAGGACTACCGCGGGCTGATCCTCGGCGCTGACGTCGCCGCCCAGCTCGCTGCCGACGCCATCGCCGACCACGTCAAGGACCTCAAGGCCCAGCGCCAGCGCACTGCCGAGCTCGCCCAGCAGGCCGCGACCGACGCGGCCAGCGAAACGCCGAGCCCGGCGCAGGGAGAGCCCGACCCGGCCGCCGCCGAGGCCGAGCGCAAGGCGCAGGCGGCCGCGGAGCGCGAGCAGCAGGCCGCCGAGCGCGAAACGGCGTGCGCGTTCAACGACCGGCTCGGCCGCGCGATGGTCGACAAGCTCTCCAGGGTCAAGCTCGATGTCGACGCCCTGCGCGTCGTGACCACGATCGACCTGGCCGCTGACCTCGGCGACCTCGCGCTGCGCGGTGCCCGCTACGGCTTTCCCGGCTGGGTGACCGAGGAGACCACCAAGGGCGGCAAGCTCAAGCGCACCTACCTGCCCAACAGCAGCGAGGCCGCCGCTCGCGCGCGCGACTACCTGAAGGGCGCGAACACCCCTGGGGAGCACGCCGGTCGCTGCATCGCCCTCGTGGTCATGGCGTGGTTCGCCGACGAGCGCGCCGTCGCCCAGAGCAACCGGTCCTTCAAGACCGTGCGCCCGAG
The DNA here is from genome assembly GCF_009707605.1 of Conexibacter sp. W3-3-2. Classification (NCBI taxonomy): domain Bacteria; kingdom Bacillati; phylum Actinomycetota; class Thermoleophilia; order Solirubrobacterales; family Conexibacteraceae; genus Conexibacter; species Conexibacter sp. W3-3-2. Next base: position 105,169 of record NZ_WLYW01000003.1, on the reverse strand, counting down.
CGGCACCCCGTGGGCCGCGGAGATCCCGGAGATCCTCGAGCGCTACGCCGAGACCGCGCTCCCCGGCGACGAGCGCCTGCAGCAGCTCATCGCCGAGCGCACCCGCCAGCGCGCAGAGGCCGCCGCGAACGCGGCCCGACGGGACGAGGCCCGACAGATCGTCGACGCCGTGACGACCGTCGAGGACCCGGCCACGGTGACGGCCGAGCAGCTCGACGCCGCGCAGGCCGCGATGACCGACGCGTTCCCCAGCTACTCGATGGAGCGCTACGACGCCGAACGCAAGCTCAAGCAGCTCCGCGAGCACCACCAGACCGGCGACCCCGCGCAGGCGACCGTGCAGCCCGGCAGCGATGGCTAGCCGAACGACGGTCGCTGCGACCGAGGGGGCCGTCGTGCGGCGGCCCCTGCAGTTCGTCGTCTACGCCCCGAACCACCGGACCGTCCTGGACGTCTTCGACGACGAGGACCCCACCGTAGGGGACCTCGAGAACGACGAGCTGGGGGAGAGGAGGAGCTAGGAGGCCGGCCCGGGCGCCGCGCCGACCCCCTTCCGAGAATGGCACGCCCTACGGGGCGTGCTGTCGGTCGGGGATCGGTCCGCCACCCGGGTGGGCCACGAGCCTCACAAAAGGACCAAACCCCATGGCCAAGAACAGCAAGCGCACCCGCCAGCCGCTGACCGAGGAGGAGCGCGCCGCCCGCCGCGAGCGCGACCGCAAGCTCGCCCAGGACGCCGTTCAGCAGCTCACCAGCACCGACGGCTGGAAGGCCTGGCTGAAGACCCGCGGCGCCTTTCGCGCCTACAGCCTCAACAACCAGCTGCTCATCGCGCTGCAGCGCCCCGACGCCACTCGCGTCGCGGGCTTGAAGCGCTGGCTGAGCCTCGGGTACTGCGTCCGCAAGGGCGAGCGGTCGCTGCTGATCTGGCAGCCCGTCCCCCCGAACACCAAACAGCTCAAGCAGTGGCGCGACGCCGGCGCCGACCCCGCCACCAAGCCGCGCACCCGGTTCAAGCTCGGCCCCGTGTTCGCGCGCGAGCAGGTCGACCCGCTCCCCGCACCCGCACAGCCCGCACCACTCGACCCGCCCATCGCCGACCTCACCGGCGAGGACCTCGCCGACGCCTGGGCACCCCTCACCGACCTCGCCGCGACCCTCGGCGTGACCGTCACGACCACCGACGCCATCCCCGGGGACGGGCGCTACACGCCCGCCCTGAAGACGATCGAGATCGCCCGCGACATCAGCGTCAACCAGCAGGTCGTCGCGCTCACCCACGAGCTCGCCCACGCCCTCGTGCGCGAAGACCGCCGCGACGACGACCCCACGCTCACCTACGCGCGCGAGGAACTCGTCGCCGAGTCCGTCGCCTACATCGTCGCCCGCGGCCTGGGCTTCGACCCGGCCGCGAACTCCATCCCATATCTCGCCGCCTACAGCGAACAGACCGGCCCCGACGCCTGGCAGCAGATCGCCGCCCTCACCGACCGCCTCGCCGCCCGCATCGAGAACGCCCTCCACACCGAACCCGGGCAGCCCGGATCGAGCGCCGCCGCCGTGCCCGCGATCACCCCGACCTCCGACGCCCACCCGCACGGCCGCGAAGCGATCGCCGCCTGACCAACCTCCAACCACGCGCGGCCGCCCGCTCCCGCCGGGCAGCCGCGCACCCACCTCCGGCCCGCCGACAGCGGGCGGGAAGGAGTGGCGCCGTGCGCCAGCAGATGCCACACTCGACAGCAGTGGACGACCTCACCATCCTCGACCTCCACGGAGACCTCGAAGGCACATTCGTGCTCGAGGAGACCCGCGCCGACGGCGCGCTGGTCATCCGACGCGAGCCCACGCTCGCCCAGGTCGAGACCCGCCACGGACTGACCCCGGTGCCCGCCGCCGAACAGCCCGCCTGGTTCAGTGAGCTCCCCACCGACGACGAAGGCTGACCCGTGCCGGACCCGATCCTGCCCGTCGTCTTCGACGACGAACTCCTCACGCCCGACCTCGCCCGCCTCACCGACCCCGCGCGCCTCGCGCTGCAGATCGAACGCCGCGACGCCGCCCGACTCGGCGGGATCCCCAGCAGTCGCCTACGCCGCTGCCGCCAAGACGGGCCCGACCGCCTCCCCGGCTGCGCCAAGGTCTACGTCCCCGAAGGCAGCACTGACCGCTGGGCCCTCGTCCTACGCCTCGAGCGCCGCGCCGACGGCACCCACGTCCTCTTGGCCATCGCCTACGGCGCACGCCACCCCACCGGCACCACCGCCAGCGTCTACCGCATCGCCCACGCCCGACTCACCCGCAACGACCAGTGACCGACCACGAGCGAGCGCTCCGCGACCTCACCGCGTCCGCCACCATCTACCTCACCGCCGTCGACGCCCCTGACGTGCTCGACCACACCACCCCCGAGCAGGCCCGCAACGACCTGCTCTACGCCGTCGAACGCGCCGAAGCCACCTTCGACCAACCGCCCCGCCCGGCGACCACGACGCACCCACGCCGCCGTCGGCGCTGACCTACCCAGCCCGGCCGCGCGACAGCACCGCGCGCAACCGCACCGCAAACGCCTCCGGCGCCTCAGGCAAGACCTCGACAAGCGCCAACACCCGCCGGCTCTCATCGACCCCGAGACCCAGCTCCGCGCTGGCCCGAGCCGCCCAACGCACCGCAGCCCGCTCGTACCGCGCGTCCTGCTTCTCCGCCATAACCACAAGGATCCGCAACGCGTCCTCAAGGCCGATCCGAGGGAGGGCCCGAGCGGCCGCGTCGATCTGCGTCATCGAGCGCATCAGCAGCGCTCGCCGGAAGAGTGCGTAATCGCTTCCGGCGTTTCCCATCCCGCGCAGCGTACACGAACATCTGTTCGCATTCGCTCAAGCGGGGTGATCAGCCGGGCGGGGGGTAGGGGTCGGTCTTGCTGATCGTGTCCTTCTGCCGGATCGCGCCGTGCCGGTCGTGAACGACCAGCTCGCCACCACCCGAGTTGCGAATCAACGGGTGCGCGGCCCGGATTGCCTGCGCCTGCGTGTCATGCACCGAACTCGCACGCTCAGAGCCCGCACGTCGCACGCTCCAACCCGTCCCGTCCTTACTCTCGACGACCCAGTAGTCCGCCATGCTCAGCCCCCTCAGCTCGATGAGGCAGGCTGGGTTTGACGGAGACTTCGAATGCCCGGATCCGTCCCGGGGAACGAGGAGTCTTCAGGCTGATGTCACGTCCGAGGAAGTATCCCAAGGAACTGCTTGATCGCGGCGCCAGGGTGGTGATCGAGAGCAACCGGCCGATCGCCCACGTGGCCCGGGACCTGGGCGTGCCGTCGGAGACGCTGCGCAAGTACGTGCGCCAGCTCGAGGCCGACGAGGGCTTGCGTCCGGATCTGCCGACGGCGGCGGAGCGGGAGGAGATCAAGGAGCTGCGCAAGGAGGTCTATGAGCTGCGTCGGGCGAACGAGATCTTGAAGGCGGCGAGCGTGTTTTTCGCGACCGAGCTCGATCAAGACCGACCGAAGTGAGCGCGTTCATCGACGAGCACCGCGCCCGTTTCGGGGTCGAGCCGATCTGCAGGACCTTGGGCGTGTCGGCGTCCGCCTACTACCACCGCGCGACCGGCCAGCGCTCCCAGCGGGTCGTGGATGACGAGAAGCTCCTGGCGCTGATCGAGGAGGTCGCCGAGCGCAACTACGGCGCCTACGGCTACCGCAAGACCTGGCTGACGCTCCGACGCCACGGCGTCCAGGTCGGCCGCGACCGCGTCCGTCGTCTGATGCACCAGCACGGCCTGCAGGGCGCCAAGCGCCGCGGCAAGCCCTGGCGCACCACGACCGCCGACCCGACGGCCGAGGAGGAGTCCGGATCTGGTTGAGCGCGACTTCAGCGCGACGCGCCCGAACGAGCTGTGGGTCGCGGACTTCACCCCCCTGCAGAGTTCGAGACTCTGCGCGACGAGCAGTACGTTCAGATCTCTCCCTCACCAAGTGAAGAGGGAACCTATTAACCCGGTCTCCGCGGAACCCAGCCCGCCTCACCGGCGAACGTTGTAGCGTGCTCGGTCAACGCCGTGCTCCGCCTCCAAGCGGGGGCGCTCAATCCTCCAAACGGCCGGACGGGCCGGAACGCAACGGACCGAGAGGTCGGCTGACAAGACGGCCAGAGACTGCTGCACCCGGAACCTGCGCTGCTTTGGAACGGGCGCGTTGCTCAGCGAGCGCGTCAGCTCGCTCACGCTGAGCGGCGTTGGGAGGAGGATGTCCCGGTCGCCGTGGAACTTCTCGGCGGCGGTTCGGTGATCAGTGAGCGGGTGCGAGCGTAGCGGCCGGCTCGGGGGTCGTGGTGGACATGGTCGGCGAGGCGGTTGCGGAGCGTCGGGCGGCGAGGTCGCGCTCGACGGCGATCGTGAGTGTGGCGAGGTGGTCGACGCCGATGATTTTCCGGAACTGCTGTTCGGCTTCGAGCATGCCGGCGGCGGTCCATCTGAGGCACATGTCGCCGGACTGCCAGCGCTTCACGTTCCTGGAGGTGCGGCGGACGAACTCGATCATCGACTCGATCGGGTTCGTCGAGGCGAGGGTGCGGCGGAGTTGCTCGGGGCAGCCGAGGCGCTGCAGTGTGAGCGTCTCGGGGAGGCCTTCGCGCAGCGACGCCGCGGCTCCGGGATGGGAGTGGGCGAGTTCGTCGGCGAGCCGGTTGAGGCCGTCGAGCGCGAGCTCGTAGTTGGACTGCTTCCAGGCGGTGCGCAACCTGCGCTTGACGAGGTCGCGATCGGCCTCGGGGAGGTGGTCCAGGACGTTCCTCTCCTTGTGGCGGATGCATCGCTGGACGGGGACCGGGCCGAGGACCTGGTCGACCGCCGCGCGCAGCGCCTTTCCGCCGTCCAGGACGACCAGGACGCCCTGGTCGAGGTCCAGGCCACGGTCGACGAGGTCGGCGAGGAGGTGCCGGGCGACCGTCTGGTTCTCGGTGCTGCCGTCCCAGAGGCCGAGCGGGACCTTCACCCCATCGGTCGTGACCCCGAGGGCGACGACGCAGCAGCGGCCTTTGAGCTCGATCCCGTCGAGCATCAGCGCCGCCAACCGCACGTCGCCCAGGTCGCGCGACATGAGCGCGCGCAGGTGCTCGGTCGTGCGCCCGACGAACTCGCGGCTGACCGCGCTCTTGGAGGTCGACCGCTCGGCCGCGGTCACGTGCTCGCCGACCGGCTCCCGGGTGCGCGCGAACCGTCGCGTGGAGACGCCGGCGAGCATCTGCTCGAGCACGACCCGGGTGAGTGGGTCACGGTCGGCGAAGTGCGCGTAGGTCTGAAGGCGGATCTCGCCGCTGCCGTCAGCGGCCCGCACCCGCGGGCGTTGCACGCCGACACGCCGGCCGCCCAAGGTGACCTCGCCCGGTTCGTGGCCGTGGCGCACCGCGACGCGGTCCGGGTCGCGTCGGCCTTTCGGGCCGACGACCTCGGTGACCTCTTCTTCCATCAGCGTGTCCAGCACGCCGAGCCCGACGCCGACGCTCAACGCCAGCAGCCCGTCCTTGGCGGCATTGACGAGCTCTCCGAGCGCCTCCTGCACAGCGGGCGGCAGCGCGAGCTCGCGGCCGTCGGGGTCCTGCTCTACGTTCCTCACGGCGGTTCTCCTGTCTCGGATGGACTTCAAGCACCCGTCACGCTCCCAACGGGAGCGGACGAGGCGGGAGAACCGCCGCCTACAAAGTTCTACGAGCTACGGGACAACCTCGTTGGGAGCGTCGGTCGGAATAACGATGTAGTCCCACATCTCGCCCGATGGGTGTTCGACCTGGGCTGGCCAGCCTCGTGCTGCGTTCTCATCCCTAAGTGAGAGGTCGCCAGGGTCAGGCTCGATAAGGGCCACCTCGCAGTAGGTCCGCGGCCGGGGTACCTGCGCAGGACTGCGTCGTGCGCTCGCCCGCACGGCCTCGAGCGTGGCTTGGCGTAGGGCGAAGAGATGACGGTCCGCCCAACCAAGAGTTCGCAGGTTGCAGACCTCGACCTCGTGCGCCGCCGCATCCTGAAAACGAAGCCCGCATCGTTTGCCGCGCGGGCGCACAAGCAGGCAGTAGCTGTCGCTCAAGGGGAAGATCGTCTCCGAGGAGTCGGAACCGAAGATGGTCTCGGCCTGCCACGGGAACGGTGGGGTCGGGTCAACGATGGCCATCCCTCGATCGGAGGTAATGAAGCCGCCAGTTGGCGCGTGGAGCAGAGTCCAGTCGCAGAAGATCAGCATCGGCATCGCCTCCACCGCGAGGCGTAGCGCCTCACCGAATACTCCACCTTCGGCGGTGGTGATTCGGATCCGCCCGTGCCGGATCGCGTCAAGCGTGTCAAGTCGCAACCGCTCAATCTCGGCGTGACTTTCGTTCGGGTACTCCGAGCGCCGACGCTCGGCGAAGCCCGCCGCGTCCGAAAACTCCGAGCTGGCGTAGGTTCTGAAGGCGGCGTTGGCAGCCGCCTCGACTTGTGCCGCTGCTGCGGGCGTACGCATTGTCTGAACTGCGAGGAACAACGCCACTGTCGCTCGATCGCCGATGCCGAAATCATCGGGCGATTCGCAGAGCCGCAGTAGCGCCGGGGCCGCCTCCTCCTCGATGAGCGCGAGGTAGCCCTCATTGCGGTTCGAGAGATTGCCCTTCTCGTCGCGAACGCGGTACAGATTGCGTCTCGACGCCGCCTCACGGGCGTCGACACGCATCGGCGCCCGTCGGGTGGTGATGTCGCTCTGGAACAGACGGTAGTTGCGACCGTCCTGTTCAGCGAACCCCCGGAGTGTGAACTGCGGAACGAAATGCTGACGCTTCGCGGATGCTTTCTCCAAGAGCTCGAAATCACCGCTCGTGCTCAGTTCCTGAATGCGCCTCAGCAGTGGGCTGGCGCGCATCGCCTCCACGATGTCGTCGAAGTCGCCGATGCACTTGACGTTAGAGACATCCGGTTCAGCTCGCGCTTGCTCCGAGCCGACGGCAGCACGCTACTCACGAGGTTCGGGTCCGACACCGTCGTGCTCCTATGCCCACGGGCGGCACGTCGACAGCTTCGCTCCTCGCCGGCCCGTGATGTACGGCCATTAGCTCCGGATGCCGACGGCAGGCCTCACTTCCTGCGAACGGTCCGACCCGGCACAGTGATCTGGGCACGCCCGGTCGTCCTTTTCGCCGGCCTCGAGCGGCCTCTCGACAACGGTGAGCGCAGCAGCGGCGGACGCGCCCGGGCCACGGAAGAGCCGGAGGCTGTTCGCCGTCACGCCGATCGAGCTCACCGCGTCTTCGAGGACTGCGAGCCACAGCGGTATGAGCCCGATCGGTGCGAGGACGGTGAAGGCGCCGTTGACGAAGATCGAGGCGAAGATGTTCTGCTTGATCATGCGCTGCCCGCGGCGCGAGAGGCGGACGGCTTCGGCGACCTTGCCGAGGTCGTCGGCCATGAGCGCGATGTCGGCCGCGTCGAGGGCGGCATCGGTGCCGGCGGCGCCCATGGCGAAGCTGACGTCGGCGGCGGCGAGCGCGGGGGCATCGTTGATGCCGTCGCCGACCATGCCGGTGGCTCCGTGATCGAGGGCGAGCTCGTGGATGGCGGCGACCTTGTCCTCGGGCAGGAGGCCGGCGCGGTACTCGATGCCGAGCTGCGTGGCGATACGCCGGGCGGGGGCCTCGGTGTCGCCGGTGAGCATCACGAGGCGCTCGATGCCGACCTCGCGGAGTTCGGCGAGCGCGGCGGCGGCGTCCGGCCGGATCGCATCCGCGAGGCCGAAGACGGCGCAGGCTCCGTGCTCGTCGCCGAGGATGACGGGTGTCTCTCCGGCGCGCTCGAGCGTCGCGAGGTGCTGGGCTACGGGGGCGAGGCTGACGTCACGCTCGTCGAAAAGCCGAGGGCTGCCGATGAAGTAGGCCTTGCCGTCGACGACGCCTTCCGCTCCGCGTCCGGCGATCGAACGGAAGCCTGTGACCTCGGGGAGGTCGGCATCCCCGGCGGCGGAGAGGATGGCGTGGGCGAGCGGGTGCTCGGAGCGCCGTTCCAGAGCGGCGGCGGTGCGAACGGCCTCGTCTGCGTCGATGCCGGACGCGGCGATCACGCGCTCGACGACGGGCCGGCCTTCGGTGAGGGTGCCGGTCTTGTCGAAGAACAGAGCCGTGAGTCTGCCGGCGGACTCGAGCGCCTCGCCGCCCTTGATCAGGATCCCCCGGCGGGAAGCCGCGCCGATTCCGGAGACGATCGACACTGGCGTGGAGATCACCAGGGCGCAGGGGCACGAGACGATCAGGAGGACAAGCGCCCGGTAGAACCAGGTCGAGAAGTCTTCGCCCAGGAGGGGAGGGAGGACTGCGACAAGGGCCGCGGCGGCGAGGACGATCGGCGTGTAGATCCGGGCGAAGCGCTCGACGTACTGCTCGATCGGCGCCTTGGACGCCTGCGCCTCCTCGACCATGCGCGTGATGCGCTGGAGGGTCGAGTCACCGGCGGACCTCGTGACCTCGACGACCAGGCCGCCGGCGCCGTTGAGGGTGCCGGAGAAGACCGACTCGCCCTCGTGCTTCTCGACGGGAACGCTCTCGCCGGTCACGGCAGATTCGTCGAGGGTCGACGCCCCCTCGGTGATCCTGCCGTCGACCGCGACCCGTTCCCCAGGTCGGACGATGACGATGTCGCCGAGCTGAACGTCGGCTGCAGCGCGCCGTACGTCGCGGCCGTCGACTCCCCGCACGAGGACGTCGCTGGGCGCAAAGCGTGCCAGGGCACGGACGGCGCCCTTGGTGCGTCCGACGGCGTAGACCTGCAGGGCGTTGCTGACCGAGAACAGGATCACGACCAGCGCGGCCTCGGCCCAGGCACCGAGGATGGCCGCGCCGACGACCGCGAGGCTCATCAGGACGTTCATGTCCGCGACACCCGCGCGCGCCGAGCCGAGCGCTGCGCGGTAGATGGGGAGGCCGCCGACGGCGCTCGCTGCGAGGTAGGTGGCGGCGTAGGCGGTCTCCGGTGCACCCGCGGCCCAGAGCACGACGCCGACGAAGAACAGCGCGAGCCCGGCGACCGTGCAGCGCACGCGGGGCTGGGACCAGAACGGGTCAGGTTGCGCATCGGCGGACGCCTCGATGCCGAAGCCCGCATGCTTGACGGCGGCCTCGATGTCATCTCGCCCGAGGTCGGACGAGTGCTCGGTGTCCAGGCGGCCGGCGGCGAAGTTCACGGTCGCCCGCGAGACCCCGGGCAGTCGGCCGACCTGCTTCTCGATCGTCACCGCACAGCTCGCGCAGTCCATCCCAGTAACCCGCACGACCGTGCGCTCGGTGGCAGCAACGGACCCCAGCTCCGAGAGAATGGGCTCGTCGACCGGTGCCGCGCAGCAGGCATCGGTGCACGGCTCGGGCTCCGCGGCCGGCGGGCCAAACATCGGGAGCGACGGGCCGCCGCTCATGCCTGAACGGGCTCCGGGAGCGTCGCGTCCAGCAGTGCCCGACCGACGGCGGTCAAGGAGTACATGACCATCTTTCCGTCACGGCGCGAGGACACCAGCTTGGCTGCCTTCAGCGAGCGGACGTGGTGTGAGACCAAGGTGTCCGAGCGCTCGACGATCCATGCGAGATCGCAGACGCAGAGCTCTCCGTCGGCGTCGCGGAGCGCGGACGCGATCAAGAGCCGGGTCGGATCGGCGAGGCCCTTTGCGCGCTCCGCGGCGGACTCCGCGTCGTCGGCCGTCGGGCGCGTGGCACGGAGCGCCTCGGCGCGCTCGAGGTCGAGACACAGCAGATCGCAGGAGTCGCTCATACGGACATCCTAATGCATGTTCGACTGTGAGTGCGTGGCGGAAAACTATTCTGAGTAGTAGAAACGGCGTGGCGACGGTAGTGTGCCGCGCCGTGTCCAGTCGTCAGGAGCAGAAGGAAGCGCGCCGACGCGAGCGCGAGGAGGGTGCAGCAGCCGCTGCGGCTGCGGAGGCCCGCCAGCAACGGACCCGGCAGGTCGCCGGGATCGCTGTCGCCGTCATCGCCGTCGGGGGAATCGCCACCGCCGTCATCCTCGGGGGCGCTGGGGGAGGCGGCCCGAAGGCCACCGGGAGCGGCGTCGCCGCCGTCGCGATCCCCGCACAGAAGACCACCGACCTCGCCGAGGCCGCAAAGCTCGCCCGGTGCGAGCTCCGGGAGCAACTGCCGAACGAGGGCAGCGACCACGTGCAAGGAGCGGTCGACAGCTACAAGACCAACCCGCCGACGTCAGGCCCGCACAGCGTGACGCCGGCGCAGGACGGCGAATACTCCCCGGGCAATGAGCCCGAGAAGGAGAACACGGTCCACACGCTCGAGCACGGGCGGATCATCTTCCACTTCGCGCCCGGAACATCGGCGGCGGACCAAGGCAAGCTGTCCAGTCTGTACGGCGAGGACTTCAGCGGCGGCAACGGCTACCACCAGGCCGTGATGCAGAACAACACCAGGATGCCGTTCAAGTTCGCCGCAGCCGCGTGGACAAACTACGTCGGCTGTCCCGGACCGCTCGACGCCGCCACCATCGACACCCTCCGCGCCTTCCGCGCGAAGTACGTCGACAAGGGACCGGAGCTCGTCCCCTAGGACCGTCTCATCGTCCCGATGCCCGGCAGGAAACGGCCGGCCCGCGAGGCGTACTCGCGATAGCGGTCGCCGTGCTGGGCGAGAAGGTGCGGCTCCTCGACGACCCGGACCTGCAACTCGACTGCAAACACCAGCAGCAGAAGCGCCGCGAACGCCAGGATGCCGGGCACCAACAACGCCAGTCCGAATGCGCTCAGCAACAACGCGCTGAAGAACGGGTTGCGGATCGTCCCGAACACACCATCGCGGACGAGGTCGGTCTGCTCGGTGGCCTCGACACCCACCCGCCAGGTCGCGCCCATCGCCTGCTGTGCGGCGACCGAGCCGATCCATCCGCCGAGGAACAGCGCAAGTCCCAGCCAGCGCGCCCCGGCGATGTCGAAGGCGTTCGACGCGCCGAGAAGCGCGGCGACCGGGGCGGCGAGACCAATCACCAGCGCGACGGCGAACAGCACCCCGCCCAGCCAGGCCGCGGACCCGGGCCGACCGGTGATGCCGCGCCAACCCGCGGTCCCGGTCCGGCGCTTGAGTAGCACCGCGCGACCTGCGAAGACCACGAGCAGGTACCCGAGGAACAAGACGAGAGCGAGCGCGCTCATCCTGCCGCCTCCGCGCCGGCCGGCGGGATGCGGACGTTTCCGTCGAGCGGGAACACCACGTCGAGCAGACGGCCGTCGTAGATCACCCCGACGTGCGTATCCGTGCCGAGCGCGACCAAGCGCCGGCCGACCTCCGGGGAGAATCGGAGCTCCTCCTGGTCGTCGACCCTGGACACTGCGCGGACATCGGCGCCGGTCGCGACCGGCCTTGATCCGACCACCGCGATCCAGCATTCCCGGCCGGACGGATGGTCGCGCGTGCGGACCGCGATCCGGCTAGTTGCGGCGCGAGCCTCGGTCTCCGACTGACACAGCGCCCGAGGGGCCGCACGCTTCCAGTCCACGACGACGAGCTTGTCCGAGCGCAGATCACGCTCGGGCGCGTCGTCGCCACACCCCGAGAACGCGAGAACGGGCGCCATCGCCGCGGGGAGGAGGAGTCGTCTCATGCACAAATGTATATCGCAACAGACGTTGGAATGTATGCGGAGCCGGTTCGCAACCGGTGAACGCGAGTCTATCTCCTAGACTGCGTAGTAGATGACCGGAAGGCTGGAGATCGAGCGCGCGTGGGAGGTCGACCGTTCGCGCGAGACGCCGGGTGAACCGTGGGTCGCCTATGGCTGGCTGCTCGGCGCCGCTCACCGGCTCGGCCACGACGAGATCAGCATCCTCGTCTCGGGCTTCCGCGTCTTCGAGCACCTCGGGCCGGCGCTCGGCATGGTCGAGGCGCGAGCGCTGTTCGAGCCGCCGCACCGCTACGCATTCGGCGGCGTCGTCGTTCAGGGCGTCTCGTGGCGCGGAGGGTTGAGCGCGCGTGGGCCGGTCCTGATGGTCGGTGGCGACACCGACCGTCTGACCGCCATCGAGGACGCCGGGGTTCCCGCGGTCGCCGCGGTCACCGCCGACCCTGCGGCGCTCGAGCTGTGGTGCCGGGTCCATCGGCCGCTCCCGCTCGGGTCGACGCGTCCCGTGCTGGAGGTTGCCCGAGACCCACTGCCTGCCGTCGTGATCGCGGCGATCCGCGCTGCGACCGACACGGTGAACGGGAGCGACATGACGCTCGGTCCTGTTCTGGCCCGACGGCTGGCCGGTGCGCTGATCGCGCTGCGCGCTCGCGATCTCCGCGTGCATCCCGAGGATCTCGCGACCTTCCTCATGACGCTGGGCTGGGAGGGTCGACTGGTGCTCGATGGCGTGGCGATCGGACGTCGCGTGTGGAACGGGGAGACGCCGAGGCATGATCCTTGGCGGCTTGGTCGGGACTCCGCGGTCGGGTGACCGCGCTCTACGCGCCCCTATCTCCTATGCTGCATAGTACATGAGGTCCCGACCGACACCAGCCCGATGATCGCGATCGGCATTGGCATCGTCGTCTACGCGGTGCTCGCGTCCTTCGTGTTGTGGCTCCGACGTCGAGGAACGGACGACGGGTCGGTCAGCCTCGCTGCGGTCATCGCGACGTGGCTGACCTATCTGGTGCATGCGGACACCGTGGTCGCCGCCGCCTTCGTCGACCCGTGGCGGATCCCGGTGGACGAGCACGCGGCGCTGGTGGCAGGCGTCGCGGTGGGCTGCGCCGGCGTCGTCCTCTTCGTGATCTCGAGCAGAGCGCTCCTGGTCGGGGCGGAACTCGCCGAGCTGCGTCCGTGGCGGCTGGTGACGAGTGGCCCGTACGAGCGGTGTCGTCACCCTCAGGACCAGGCCTGGATGATGCTGCTGCTCGCCGTGGCGGTGATCGGACGCTCTGCTGTCGCCGTGGCGGTCGTCGTGATCTTCTTCTGGTTCCTGACTCGGCTGTGGGAGCGGGAGGAGCAGCAGCTGAGCGAGTGGTTCGGTGACGATTGGGACACCTACCGTGCGACGACGCCGGGCTTTGCCGTGTGGCGTCGAGAGACGCCCGCCCGCGCGGTCTCCCACACGCATCCCGGATGAACCGTGCGGCGACGACGCGCCCGCGGCTGGCGACGATCGTCGCCGTCCTCGTCGCGCTCTGGCTGGCAGCCTGCGGTGGCGGCACTCCTCAGGGAGGGGACGGCATCCGCGGTGGGGGGACCACGGCCTTCAAGGCGCACCTCGCGACGCTGGAAGGCACGCCGGTCGTCGTCAACCAGTGGGCGTCGTGGTGCACCCCGTGCCGACAGGAGTTCCCGTACTTCCGCGACCAGGCGAAGAAGCGAAACGGGGAGGTGGCGTTCGTCGGGGTGAACTCGATGGACAGCACCGACGACGCGGCGAGCTTCCTGCGCGAGAGCCCGCTGCCGTTTCCGCAGTTCGCCGACCCGGACGCAGACATTGCCCGGACGTTCCGGGGCGGCCGCGCGTGGCCGACCACGGCCTACTACGACGCGAGCGGCGAGCTCGTCTTCACCCACCAGGGCGCCTACCGCAGCGAGGCCGACCTGGCGGCGGACATCCAGCGGTACGCGATCGACGGTGGTTGAGTCCCCGAGCATCGCGCTGGCGTTCCTCGCCGGCCTCGCCTCGTTCCTCTCGCCGTGCTGTCTCCCGCTCGTGCCGGGTTATCTGGCCGCCGTCTGCGGCCAGGGGCCGGACGACCGGCGGCCTACGCGCGCCGCGATGCTGAACAGCCTCCTCTTCGTCGCGACGTTCTCGTTCGTGTTCATCGCGTTCGGGCTGAGCGCGACCGCGCTTGGAGGGTTCCTCTTCGACAACCAGCCGCTGCTCAACAAGCTCGGCGGCGGCGCGATCGTCCTGATGGGCCTGTTCTTCATGGCGGCCCCGTTCATCACGCCGCTCAACCGGCAATGGCAGGTCGACGGTCTCACGGCACGGGCGGGCACCGGCGGCCCGATCGTGGCCGGCGCCGCGTTCGCGATCGCCTGGACACCGTGCGTCGGTCCGACCCTCGGGGCGATCCTCGGGTTGGCGGCGACCACGAGCGGCACGGCGGACGGCGCCGCGCTGCTCGCGGTCTACTCGGCAGGGCTCGGCATCCCGTTCCTGCTGTCGACCCTCGCCTACGAGCGGCTGGCGCGGACCTTCGCCTGGTTCGCGCGGCACCACCGCGAGGTTCAGGTCATCTCCGGCCTGTCGCTCCTCGCGATGGGAGTGCTCGTCTTCACCGGGGAGCTGTTCCGCGTGAACATCGAGATCCAACAGGCGCTCGACGCGCTCGGCCTCAACTTCTGGAAGAACATCTGAGCATCACCGCTCGCCCTGCAGGCGCCGGATGTCCGCGGTGATCCCGGCGCTGCTCGTGTCGGTGAGCGTGTATCCGACCCGCTGGAACCCACGGCGGTCGATGAGCACGAGGCGGGCGTGGTGCTCGGTCTCGGCCGTCTGGGGCTGGATGAAGAACCCCTTGTAGACCGGTGCCAGGCGAGCAGCGTCTCCAAGAAGGAATCGCGTGCGGCCGAGCATCCGCTGTTCGAGCAGGAAGCGGCGGGCACGCGTGGGTGTGTCCGTCCGCGGGTCGGCTGAGATGGCGATGCTGGGAATGTCCTCTCCGAGGTCGTCCAGCGCGTGGCGCATCAGCTGCAGCTGTGGTCCGCAGCTCTCGTCGCACGTCGAGTAGACGAACGTCGCGAGCACGACCTCTCCGCGCAGGCCGGCCATGGTGACCTCGGCACCGTTCTCGTCGGTCAGCCGGAAGTTCGGTGCGCGGATGCCGGGCGGTAGCTCGGATCCGGTGAACGCGCTCTCCGTCAGCCCGGCGTTGGGATCCTTGCGGTCGCCGACGAGCAGCGATCCGACGAGGACGACGTTCAGCCCGAGGAAGAGGAAGCCGATGACGATCTTCAGGCGGGGGGACATCAGGCGCCACCTCCCGCGCGACGCACCGCGTCACGGAGGAAGGCGTCGTCGGTCTGGCCGCGGCTGATGGCGACGACTCGTCCGTCTGGGTCGATCACGAAGGTCTCCGGGAGGTTGCGGGTGCCGAACTCCGCGGCGAGCTCGGTCTCGACGTCGCGGATGACCGGGAAGGTCAGCCGCAGGCGTCGGACGAACCGCTTGGAGTCGGTGATGGCGTCTTGGTAGGTCACGGCGAGCACCGTCCCGCGGTTGGTCGACGTGAGTTGGTCGTGGATTCGCTGGAGGGCCGGCGCTTCGACTTCGCAGGGTGCGCACCAGGAGGCCCAGAAGTTCACGACGACGACCTTGCCGCGGTAGTCGCTCAGGGATCGGCTGCCCAGGCCCTCGAGACGGGGAAGCTCGCGCGCGGCGCCGGGTGCCACCGGGCGCTCGCCGCGCTGCACGGCGTCGTCCAGCGTCGTGTCCGGTGACTGAAGGACCAGGCCGTAGACGAGCAGGCCGACGAACGCGGCGGCGAGTGCCGGCCACAAGGCCCGGGTGAGCCGCGCACGCGCGGTCATCCCGTGGGATCGTCGCGGCGACGGCGCATCCGGTTGACCGACCACCCGATGATCGCCAGGCCGCCGACGGCGGTGGCCGGGTACAGCCAGCCGGGTGGGCCGTCGCCCTGCTTGAGCAGCGGCGCGACCGCGAGCTGGATCGTCCCGGCCGAGCCGACGAGGGCGACGGTGAACGACTTGCGCTTCCAGTCGCCTGCCTCTTCGAGGGGGATCTCGACGTCGATTCCATCGCCCAGGCGCTTGCCCGTGTAGGTGCGGCCGCTCATCGTGATCGTCACGCGGGCGTCGAGGTCGGGGCTGCCGCTGGCTCGACGGATGGGATAGGCCGTGATGTCCACCGCCTTCCGGCCGTCAATAAGGCGGATCTCGCCGGCGGCGACGCTGAGCGCGTAGGCGGAGTTCTTCGTCGAGCCGACGAGCGTGCCGCCATGGGCGGCGGCGGTCACGGGCAGCACGCCGAGCACCGTCGCGGCGAGCGCGATCAGTCGTCCCATCCGCCGAGCCCGGGGCAGGTGCGTCGGGTGCGGGGCGGCACGAGGTAGTTCGCGCGACTGCGGGTGCTGAGCCATTCGTTGATCCCGTTGTTGATCTGTGGGGTGACGCGCTGGTCGGCGGCGACCGCGCGGGCGGCGGCCATCGCGCGCCGTGTCGCGACGAAGTCGTCGATGTCTCGCTGCAGCGAGACGAAGTGCACGAGCGGGTACCGGCCGTCGAGGCCGTTGAAGTCGCGGCGGATGATCAGCGGCCGGTCGTTTCGGCGGGCGGCGATCATCGACTGCGCGTGACCGACCAGGCCGTGCTCGCGGGCGGCCGCCGCGACGTCCGCGGGTGGGCTGAACCCCGCGCCCGGGTCGCGGACCTGCGCGATCGAGGTCTGCGGGGAGAACATCCGAGCGGCCCGCTGCTCGATCGTGAGGCTGCCGTACCAGGTGCTGAGCGCCAGGGCCAGGACGCTCACGTGCATCGTCGTGCCGCCGGCCCATGCGCCGTCGGCGATGGTGACGTCGGACTCCAGCGCCTGGTTGCGGCGGAACCCGGACGTGAACCCCATGAACAAGGGGGCGGTCCGTTCTGGCTGCCCCGCCGGGATGCCCTCGACCTTCCCGGAGAGACTGCGAGGGATCCCGGGGGCGGTGAAGCCACGCCGAGCGGCATCGACGACGAAGGGCGAGCGGATTCCCCGGCGGATCGTGCGCTCGGCGGTGTTCAGCACGCCGCGGCGGTCCGAGGCGAGATGGATGCATGCCGCGAAGGTGTCGAGGTCGGGCACCTCGTCCGGCGTCAGCGCGACCGGCTTGGGGATGGGAGACGCCTGCTCGAGCCCGGCGAACCACCGCGGTCCCCACCCGACCGTCATCAGCAGGCCGTCGGGGCCTGCAGGGAACTGCTCCTCCAAGGTTCGCAGCGCGTCCTCCAGGGCTGCGGCGGACGCCACCGTCGGCGTGCCGTCGAGGCGCAGGTGGAGCAGCCGGTGGTGCCGTGGGGCGCTGCGGTTGCCCGAGGCGTCGGCGGCGAGGAGGGAGTCCCAGGCGAACTGCTGCCCGGGACGTCCGCCAGGCAGCGCCCGGACCCGCGGGACCGGCGTCGACGAGGACCCGCAGCCGACCCAGCCGGCACCACCGGCCAGCGCGAGCGCGCCGGTGGTGCCGGCCTGCAGGAGCCGGCGTCGGGTCAGCGCTGGGCGCTCGTCGCTCACAGCGGCCCGAGGGTCTTGCCGTCGAACTTCACCTGCTGCGTGATCTTCCGCGTGGTGGTCCACGCCTTGGCGACCGCGCGGTGGCGGCCGACGCGGGGCGGCCCGATGGTGAGCTGCACGTCGTAGGCGCCCGGCTTGCCGAGCTTGACGTTCTCGCCGTAGTGCAGGCCCATCCCGCGGCCGACCATCGGATAGAGCGGGCCTTCGAACGCCGTGGCTCCGGCGCGGTCGGTGATCCGGACCGTGACGGTCGCATCGGGCAGCCGGACACCGGACTGCTGGTCGGCGAGGGTGACCATGAGGTGGGCGTCGTCGGTGCTCGCGGGCTTCTGCTCGCGCAGGGCGTCGCCTTCGGAGACGAAGAACCGCTCGGGGGGCATGGCGTGGAGCTCGGTCTCCAGGTCGCCCTGCTCGGAGGTGGCGAGCGTGACCATGCCTTCCATCTCCGAGGCGGCGCTCGTGGCGGCGGCGTCAGTCTCGGTTGCGCCGGTCGTCGATGTTCCTCCGCCGGCGGTGCCGGAGTGCTGGCTGTGCTTGCCACCTCCGGCGCTTGCGGGCGCCGCGGAGGCCTGGGTGCTGGTGCCGCCGCCCGGGAGGTCGGCGGCGTTGTCGTCGGCGGTCGTGCCGCAGGCTCCGACGACGAGTGCGATGGCCGCGAGGGCGGCGGGGACGGTGATGTGGTGCGGTCGCATGTGTGGTTCTCCGTTCAGGTCAGGCGCCGAGCGCCCGGCGCAGCGGCGGGATGCGCCGGATCACCAGGAGGTCGAGCAGGATGAGGGCGATCAGGGACAGCCCCAGGAGGGGGAGGAACACGCCGAGCCCGGCGGTGATCGCCAGGACGCCGATGCCCAGCCGACGGTCCGCGGGCCGCCGTGGAGCGCCGATGCCACGAGGGCGCCGCTTGCGCCACATCACGACGCTCGTGGCCATCGTGAGCAGGAGCGCCAAAGTCGCCGTGAGGGTCAGGAGCTGGTTGACGAGCCCGAACTGCCGGCCCTCGTGCAGGGCGATCCCGAGGTCCATCGTCTTGGCGTAGATGCCGAACTCGGCGTACTCGTAGTCGCTGATCGGCTCGGCCGTGTACTGGTCGATGTAGGTGACGCGCTGGTCCGTCGCCTTGACGTTGGGCTGTGCATCGCCGTCGGGCATGGCGGTCAGCGTGTAGGCGCCCGCGGAGTCCTCCGGGAACGAGACGACGTAGCCGTCCGCGAGTCCCATTGACTCCGCCTGGCCGACGATCGCGTCCAGCGGCGCGCCGTCGGCCGGGTTCCAGCGCAGCGTCCGGTCGCCGTCAGCGCTGGGGGAGCGGAGCACCGGCAGCTTGCCCATCGACCACGCCGCCGGCCGGCCCTGCGTGATGTCCTCGATCGTCTTGGACGCCGCACCGTCGTAGGTCCCGGCGGGGTACGACAGCGAGCGGTCCGTCGCGAACGAGGTCGCCCGCTCTCCCCAGACCCCCGTCCACGCGAGCCCGGTGAGGAGGAAGAAGAGGAAGACGAACGAGAACAGCACCGCCGTGGTCGCGTGCAGGTCCCGCCAGAACGTCCGTCGGTCCCGGCCTCCCCGCGGGCGTTGCATCGCGGTTCGCCAGCTGCGCTTCCGCCCGCGGGGCCACCAGAGGTACATCCCGGTGATCAGCACGACGACGGTCCACGACGCGGCGAGCTCGATCACGCGATCGCCCCACTTGCCCTCGTCGTCGAACAGTCGTGCGGAGAGGAGCGTTCCGTGCAGCTCGAGCGCGAGCGCCGTGAGCGTTGCCCCGTCGTCACGCGAGCCGGTGACCTTGCCCGAGTACGGGTTGACGTAGACGGTGACGTCGCGTCCGTCGGCGTCGAACGCCTCGAACTCGGTCGCGCGGTCGCGCGCCGCCAGCGGCGTCATGCCGAGCACGAGTCCCTCGTCGCCGAGGTAGCGCTGCGCTGCGTCGCGCTGACGGTCGTAGGACACGGTGGTGCCCGACGCGGACGGCGTGACGTCGCGGAGGTTGCCGTAGGCGATGGCGTCGATCTGCGGCTTGAACAGGTAGACGATCCCGGAAAGGCACAGGATCACGAGGACCGGAATGACCAGCAGGCCGGCGTAGAAGTGCCAGCGCCAGACCGTGCGGAAGAGCCGGCCCTGCTCGGCCGACCGCAGCTCAGTCCCGCGGGCTTCGAGCGCCGGGTCCAGAACCTCGCCGGGGGTGTCGGTGACGGACATGCCTCTAGCGGACGCGGAAGTTGAACGAGCCGCGGAGCGTGTGACCGTCGGTGTGCCGCATAGTCCAGCGCGCCGTGTAGGAGCCCTTGGCGAGCTTGCTCACGCGGACGCGGAGCCGGCGGCTGTTGCCGGGGTCACGCTCGGCGCGACCTCGCTGGTAGGTGCGCCCGCGGGGGCCGGTCACCTTGATCGTCCCGGCGCGGATCTGGGATTTGAACGTCACGCTCACGAACCCGACCTGGGAGGCGCGGACGGTCTTGCCGGCCGCCGGGAAGGTGGCCTGGACTTCGGTGTGGGCGATCGCGGCGGCGGGAACGAGCAGCGCGGCGCTGATCGCGGCGGTGCCGAGAGCGGCACGACGACGAGTGGTCATGTGGAGGGTCCTCCTGCGCCGCGTGCGGCGCGAGGTCGAAGTGGGGATGGCGCGCCCGGGGCCGGGCAGCGGGGACGGTGGAAGTCGACCGCGACGGGGACGTCAGGCGGGGCGCGGCGGTGGCCGCATGGCCAGCGACGAGCAGGCCAGGCTGCGGACGGCCCAGTGCACCGGTGCGCGCCGGGGGAACCGCTGCGTCAGGCGCGTACGACGGCGTGCGGGGCGTCGGGCGGTCGCGGAGCGCAGGCGGTCGAGCAGCTCCTCGCCGGGAAATCTGCCGCACAGCAGGAACGCCAGAAGCAGGAGGGCCGGGGCGAACGCGACGACGGCTCCGTGGTCGCAGACCACCCCCGCGGCCACGACCGCGGCGAACACGGCGACCCGCAGCAGCGTGGGCCACCAGGTTCGGCGCGGGAGCGGTCGTGGCTGCAGGTGGTGGAGACGTTCGTCCACAGGCACAAAATACTACGCGCAATAGTATTCCGCGACCCGACCCGTGCGCTCAGGTCTTCTCGCGGTAAGCGAGGAGGCGCAGGGCGTTGCCAACGACGATCAGCGTCGAGCCCTCGTGGACGAACACCGCGGGGCCGATGCCCAGCCCGAGGAGCGTCGCGGGGATAAGGATCGCGACGATCCCGAGGCTGACGATCAGGTTCTGCCGGATGATGGCGTTGGTCGTCCGGCCGAGCCCGACGGCGAACGGCAGTCGGCGGAGATCGTCGCCCATGAGCGCGATGTCTGCGGTCTCGAGCGCCACGTCGGATCCGGCGGCGCCCATCGCGATGCCCACGGTCGCGGACGCGAGTGCCGGGGCGTCGTTGACCCCGTCTCCGACCATGCCGACGGTGCCCTGCTCGCGCAGCGTCGTGATCTCGGTGACCTTGTCTGCTGGCATCAGGTCGCCGCGTGCCTCGTCGAGCCCGACCTCGGCGGCGATCGCCTGTGCGACGCGCTGGTTGTCGCCGCTCAGCATGACCATGCGAGCCACGCCGAGCGTCCGCAGCTCGTCGACCACCTCGGGCACGCCGTCTCTGGCGGTGTCCATCACGCCGATGACCCCGAGGTACTCGTGGCCGTGGCGGACGACCATGGTCGTGCGGCCCGCTGTCTCGAGGCTGTCGACGAAGGCCTCGATCTCGGGTGGTGGGGAGGGGCCGTCGATCTCCGCGAAGAGGTCGAGCTTGCCGACGTGGATCGGGGTGCCGTCGAGGGTGGCCCGCACGCCGCGCCCGACGATGCTCTGCAGCTCGGTCGCCGTCGCAGGCGCGTCTGTCAGGCGCGGGGCGGCGCCGCGGGCGATGGCCCGGGCGAGCGGGTGGTCGCTGAGGCGCTCGACCGCCACGGCGGCCCGCAGGAGACGGTCCTCGGTGATGCCCTGCGCGGTGACGACGTCGGTGAGTCGCGGCCTGCCTTCGGTGATGGTCCCGGTCTTGTCGAAGGCGATCGCCTGGAGCGAACCGAGGATCTCGAGCGGACCCCCGCCCTTGACCAGGATTCCGCTGCGACCGGCGCGGGCGACGGCGGAGAGCACGGCGCTGGGCGTGGCGATCGCCAGCGCGCACGGGCTGGCGGCCACCAGGACCGCCATGGCCCGGTAGAAGGCGTCGCTGAAGTCCTCGTTCGTGAGGACCGGGGAGACGATCAGGCCGAGGACGAAGAGGATCACCGCCGGCACGAAGTAGCGCTCGAAGCGGTCGGTGAACCGCTGGGTCGAGGACTGTCCGGTCTCCGCTTCGCTCACGAGCTGGACGACGCGCGCGAGCGTGTTGTCGGCGGCGCGGCGGGTCACACGGATGTCCAGCGCGCCGCTGCCGTTGATGGTGCCGGCGAACACGCGGCTCTCCGGCGCCACGCCGTCAGGCGCTTCCGCGGCACGCGCCGGATCGTCCACCGGCTGCTTGTCGACCGGCACGCTCTCCCCGGTGATCGGGGCCTGGTCGACGCTGCTGGTCCCGCGCAGGACGAACCCGTCGGCCGGGATTCGCGTGTCCGGGCGCACGATCACGGTGTCGCCGACCGCGAGGTTCTCCACGGCGACCTCGACCTCGAGGCCGTCACGCCGAACGAGGGCGCTCTTGGGAGCCAGTTCGGCGAGCGCCTCGATGGCCCGCTTGGCGCGGCCCAGCGCGTAGTGCTCGAGCGAGTGCCCGAGGCTGAAGAGGAACAGCAGCAAGCCACCCTCGAAGAACTTGCCCAAGGCCGCAGCGCCCGCCGCGGCGACGAGCATCAGGAAGTCGATCTCGAAGCGGCCCGCGCGGACGCTCTGGTACGCCTCACGGACGGTCAGCGACCCACCGAAGGCGTAGGCGGCGATGAACAGGCTCGTCGGCAAGGCGCTGTCCACATCGCCCACGTTCTCCAGGAGCCAGCCGCCGAGGACGGCAGCGCCGGCGAGGAGCGCGAACACGATCTCCGTCCGCGCCCCGAAGACGTCGAGCACGCCGTCGTGATCATGGCCGTCGTGCCCGTGACCGTCGCCGGGCTGGTGGCGGTGGTCATCGGTCGGCGGTGGGGAAGTCAGGCTGGTGGGCACCCCGTGAGCGTAAACTACTACGTTACATAGTAATGAGTCTCAGCACCGTTTGAGAAGCACCCACGATGGGGTCATCGCGACCGGCCTGCTCGCACCGGGTTCGCCTCCGGCCGTCGGCCGGACCGACCGGTCGAGAGCGGCGAGTCGTCGGATCCGGTCGGTCGCGGCGAGAATGACGAGCCCTTCGGTCGGTCCGCGGTACAGGCGGATCGCGGTGGCCCGCACGCCGAGTTCGCGCGCCACTACCGGGACCTGCCGGTGCCCCTCGACCGTGATCGGGCGGCAGGCGTCGAACCGGTCGGCGGCGCGCGCGATCATCTCGAGATCGCGCTCGATGGCCGTCTGGGCGCGCAGCGACGCGCGAACTCCGGTCAGGCGGTCGACCTGGGCGGGGGTGGCGAGAACCGTCACGCCGAGGACCGCGGCCGCCGCCAGGAGCACTGCGGGACCGTCGCCTCGGCCGACGCGTCCGACAGCACCGCTGACGAGCACGATCAGGACGACCGACGGCAGGAGCAGGTACCTCCCGATGACCGGGGACCCGGCGAGCACGAGGCCAGCGAACGAGACCACGCTCACCGCGCCGAGGGCGACCAGCGCCGCAGTCTGGCGGTCAGGTCGCGGCCGGCCGAGGAGGAGCGTCGCGAGGACGCCGCCGGCCAGCACGGGCTCCCTGACGATCTCTCCGATCCGCCGCGGTGCGGTCGTCACGAGTGCTCCCAGGCCGGTGTCGCGACCGAGCGCCTCGACGTTTGCCCGGGTGCCCGTCAGCGACCACAGCGGGTCACCCGTGACGACCAGGTCACAGAGCAGCCAAGCGGCGACCGGACTCGCCGCGACGGCCAAGACGACGCGCGGGGCCCGGCCGTCCCGCCACACGATCCAGAGCACATGGGCCGCTGCGAGGGCCCACGCCTCCGGGCGGATGAGCCCGCCGACGGCGAGGGCGACCGTCGCGTGGTGATCGGGCGCGTCACGAGCCACGCACCAGGCGGCAGCGAGGGCCAGGGCCACGAACAGCACGTCCAGATAGCCGCGCGTGCCGAAGGAGAGCAGTGGCACGGAGGTCAGGACCAAGCACGCTGACAGCACGCCGGACCGCCGTCCGCCGACTGCGGCGGCGCACGCGAACGCGGCGACGGCGAGACCGCCGAGCGTCAGGAACGAGAACACCCGCAGTCCGGTCGCCGCATCGTCTCCCAGTGGCGTGAGGACCAGTCCCAGGATGAGCGCCAGCGGCTTGGGTGTCGGCGCGAGCGGCACGACGAACTCCGGGGTGCTGCCGTGGGCGACCTGGTCGCCCCAGAGCAGGCCGTAGGCCGCGTCGTAGTTGACCGAGCCGCCGTCGAAGAGGAGCCAGAGGGCGCCGGCGACGAACGCCGCCGCCGCGGTCGCGCGGGCGATGGGGCGGGCGTGCACGGCGCGGCAATCTACTACGCTGTATCGGAGATCAGCGCGCTCACGCCCTCGCACAAGGACCCAATGAGCACCAACCTGAAGATCAGCGGCGCCCTCGTCGCATTCGCCCTCGCCGTCATCATCGGCCTCGCCATCGCGAGCGGGGACTCCGACGAACCCGCGGCCGCAAAGCCCTCACCGCAGGCGACGGCGTCGACCCCGGTCGTCCGCGCGGACACGCACAAGCTCGACGTCGCGGCCGACGGCAAGGTCACGCTCGTCGAGTTCCTGGACTTCGAGTGCGAGGCCTGCGGCGCGGTCTACCCGCTGATCGAGGAGTTGCGCCGGCAGTACGACGGCCGGCTGACCTTCGCGATCCGCTACTTCCCGCTGCCCGGACATCGCAACGGCAAGATCGCCGCGCAGGCCGTCGAGGCCGCGTCCAAGCAGGACAAGCTCGAGCCGATGTACAAGCGGATGTACGAGACCCAGAAGGAGTGGGGTGAGTCCAAGGACTCCAAGAAGGACGTCTTCATCGGCTACGCCGAGGACCTCGGGCTCGACATGACGAAGTTCCGCGCGGACCTCGAGTCGCCCGAGACGATCGCGCGCATCGAGAAGGACATGCAGGACGGCGCAAACCTCGGCGTGGTCAGCACCCCGACCCTGTTCCTGAACGGCGAGATGATGAACCTCGAGTCCGCGGAGCAGCTGCAGGCGGACATCGAAGCGGCCTTCACCGCCGAGTGAGCACGCAGCCGGCCCGCAACGCCCCGGCGTTCCTCGACCGGATCGTCGGCTGGGTCCTCCTCGTCCCGGGGGCGATCGCGCTCGTCGCGGCGATCGTCCTCATGGTCGAGAAGGTCCGGGTCCTCGAGGACCCGACGCACGTGCCGGCGTGCACGATCGACGCGGTGCTGGCCTGCGGGTCGGTGCTGAGCTCCGACCAGGCGGAGGCGTTCGGGTTTCCCAACCCGCTGATCGGGATTGCCGGCTTCGGCGTCCTCGTCGCGTTCGGGCTCGTGCTGGTCACGGGCGGCCGGCTGACCCGCGCGGTCTGGCTGACCGCGCAAGCCGGTGCGACGTTCGCGGTGGTCTTCGTCCACTGGCTGATGTTCCAGAGCGTCTACCGCATCGAGGCGCTGTGCCCCTATTGCATGGTGGTCTGGGTGATGACGATCTCGATCTTCGTCTACCTCACCCTCGCGAACGTCACGTCGGGACGGCTTCCGATCCCGGCGCGTCTGGAGGGACCGGTGGCGCGCCTCACGGGCCTGCACGGCGTGGTGCTCACCGTCTGGTTGCTGCTCGTGGCGGCGGTCGTCGCGCAGGGGTTCTGGGACTACTGGATGGACAAGCTCTAGGGGTTGTTCATGGGCCGTGGCGTTCGGCGCGCTCGTCGGCCCGGTCCGCCTCGCCCAGCGCGCGGATGATGAGGAAGGCGAGGGCGATCCCCATGACCACGGACTGCTCGATCGCCATGATGGCGCCGGCCAGGGTCTGGTCGTCCAGCGCACTGAGCCCCCAGTAGCGCGGGCCGTCGGCGTACACGTCGTAGAGCGGTCGCGGCGCGAAGGTCAGGAAAATCCCGAGGATCCCGACCAGGACCTTCGTCACCACCATGTAGACGACCGGCCCGAGCCCGCCGAGCGCGTGGCGTGAGCGGATGGGGGACAGCAGGTGCCACCAGTACAGGATGCCGCCGAAGGTGAACGACAGGTGTTCGAGGATGTGGATGGTCGACGACTCGACGGCGGCGTCGTAGAGCGCCGGGATGTGCCAAATCCACATGACGCCGACGTAGAGCACGATCGCGAAGGACGGGCCCGCCCACCAGCCCGCCTGACGCTCGAGGGGTTGCAGCAGCCGCGTCACCGGACGCAGCAGCACCTTGGTCAACCCGAGGGTCAGCAGGATCGGGACGATGTCGAGCAGCAGCACGTGCTGCACCATGTGCATGGCGAAAAGCTGCTCGCCCAGCGGATCCAGCGGGGAGAAGAGCGCGGCGCTGAGCGCGGCAATCCCGGTCAGGAAGACGAGCAGCCGCCAGGTGGGCGCGTCGCGTGGCCCGGACGGTGTGCGACGGACCGCGCGCCAGCGCCACAGGTAGCCGCCGAGCAGCAGGAGGACCAGCAGCAGCGGGCCGGGCGTCGCCGACCACGAGGCGTCCGGTGCGGTCAGCTGAAGCTGTCCCAGCGGCGCAGCTCCGGCAGCGGGTCGATGCCCTCGCCGCCCTCGTACCACCCTGGGGCGGTCCACAGCTCGAAGTGCAGGTGGCAGCCGGAGGCACGGCCCGAGTCTCCGACGTAGCCGATGCGCTGGCCGGCGCGGACCCGGTCGCCCTTCTTCACGAGCGCGCGATCGCGCATGTGCATGTAGGTGTACGAGGCGCCGGTCTTATCCTGTAGCACGACGTAGTTCCCGGCACGGGACTGGACGGCCTCGAACTGCACGGTCCCGGGACGTGCGGCCACGAGCGGCACGCCGCAACGGGCGAACATGTCCTGCCCGCCGTGGCCGCGGCCCCCGCCGAAGTCGTTGGTGGCCGACTGCCCGAGGTCGTGCTTGCCGCGGATCGGGAAGATCGCGTCAAGGACCTGGACGGCCCCGGAACTGGCCTGCGACGCCGTCGGCTGCCCGGCCAGGCGCAGCACGTAGCGGCCCGCCGTCACCACCGACCCACCGACCGTCCCGTCCCAGCGAACCTCACCCTGGCCAGCGTCCACCGGCCAGGACCGGACGACCTGGCCGGAGTCCACCCGGACGGCCTCGACGGTTCCCGCAACGGTCGCCGTGTACTGCAGCAGCATGCGCTTGCGCGACCCGGCGATGAGCGCCTGGCCGGGCGCGAGGTCGGTCGTGGCGCCGGTGACGTCCGCCTGGGGGACCGGCGAGGTGAGGATGCGCAGCCGCTGCGTACGGCTCGAGCCGCCGGCCGGGCTGACCAGTCGCAGCGCGCCGCTGCGGGCGTCGCGTGGAACGGTCACCTTCAGCGACGTCGCCTCGGCGGATGACGGTGCGGTGGCACGGTCGTCCTTGGTGCCCTTGCCGCCCTGGAAGATGACGCGGGTCACGCCGTCCATGCCGGTACCGGCGATCGTGAGCGTCTGGCCGCGCCGGCAGGCCCAGCTCTCGCCCGACGCGCAGGACGCCGCGCTCGCGGCGGCCGGGTCCGGGATCGACGCACCTCCGGTGCTCGAGGCGCCGAGCGCGCCCGAAGGCACGAGGAGCAACACGGTGGGGGCCAGGACGGCGAGGGACAACCGGCGGTAGGTCAACGCGAATCTCTTTTCGTCTGCCTACGGGGTTAGCTGACGGACTCGCGCGGAAAAGTCGCGCTACGACACTGGGTCGATTCGCCCCCGGAGTGGGTCCCCCGCTCGCCTCGACCCCGGGGTCTCGACGATTCGGCGCTGCTATGACGGCGCGCATCATACTACGATGCGTCGTAGACAATGCGCCGACACCTCCTCATCCTCGGACTCAGTGCCGCGACCCTCGCCGGCTGCGGCGGAGATTCGTCCTCCGACGGCGCGTCCGTCGAGCCCCGCGGACCGTCGTCCGCGGCCCTGCGTGCGAAGCTGGCCGAGGCGACGTCGGTCGATCTCGCCCGCTTCCCCAAGCCGGCCGGAAAGACGCTCAACGAGTTGAGCCAGTCCCTCGACGGGACCGGGCCGCAGGTCGCGCTCGGGACGAGCGTCTTCCCCGACGCCCGGACGCGACTGGCGTTCGGGCTCATCGACGAGCAGACCGGGTTCGTCTACGCCCCGTCGGTCGTCTACCTCGCCAAGGGCGAGAGCGCCCGGGTGCTCGGACCATTCCCGGCGCCGGCAGACCTGCTGGTGACGGACCCACCGTTCCGCTCACGGCAAACGGCCAGCGAGAAGGACCCGTTCTCCGCGATCTACGACTCGCGGGTCACGGTCGACGGACCGGGGACCTACAACGTCCTCGTGGCGAGCGACATCAACGGGAAGCTCATCGGCTCCGGCACCCAGATCAAGGTCGTCGACGCGAAGGCCGATGCCGTGCCCGACGTCGGGGAGCGCGCGCCGAGCGTGAAGACCGACACCGTCGCTTCCGCCGGGGGCGACCTTGCGGCGATCGACACGCGGCTCCCGCCGGACGACCAGCACGAGGAGAGCCTCGACGACGTGCTCGGCAAGAAGCCAGTGGCACTCGTCTTCTCGACCCCGCAGCTGTGCGAGTCACGCGTCTGCGGCCCGGTCGTCGACATCGCCGCGCAGCTCAAGTCCACCTATGGCGATCGCATGACGTTCATCCACCAGGAGGTCTACGTGGAGAACTCGTTCGACAAGGGGCTGCGCGAGCCGCTCAAGGCCTTCAACCTGCCGTCGGAGCCGTGGCTCTTCACGATCGACGCACGTGGACGCGTCGCCGAGCGGCTCGAGGGGTCGTTCGGCTTTCGGGGCTTCGAAACCGCGATCAAGAAGGCGCTGGAGGCCTGAGCCGGCTGCGCCGTCAGGCGCTGGGCTTCTTGCCTGCGAGCCGGCGCAGCTCCTTGCGCCGCTCGGGGTCCAGCTGCTGGATCGAGCGCGCGAAATGCACCAGGACCGTGTCGCCGTAGGCGTCCACGAGATCGGCGACCTCGCCCGCGGCGCGGCGCTCCTCGTAGTCGTCCTGCGACATGGCGGCCGAGTAGTGGTCGGTCTTGCCCGAACGACGACGGACGAGCAGTTCCTTCTCCGCGAGTCGGCTCATGACGGTCATCACGGTCGTGTAGGCGCGGGTCTTCTCCGCGCGGGCGTTCAGCCCGTCGAGGACGTCGCGCACGGTGGACTCCCCGCGGGACCAGATCTCGGCCATGACCTCGCGCTCGAGCTCGTGCAGTTCGGGGAGTCGCTCCTGGGACACGCGCGGAGTCTACCGCGCCGCCAGGAAACACTACGCTGCGTAGTATTGACGGGTGCTCGTCCGCTCTCGTCTGCGCGTCCCCGCCTTGCTCGCGGTCGTGCTGCTCCTCCTGCTGCCCGCCTCGTCGGCGGCCCACGGTCTCGTGATCCGGGCCGACCTTCCGATCCCGGAGTGGCTGTTCGGCTTCGGCGCGGCGGTGGTGGTGATCGTGACGTTCGTCCTGCTCGCCGTCGCCTGGCGGACACCGCGCCTCGAGGAGCCGCCCACGCGCTGGCTGGCGGAGCCGGTGGCCCGAGCCATCACCAGCCGCGGTGTCGAGGTCGTCGCCGGCACCCTCGGCGTGCTCGCGCTGGCGCTGGTCGTCTGGGCGGGCGCGACCGGGACGGAGACGCCGGCGGCGAATCTCGCGCCGACCTTCGTCTACGTCGGCGTGTGGCTCGGCTTCGTACCGCTGAGCATCGTGTTCGGGGACGTCTTCCGCCTCTTCAACCCCTGGAGAGCGATCGGTCGCGGCTTCGGCGCGCTCACCGCACGCCTGGAGATGCCGGAGCCGCTCACGTACCCGGACCGGCTGGGCAACTGGCCCGCGGCGGCCGGCCTGCTGGCCTTCGCCTGGCTCGAACTCGTCGCCTCCAACGGCGATCTCCCCACGAACGTCGCGACCGCCACCTGCATCTACACCGCATTGCAGCTCGTCGGCATGTCGCTCTTCGGCGTGCGCCAGTGGTGCGACCGCGCCGAGGCGTTCGGCGTCTACTTCAACCTGCTCTCCCGCATGTCACCGTGGGTCCGCGACGGCCGACGCATCGGGATCCGCCGGCCTCTCGCCGGTCTCGCGAGCCTCCCGGTCGGATCCGGAACGGTCGCGCTCCTCGCGGTGATCATCGGCTCGACCTCGTTCGACGGCTTCAGCGGCGGCGCCACGTGGCAGGACTGGACGCGGTGGCTGCTCGATCTCTTCGGTGGACTGGGGCTGAGCGCGCGCTACGAGCTCGAACTCGCCTACGGCGTCGGGCTCGTCGGCGCGGTGCTGGTCGTCGCGGGGTTCTTCCTCCTCGGTTCCGCGCTGACGCGTCGCGCGGCCGGTGACGCCCGGAGCGCGGCAGAGATCGCACGCCTCTTCGTCCATGGCCTGGTGCCGATCGGCGCGGCCTACATCGCCGCCC
Source organism: Conexibacter sp. W3-3-2 (assembly GCF_009707605.1). Lineage (NCBI taxonomy): Bacteria > Bacillati > Actinomycetota > Thermoleophilia > Solirubrobacterales > Conexibacteraceae > Conexibacter > Conexibacter sp. W3-3-2. The sequence goes on along the minus strand of NZ_WLYW01000003.1, from coordinate 75,418 downwards.
ACTACGTCAGCCTCCTTCTCCTGCAGGGGCAAGCCCTCGCGTTCCTCGCCAGCGACCCGCGCGGCGACGGGTCGAACATCCTGGGCACGGCGAACTGGGGCATCGACTACGGCTGGATCAGCCCCGAGGCGGTCTGGTACGTCCAGGTCGGCTCCGTCGTGATCGGGCACGCCGCGGCCCTCGCGGTCGCGCACGATCGCGCGCTCGTGCTCTACCGGGAGGTCCGGCGTGCGACCCGTTCGCAGATCGGGATGCTCGTCGTGATGGTCGGGTTCACGATCCTCGCGCTCTGGCTGCTCTCCGAAGCTGCGAAGGGCTGAAGCGCCCATGGTCCTCGCCCACGTCGGCAACTGGCTCGCGTCGCTGATCTACCTCGCACCTGTCGTCATCCTCGTCGGCGCGCTCGGCGTCACGCGTCGGCGCGACCTGGACGATGAGGCCCGCGACTGGGACGAGGACGACGACGACCTCCTGAAGCTGGACTGAGCGTCAGACCCGGGCGCTCGCCGGGATCGGACCCTCGCCCTCCCGAGGCGAGCTCCGGACTCCCTTCGTGGCCACCAGCCAGACGGTCAGCAAGGTGAGCGCCCCCAGTGGGAGCCCGACCGCCTCGGGGGCGTCGAGATCGGCCGCGAAGCTGAAGGCCAGCATGTTGTTCACGACATGTAGTGCGATCGGGGCGGCGAGCGACCCGGTCCGCTCGTACAGCACGCACATCAGCGCGCCGAGCAGGGCGAGCAGCGGGATCAGCGGAAGCACGTCCGGGTCGCCGAGATGGACGGCGCCGAACAGGACACCGACGAAGAGCGCCGCACCGGCGGGACCGAGGCCGTTGCGAGCAGCCCGGTAGACGAAGCCGCGGAAGAAGAACTCCTCCACGACCGGCGCGATCACGACCACCATGACCGCCGCGGCCACCAGGCCGGCGCCACCGCGCTCCGCTCCGAGACGCTCCAGCGTGTCCTGGCTGCCACCGTCGCTGATGAGCAGGCCGTACACCCAGCTTGCGCCGTAGAACACCGCCGCGCCCAGGGCGACCGCCGCGGCGAGTCGCCGTCCGGTGATGCGGACCAGGCCGAAGTCCGCTGCGCGCGGTGGGACGTGCCGCAGCGAGAGGGCGAGCAGCAGCGGTACGGCGATGAACAGCAGGTCCTGCCACAGGGTGGCGAGGAGCACACCGTTCGCGGAGAGCTCGCCGCCAGGCTCGCTCGCGCCGGTCGCTACGACGATCACCGCGCCTCCCGCGCCGGCGAAGGCAAAGGTCGCGAGGGGTGCGATGACGCACCACCACGAAGGCCACGAGTCCCGGTTCACCAGGACCAGCGTACTACTACGGTGAGTAGGAGATCAGCTCGAGCTGATACGGCGCCGTCGCGGCCAAAGTGCGACCACGCCGATCGCGCCGGCGACGCCGGCGATCACGGTCGGGTGGAGGTGGCCGTCGCAGGAGATCCCGGGCGCGCACGCCGTGCTCGTAGTGATCAGCACGGACGCTGCGACGAGGCTCACCACCGCGATCGCGATCCGCAGGAGCTCGGACGCCGGGAGCGCGCGTCGGCGCCGTCCCAGCAGCCCGTCCACGCGTGCCTCGTGCACGCCGCCGCCCGGCCATGTCTCGCCTTCCAGAAGGGCGCCGGCAAGGTCCTGGGGGCTCGCGGTTAGGAGCGCAGCACGGTCCGCGGCGAGCTCCCGGCGGACCTCGCAGGCGTCGGCGAGGCGGCGGGCGCTGCCGACGGCGAAGCCCTCGACGAGCGCGCGGGCGAGCATTGCGCGCGCGGGGTCGCGGCGTCGGGCGTGATGGCGCTCGTGCTCGAGGACCGCCGCGAGTTCCTGCGCGGTGAGCGCACTGATCGTCCCGGTCGAGAGGAGGACCTTGGGGCGGAGCACGCCGACGCATCCGACGAACGGCCGGTCGTCCTCGATCAGGCGCACCTGGTGACCGCCGACGACCTCAGGCTGCGACCCGCGTTCCATGGCGCGCAACAGCGCGTGGGCCTCGCGGGTGCAACGGACCAGTTCGCGGCCGGCGCGGATCAGCACGACGCCGCCCGCGGTGGCCAGCGCCGCGGCCAGGATGCGTACCGCCGTCGACGGATGGTGGAACGCGACGGCGTCGAGCGCGAACGCGACCGCCGCGCAGAACGAAGCGAGGAGCAGGACCGCGGCGGCGCCGGGACGGAGGAGGACGCGCGAGCCACGCACACCCCGAACTGTACGGGGTCTAGGTGCCGACCGCGGACAGCAGCCAGAGGCCCAGACACGTGTACCCGACCATCACGGCGAGCATCCAATACTGGGAGCGGACGGCGTCCTTGTGGCTGCGGAAGATCACCAGCGAACGGTCGTGGGCGAGGACCAGACCGGCGACGTGACCGAGGAGCAGGGCTCCGACCTGCACGTACCAGACGACCGAGGTGGAAACCGCGTTCAGGTCGATGCCCGCCGTCGCCGTGCCGAAGTAGTCCGATCCGTTGGTCAGCGGGTCCGAGACCATGAAGCCCAGCGCCTGACCCTGGAAGACCAGAAGGCTGAAGTAGTGGGCCAGGAGGTAGGCGAGCGCGATCGGGACGAGGCTGTGCGCGAAGCGCTCCGCCAGCTTCGCGCGGTCGATGCCGGGGCGGATTGACGCCATCCCGGAGATCGCGACGCGGTACAGCCCGATGATCAGGGCGATGCAGAGCGCGATCCCGAGCGTGTCCACGCTGGCCCGCCCCGTCTCGGCGCCGAGGCCGAGGTCACCGATCGACGAGCCGAGGTCGGGGGCGAAGCTGGTCCACAGGCCGCCCTGCGACGCCCCGTCGAAGCTCGTCGTCCCGATCATCACGCAGAGCACCGCGAGCGTCCCGCGCGGCGTCGCAACCGCCGCGAGCCCCGCGAGCAGGGGTTGCGTGGTCACCCGTCGGCCTTCCCAGCGCAGTGGTGCCATCGCGGCGATGAGCGAGAACGCCACGGCGAACCCGTCCGCCTGGTTCGACCACGTCGCGATCCCGTAGCGGCGCATGCCCCAGAGCTGCGCCGCGAAGTACCCGATCGCGAGCACCGCGATGACGCGTGGCTCGTCGCCGAACGGCGCCACCAGCTCCACCCAGGCGAAGAGCACGATCGTCGCGGCAGCCGGGAGACGCCCGGCGCGGACTGGATACGGGCGATCCGGTCGGGACTCCGGGAACCCCAGCGCCTTGGCGGTCGTCCGCCACGGGTTGATGACGCGGAACACGTCGCCCAGGAGCAACGAGAGCAGCGGCACGGCGACCCAGAAGGCGACGTAGACAAGGGTCGGCGCGATGTTGCGCCCCGGATCCTGCTCGCCGAACAGGCCGGCGACGACGACGAGGACGAAGACGGCAATGCCAAGCACGCCGACCGTCGCGGCCGGCCAAGTCGGCAACGTCACGCCCTTCGTGCCGGCCGGGCGTTCCCGCTCGAGGCGTGGCTCGCTCCAGCCGATCGAGAGGCCGATGAACGAGACCACGAGCACGACCGCTGCGGTCCATGCGAACAGCCACTGGGGTACGGGCAGGTCGAGCCGGCCGACGAGGCCGTGGGCGGAGGCGGTTCCGGGGAGGACGAGCGCGAGCCCGAGAACGAGCGTCACTGCCGCGCCGACGCGTCTGACGGTCACCGGGCAAATCTACTATGCAGTGTCGTTGATCACGTGACGGGCGGCGTTGGCGCGACATCCCGATTATCTACTACGTATCGTAGGAATTAGCCGTGAGGTCGTCGCCGGACATCCGACTCATCGCCATCCTCGGTGGGCTGGCACTCATCATCGGGGGCTACGCGATTCTCGTGCCTCCATCGGAGCGCGCGGCGGCGCGGGCCGAGAGACATGTCGTTGGCGACGCCGAAGAGTCCCGCGTCGCGACGCGGAGAGCGGTCCTCGTGGTCCGGGGATATCGGCTAGTCGGCGGCTCCAAGCGCATTCGCGTAGTCGAAGGCGATCGAGTCGTGCTGAAGATCGACGGCGATCGGGACGAGGTCGCGCATCTGGACGGGTACGACCTGAGCGCGCCCATCGGGCCAGGACAGTCCGGTCTCATGAGGTTCGACGCGACGCAGCGCGGGAGCTTCGCGCTCGAGCTGGAGGGGGCCGCCGAGCAACTCGCCGAGATCCAGGTCCAGGCCCGGCCCGAGCCCTCACGCTGAGGGCCGACGACATGCGCAACATCGCTTCCGGACGGGCGCTCTGGTGGGTGGCGCTGATCGCCGGTCTAGTGCTGGGACTTGCGCCCGTCACCCAATCGGTCGCTCCGCACGTCCTGCAGCACGTCATCCTCATGATCTTCGTCCCGCCCGCACTGGTGCGGGTCGCTCCGGTCATCACGTCGGGGTCACAGCTCGGCGCAGCCAGCGGCGTCGGGCTCGTGCTCGCCGGGACGCTTGCCATCTACGCACTTCACACGCCTCCGACCTTCGAGCTGGACGTTCGCAACGCCGCTGTCGGACTCCTCGTCCACGGAGGACTGATCGCCGCAGGCCTGCTGCTCATCGTCCCGGTCGCCGGCAGCCGGTCGGTCCGAGGGATGGCAGCCGTCGGCCTCGTCGCTCTCGCCGAGCTGGGGGTCGGTGCGCTCGGGATGTGGCTCGCCTGGATCCCCGAACTGGTCTACGACGCACCCGTCGGTGACCGCGCGTTCGGCCTGGATCCGCAGTCTGATCAGGCGGCCGCCGGCGCCATCATCCTGGTCGTCGCGGAGCCGCTGTTGGCGATCGAGGTGGCCACGCTGTTCTTTCGGGCGCTGCGGGAGAGCGACGAGGCAGAAGAGCACGCGGACTGGTCCGCGCCGGCGGACTAGGCCGGAGCGCAGTCGACGGCGTCCCTCGATCAGGGTCTCGATACCCCGACGATTCAGTAGCTCGTCCACTCCGGGTCGACGGGTCGCTCACCCCTCGAGGCGGCCTCGAACTCGGCGTACATCCCCATCAATGTCGGCTCGTCGATACCACGCTCCTCCAGCTTCGCCCGAACGTGCCCTTGGAGTCGGCCGTCCACATCGTGGAAGAAGCCGATCAGCTCTTCCAGCTCAGAGACGAGCTCTTCCCGGCCCGTGGTCGTGCCCATCTTCAGGATCCGGCGCCGCCAGAAGTGGTGGATGAGGTCGTTGCGACGCTGGACTGCTTCGAGCAGGACTTCCGCGTGCTCGAAATCGTCACCGATCAGGTCTCTGACGGAGCCGACATTTGTGCCGAGCGGTTGGCGGAACAGCTTGGAGAAGACGTCATCGACGTCGAACGGCCGCCTGTGCCGGTGGCGGTCCGCTCTCGCGATCAACAGGACGTTGACAACCGCTGTCTCGAGCGTCTGCGCGAGGTAAGCGGCGAGACCGAACTTTGCGTAGACCTCCCGAGTCTCCCAGTCGTGATCGTCGACGATGTACCGGTCCATCGGGGCTCCCTAGTCGGTGGTTTGGGCGCGCGCCACCCGGATCGAGCGCACCGTGGTGTCGTGCAGGAACCCCAACACCACGACGTCGACGTCTGGCGACTCGGCGACTCGCTGCGCCAGCGCGTCGTCCAGGTGCGCGCCGAGCTCGTATCGGCCCTGGTCCGGGACGACCATCGCCACGAGCACGATCGGCCACGGGTGGTCCTGGAACTCAAAGCGCAGGCGTTGGACTTTCTGACGCGACTGGGCGCGGGGGACCGCCTCCTCGATCGCATCCCAAATATCGGCCATGGCCGTCCCGGCGCCGCTCATCAGCGCCACGCTCGCCAACATCCACCCGTCCGGGCGCCGCGCGTCCAGCCGGGTGAGCGCCGCGCGAGAACGATCGTCCAACGGCATTCGCGACTTCGGGGCCGGGGTCTCCCGCAAGCCGCGCTCGTAGAGCATCCACGCGTCCAACGGACCGGTCAGCGATGCGAACCGGACGCGGGCCGCCGCGTCTTCGTCCTCGAAGTACAGGCCACGATTCAGGAAGTGCATCCACCAGTCGAGCTCGTCCGAGGCGAGATGACGGGCGAGCTCGTTCAGTCGCGCGCGGCGGCGCAGGAACAGGATGAGCTGCGCCGGCCACTCGGTCGTCGCGCAGACCTGCTCGAGCTCGTGAAGCGTCAGGACCCACGGAGGCGCGCTGCCCGCGGCGAGCAGCTCCGTTCCCTCGAGTTGCCACACGACGGGAGCCACCGCCGAGAGGTCGTCCAACGTCACCGCGACGGTATGGACCTCCCGAACATGACCGGCGAGCGCGATCGGCCGTCCGGCCTCGTCGACGAGTCGCCCGTCCAGGACGGCCGCCCGAGCACGCGCCGACTGCTCGACGGCCTTCGTGAAGTTCTCGGCAAGGAAGCCGCGCAGGGCGTCGCCGCCGCGGCGGGCAGACGGCCTCATCGTCGCGCTCTTGGCCTCGACACAGATGACCGTGTCGTCGAGCTGCAGGATCGCGTCGACCTCGCCGATCCTGCTGCCCGTGGCATCCACGATGTAGGCGTTCCGCACATCCTGCGTCGGGCGCAAGACTCCCGCGAGGAGCCCTGCTGCACGCTGCTCGAGCCAGCTCCCGCGGTGCTTGGCGTACGACTTCCCCTTCACTACCGATTCGAACAACGACCGCAGGGCCCAGAGATCGTTGCCGGGAACCGTCGGCATGTACTCGCCACCACCCAGATCGATGAACGGCTTCCACCGCACCATGTCGGTGGCCTGAAACCAGTCGATGTCCGTCGCCTCGCCGAGCTTCAACGAGAGCGCCTCCAAGTAGCAGCGCGCGTGCTCGACGCTCACGCCGGAGGCGCTGGCGAGCCGCTCCGGCGTGAGCACCAACGCTTCGCCTTCGGTCGACCACGCCCAGACCATCGGCAGGAACTGCGCCTGCTGCTCGATCGGCTGGTCACGCCACGGGCCTCCGACGTGGGAGTCGGCCCAGTCATACACCGGGTGGCCGGGGCCGAACGCTCGATCGTCTGCCAGCGCGTTCGCGAGACGATCGGCTGCCCACCCGCCGGCCTCGACAACCCAACCATCCGCGCACGCGATCGCCTCGTCCACGCCCAGACCGACCTCTGCGCGCAGACGGGCCTCGAACCGCTCCTCACCGAACAGGCCACGAAGGGTCTCGTGCTCTTGCCAGACCCAGCCAGGGGCGCGCAGCATCAGGTCTTGCGCTGCGGCCCGGCCGCGGGCGGCCGATACTCCGCTGACCGGTGATCCCGCGCCGAGCGCACGGCGCAGCGACTCGAGGAAACATGCGTCGCCGGTGACCTCGCGAACCTGCGTCGTGAACGCGCCGTCCAGGACCCTTGCGCCGTTGGGCGCGCGCGCCGAGCGCGCAAGGAGCGCCGCAGCCGTCATCTCCACCACGTACGACGAGCCTGGCGTTTCGCTCTCCGAGTAGGACTCGGGATCAAGGGCCACCTCGCTGCGGATGAGCGCGCCTAGCGCGTGCACGGTGTCGACACCGTCGAGCAACTCGTCCAGGGCCCGGCGGCGCTCGGCGATCGCCACGACGACGTCCTTGCCGGCAGCGATCTCCTCGAGCAGACGCATCGCGCGCTCCATCCCGAGAACGAAGTTCGTCGGGAGTCCGGCGAGCGGATCGTCGGGCGGATCGGGAGAGGGCACCGACGCAGAGTAAGAACGCTCTCGGACCCCGCGCTCCCGTCTTCTCCCAACAGGCGCCCAGGCACGCCCAGGGTTCGGTTCCGGGCGCACCCGACCCGTCGGTACGCACGATGGAGGAGCTCTGAGCCCGGGTGGGCGGTCCGACCCTTCCCACTGTGGCACTCCCTCTGGGCGTGCGGGTGGTTGGGATCGGACCGACACCCGGGCGGTTCCCAGACCCGAAAGGGAGTGAGCATGAGAACTGCGCCTCCCGACCTGATCGCAGAGGCGCTGACGTCTCCCAACGGGCTCCCGCGTGCGCGCATGAACGCCGCGCTCAACGAAGCCCTAGCCGCCGCGGACGACGCCGCACAAAGCGGTCGCGAGAGCCTGCTCGAGTTCGACGGCCACTGGCGAACGGTCGACGTCGAGCGCTTCGGCTCATTGGGCCGGCTCGTATCGGGCGAGTGACGACAGAGCCATCAGGACGACCCACCAGAGGAGGGGCCGGTCCGGGTGCTGGCCGGCTCCCCGAGCGACGGCCGCAGTAACTAGCGTCCGTCGACGTACTCGGCAACCTCCGAGATAGGACGCACCTTGCGCTGTCCCACGAGGGCGGCAGCGCGGGCCGCGGGGCTATCTGAACTCAGAGTCGGTCAGGAGTAACCGCCGGCGCCTACAGGACGGTTGCGGTTCCGGCCTTCCCTTCGCCCGCGTGGATGTACTCGGCGAGGGTCCGTTGATCAGCGTGTCGCGTCGTCGCGGCGATCACGTCCGTGCGGTGGCCGTCGCGCGCGGCCTGCGTCGCGTAGCCAGAACGAAGCGAGTGTCCGGCGAACTCGCGGGGTTCTTTCCCGACAGCTCCCGCCCGGCGCTTCAGGATCAGTGCGACGGACCGGTCCCCGAGCGGGCCGAGCACGGTGCCAGACTTGCTTAGCCGACGGAAGATTGGGCCACGGACGATCTTGGCGTGCGCGATCCACGCGCGGAGCGCCTCTACCGGGCACGGGTTCCCACTGTCGGCATACGCCAGGAGAAGAGTTGCTCCATGGCCGGCCTGGTCGGTCTTGGAGCGCGGGAGCTGAACGAAGAGGCCGTCCGGGGAGGAACTGAGGTCCTCGGCGAGGAGAGAGACAAGTTCTGTTCGCCGCAATCCGAGCGCGAATCCGACGAGCAGCAGTGCCCGGTCGCGGAGTCCTGCGGGCGTCGAGACGTCGATCCCCGAGACGATTTCGAGCAACGGATGACGTAGGAGCGCGGTCTTCTTCTTGGCTGGCGCACCGTGTTGCCGAGCGATTCCCTCGAGGACCGTCAGAACATCGGGGTCTGCCGTGGGGGTCGCGTGGCCACCTTGCCGGTGCGCCCGAGCGATCGCGGCGGCGCGGCGCCGTACGGTGTTGACGCTCCGGCCGCTGCGCGCGAGCGCGGTTAGGTGCAACGCGACCACGGCTGGAGCGGCAGGAAGCGGGTCGAGGCCGAAGCGAGCCGTCCACGTGGCGAACTGCTCCCAGTCGCTGTTATAGGCGCGGATCGTGTTCGAGCTGATGGACGCCGCCTGATACTTGCGCGCGGCGTCGGCCAAGTCGGCGAGTTCCAGGCGGAGCGCTTCGCTGAGATCGGAAGAAACACCAGCGATAGGAGCCAGCAGCGCCGCGTTCTCTGCTCGGCGTTGGAGGCCGCTCATCGCTGGCGCTTGGTCTCGAGGTCGACCGCACTCCAGAGCGATCCGGCGTATACCTGCGCCATCGTCTGACCGTACGCAGTAGCGCCGGGGCGATACACCGCGCAGCAGGACCCGAGGGCTCTGGCGCGCGCAAGCCAGGCGGCCGCGTCGCGGCCCGTGAGGTCCTCCAAAGTGTCGGGATCGCCGGTCCCGCCCCAATCGACCTCAGCGTGGTCGCCGGCGACGGTGAGCTTGGCAAGAGCGGTGGCCGGGGTCGTTCCACGCCGATACCGGGCGAACCCTCGCGAGAGCAGAAGCTCGTTGATGAGATCTCCGAAGCAGCATCGCTCAGAGACGACGTGGCCGAGCAGCGAGCCCTACGCGCAGCGGCCGAAGGCCACGCCGAACGGCTGGCCGCTGATCTCGCAGACCAGCGGACAGCACTCGATGAAATGCGCAGGCAGATCAGTGACTTGAAGGGCGAGGCGGCGTCGGCGCGCGCTGATGCCGACGCAGCGCGCGCGGCAACGCTCGCCGCAGAGAACATATCCGCATCGACGACAACGGAGCGCGACGCCGCCGCGCTCCGGGTCAACGAGCTCGAAGGCGCTCTGTCCGGCGAGCGCCACACGAGCGCCGAGCTCCGGGGCCGCGCCGAAGCCGTTGCCGGTGAGCGCGACCGCCTGTTGATCGAGCGCGACAAGGCGGCCGAGGAACTTGCGCGCCTGAAGACCGCTGTTATCGAGAATCCGCTCCGCCGCGAGGTGGCGCCTGACTCGAAGCCCGACTAGCCCGTCCACGCTGACTAGCGGTCCGAGCGGCTACCGGCACGCGCGATGGATTCGTCGCATCGAGTTGCCCCTTGTCGTCGCGCGAGCTGACCGTTGTCGTCGCGATGGCGACCCGAAGCGTCGCAATGGCATGAACGCCTGCGATTCCTGGCGGGCGACGACCGAGGCGGCTTCATAACACCGCTCGATAATGGTCGTTATGACGCCTTAGACCTGCGGCTGCCCGTCGTTACATCCGCCCTTCGCGGACACGCAACAGTTGTACGCCGGCGAGCTCTGCAGCCTTCAGGCCGCGGCCTATCCTGCGGGTGCCCTGGCAGCTGAAGCGACCCGACCACAGATTAGGGAAGGCTTGGCGGATCGCATCGAGAGCAGCGCTCACGCACCCGGAGTCGCGCTCCGCTGCTTGATGGAGGAGGCCCGTGGTGTGTCCTTGGTCGGGTACCGCGTGTGGCCGATGCCGAGACATTAGCGTCGGCTAGCCATACACAGACTCTACCCGGCGGAGCGGGCGCTGATCCAGATACGGGACTACTGGAGGCGACGGAGCCTGCGCCTCCATAAGCGCGCTCAGTTCGCCGACCGGCTTTCCAGCGAGTGACCTTGCCAGCGCATCGTCGCGCCCGTCAGCTCCGGGATCGGCGATCCGACCTTCGAGAACGTGGAATTGGCTCGCTTGGCTCAACGGACCCCAAAAATACCGATTCTCGTAGGCAACGATCGGAGCGACGATCGTGTCACCTACCTCGACTCGCTGGCTGTCCTCGAACCGGAGCGGAACCTTGCGACCGTTCTGTTTGACCCAGCCCGCTGCGATGGTGGACCAACGCTCTGGTACTTCCGGGGCTCCGGTTGCGCTCCAAAGGAGCCGATCCACTCTGAAGGTAAGACTTCGGCCGATGGGACCCTCATCCTGAGGCAGGTCGGGCTGCGGGGTAGCAGGCAATTCGCGCTGCGAGACGGCCGTGAGCACGGCCACGTGATCTGCGTATGAGCGCCAGTCGCCGAGTGAGGAGTCCGGGAAGATTCCAGACCCTGAGGCCGCGATCGGCGCGTTACCACGCTCCCCGCGGTGCCCTTGACGCTCGACAGCGGTGGCTTCCCGTACGGGGTCGGCGTGAACTGGACGTCGACGATCACGCACACGCCGTTGCCGACGTTTCGCACCGGAGCCATCGCGGCTGCCACCCGGCCCGATTCCGTGTGGTGCATGCCGGCGGAGATCGTGGCGGCGTCCTGCGGCGTCCCGATCTTCGCGTACTCGCGCGCGACCTCCTCGACGTAGAGCCCACGCGGAACCGACGCCAAACGGATCAACGAGGCGGTCTCCAACGCCTGCTGAGCGATGTTGCGCTGCGCGAACGCCGTGCGCACCGACAAGACCGCGACGAGAACGACGACCACCGAGAACAGCACGCCGACGATCTGGAACACCTCCGACCACCCGCCCAACGTCAACCCCAGCCACTCAGCCGGCTCCGACGGAGCGCCGGACGGGGGGCTCGCGGCGGCCGCGATCACTGAACCTACGCGCTCACCCATCGCGCCATCGTCCCATGCGCCTCTGACCCAACAGCCACGAGACGGTGCCCGGGCTGAAAGCCCGGAGCCCATCAGCGGCGACGCGCCAAGAGCGGTCACGCGGCTGTGGTCCGCTCGATGGTAGTGGTGATGCTCGTGCACGACGACGCACGTCTCTTGGCTGAGACCGCAACGGACCCGGAAGCCTTCGGGCGGTTCTACGACCGCTACGAGGAAGCCGTGCTCGTCTTCATGCTGCGGCGCACCCGTGACCCGGAGGTCGCCGCTGACCTCACCGCGGAAGTGTTCGCTGGCGCACTCGCTGGAGCGGCGGACTTTCGCTACACCGGGGCGCCGCCAGCCGCGTGGCTGTTCCAGATCGCCCGCAACGTCTTGGCCGACAGCTATCGCGCTGCGCGCGTGCAGAACGACCTCCGCCAGCGCCTGGCCATGCGTCCGCTCGAGATCCACGACGAGACAGTCGATCGTCTCGAACAACTTATCGCGCAAGACGACGGAGCGATCGCCCTTCGCCTGCTGCGCCACCTCCCCAGTGAGCAGCGCGCGGCGATCGTCGCGCACATCCTCGAGGACCGCTCCTACGACGAGCTCGCGACCGAACTCGACTGCTCTTCCAACGTCGTGCGCAAGCGCGTTAGCCGGGCCCTCTCGGCCCTACGCCGCGAAATGAAGACCGGAGGCCACCATGTCTGAGAACTACCTTCCGCAGCTTCGCTGCGACCTCGTCGCAGCCGCGCGCGCGGCCACCCCGCGCACAACGCCGACGACTCCCCGGCGCTGGGCCATGCCGCGGGCCGCGATGGCGACCGCAACCGCCGCCGCCTGCCTGGCCGCGTCGATCGCGTTCTTCATCGGCGCCGGCAGTGACCCGACCGCAACCGCCAACAATGTGCGGTCCGGCGAGACCCTCCTGCGCTCGCAGTTCGCCGTCTTCGGAACCGCATCAGAGGCCAGCGAGCCCGGCAACCTGCTCACGCCGGAACGCCTCGGACGCCTCGCCCTCAAGGACGCCAGCATCCAACGACTGGCCGTCCCCGTCGGCGTCGTCTGGGTCGGCGCCGACGACGAGCGCATCTGCATCGCGGCCCAGCTCAACACCACCGCCGCCGATCGAGGCGCCTGCGTCCGGACCGCCCAAGCCCTCGACACCGGCGTCTACACGCTCGGCCAGGACCGAGGGACCAGCCAGGCCGAAGTCGCCGCCCTCATCCCCGACGGAGTCACCGCCGTGACCTTCGTGCTCGCCAACGGGGACCGCCAGGCCGCCGAGGTCACCGACAACGGGGTCTTCGCAACGCTCCCCGCCCTTCCCGAGCGGGTCACCTTCCAGGACCGAGACGGGGCCCAGCGCAGTGTGCGCCTGTAACCGCTCGAGACCCTCAACGTACAGCCGCACGTTCCGGCTGCCCGCCGACGAATAAGAAGGCGGCGCTCAGCACAGTGAACATTGATCCGGAGGTTGGATAAGGGCTTCCGGACCATAGGGGCTGAGCGCCGCCCCGTCGGTTCATAGCGGTTTTTCGCGACCTGGGTTGACGCTGCAGTCGACGCCGCACTAGGTTCGGTCGTGGATAAGGGCATCGACCGCACCCGCGGTCGGCCGCAATACGTGCACGATCGACAGCCCCAGGGAGGGGACTCGAGCGTGCACCGCACATAAGGAGTTCCCCTTGGAAACAGGCCATCCTCGCCTGGCCATCGGCGCGTTCGCGCTTCTGGTCGGCGTGCTCGCCGCGCTCTGCGCGCTGGCGTTCTCCGGTGGCGGCACGAATGCCGCCACCGCCGCAGGTGACACCACGCAGTCGTCCGAGTCGTTCGGGGTCCTGCGCTCGCTGCCCGACGCTTCGGCGACGGGCGCGTTCGCCCAGTCAGACCGTGTTGCTCCGGGCATCGCGACCGCGCCTGTTCACACTGTGAACGCGCTCAACGGCGACCGCTTCGCCGTCGCAGCGACCACGGACACCGTCTGCGTCCAGACGACCCATGCCGACGGCAACTACGCCACGGGCGCGTGCGGTCGCATCGCGGACGCCCAAGCCAACGGGTTCTTCCAGTTCTCGCGGCCCGCACCGGGCACCGCGAAAGCCGGTGAGGTACGTCTGGCCGCTCTGGTACCCGATGGCGTCCAGAACGTGAGCGTCACGCTCACGACCGGGAAGTCCGTAGACATCCCCGTCGCGCAGAACATCGCCGCGGCCGATCTCGACGCCGCGCCCGCCACAGCTCGCTTCACGCGCGCCGGCGAACCGACCGTCACCAAGTTCCACGGAGGCTGACCCATGACGATCGATCACTCTCCTGCCGTCGCCGACCGACGGACGCTGGAGTCAAGTCGCGTGTTGTGGTGTAGCTCGCTCGTCGGGTACATCGCGGCGTGTCAGGCCGTGTGGAGGGGGCTCTTCTCCTCTCGGATCGCGTTGGGGGTGTCGCTGAGGTGAGCCCGGAGGGCGAGCCGAGGCGAGACCCCCAACGCGTGCAGCCTCCAGCGGAGGGGGTCAGGCCGCAAGGCTCGCGACCTCCAGGTCGTGGACCTCGTCGGCGTCCTCGATGGGGCCCGCCAGGACGACCGCCATCGACTCTTCGGAGAGGTAGCGCCGGCAGGTCAGCCACTCGTCGTTCTGCTCGATCAGGACGGCGCCGCAGAGCCGGATCGCGGACGCGTCGTTGGGGAAGATCCCGACGACATCCGAACGCCTGCCGATCTCCTTGTTGACCCGTTCCAGCGGGTTGGTCGAGCGCAGCTTGCTCCAGTGCGCTTTCGGGAACGCGTAGAACGCCAGGAGGTCCTCTTCGGCAGCATCGAGCAGCTCGCAGACCTTCGGAGCGACCGGTGCGAGGCGATCGAGCAGTTCGCCGACGCGGCGGCGCGCCTCGGTGCCGTCGGCGGCCTGGAAGACCTCGCGCAGGCCAGCGCTGATCAGGCCGCGCTCGTTGCGGCGGCAGTGGCCGTGCATGTTGCGGACGAAGTGCACGGTGCAGCGCTGCCACGGCGCGTCCAGGACCTGCGCGATCGCCGCCTTCAGGCCTTCGTGGTGGTCGCTGATCGCGAGCTGCACCCCGTGCAGCCCACGGGCTTTCAGCGAGCGCAGGAACGCCACCCAGAACGGGCCCGACTCGACCTGGCCGATATCCAGGCCGATCACCTCCCGCACCCCGTCCTGATTGACCGCGTAGGCGACCACCAGCGCCTTCGAGACAACCCGGCCGCGCTCGCGGACCTTGACGTGCTTGGCATCCAGCCACAGGTACGGATAGGCGTCCGTGAGCTCGCGCTCACGGAACTCGGCCACCAGCTCGTCCAGATCACGACAGAGCCGGCTGACGCGGTCCTTGCTCATCGCCCCGATCCCCAGCTGCTCCACCAGCCGATCGACCTTGCGGGTGCTGACGCCGTTGACGTAGGCCTCCATCACCACGCTCACGATCGCCTGCTCACACCGGCTCCGAGGCTCCAGGAAGCTCGGGAAGTACGACGGCCCGGACCGCGTCCTGGGGATCGCCAGCTCGATGCTCCCCACCCGGGTGTCCCACGCCCGCTGGCGGTACCCGTTGAGATTCGCGACGCGGTCCTCGGACCGCTCACCGCGGCCCGCCCCGGTCAGCTGCGCGACCTCGGCCTCCATCAACTCACGCACGACCAGCGCGACCGCGTCGCGCAACAGATCTCCGTGCTCGCCGCTCATCGCTCGCGCAACGACATCGGCAGGGGTCATCATCCGGTCCTCGGCCATCGTGGTGCTCCATTCATCGATCCTGTGGAAGGGACCGACGAGCATGGACACCACGGTGGTCGGACTACGTCCGGACCCGGTGTCCTCCTACACCACTTCTACCGACGTGACCGACGCTGGCCTCAACGCTCGTAATCCTGATCGCTGTCCTCAGCGTCTCTCTCACGACGTTCCTCACCCAGGCCGAGCCCGCCTCGGCCTGGACCTACTACGAGAAGTGGGCCGGGCACGTCGGCCCGATCTACGCCGGGAACAACCGCCGCGACGGGACCTACCGTGGCAACATCGGCCGCCTCGACGGGTACTCCACGGGCACGGCGTACTCCGGCGTGTACGTCGTGAACTCCTCGAACGCCCGGATCTCCGCGGATGCCTACTGCAACTCGCCGGGATGCTCGGTCTACATCAACTGGTACGGCCCGTATCCGAGCGGATTCGCGTCGATCCACAACCACGGCAACGCCAGCCCCAGCTACTTCGACTCCTGGGTCTACTGGGGCTAGCAACCGAATCGTATGTCGGGCCGGCGCTCGTGAGCGCCGGCCCGTTGTAGCTCGCGGCTTAGGCGGCGAGGGCCAGGCCGAGGGCCAGGCCCAGTCCGAAGGTGGTCGCTGCGAGACTCGCGATTCCCACCAGCAGCCCCAGAAGCGCTACGCTGGACGGAGTCATCAGTCGCGTACCTCCTCGAGGTCGTGATTTCCGGCCTCCCGAGTTGGCGCTCGGGGGGCCGCTTGCTTGTTGGGGTTCTTCGTTTCGTTCTCCATCGGTTCGGGGTCCTAGGATCACTGTATCCGCCGTCGTGCCACTTCCGACAAAGCTGTGATCTCGTCTATTACGTCGGCGAACTCCGGTCTTTGTAAGGGCCGGTTCGGGCACTCCGCTGCATCCTTCGGTATCCGGCACGACCCACCGTAGGCGCGCGCACGAAAGGACTCGTACCGCCGCCTATTAGTAGTCGCAGAGAAGGGGTTAGAAGACCTCGAAACGCTGCCCGGGAGACTGCTCGGCGGGGACGTCGGCTTCGGCGGAGCGCTCGCGCAGTGGGCGGCGACGGCCGAGCCTCCGGTAGCCGCGGGGACCGTCGAGCTCCTGCGAGATCAACGCCGCGAGCTCGCTGAGCGTCGTCGGTGGCGGCTCCTCATCGAACGGGGCTCGGCGGTAGCGCGCCCGCCGCTCCGCGTCCCGCCACTCGAGTTCGTCCAAGGCCACCGCGGTGCTCTGCCCATCCGCCACGGACATGGACGGCGGAGGCTCACCGTCTCGCGCTGCGCGGGCTCGTGCAGCGGACTGACGGGCCGCTCCGGTCGCGCCACCCGCACGACGTCGACCGCCATGGCCCAAGCGCCAGCCCGCCGGCGTGGTCCGGTACGTGCGCTTGAACGCAGCGGCGAACGAGGTCGGCGAGTCGAAGCCACACGCACGAGCGACCACCGCCACCTTCACCGACGGCTGCTCCTCCAGCATCCGGCGCGCCTCCCGCATCCGCACACCGCTCAGGCGCCGCCGCCACCCCTCGCCCTCGAGCGCCCGCCTCAAGGTCCGCTCATGCACGCCGAGTTGTTCGGCCGCGATCGCCGCAGTGATGCTGGGGTCGCCGAAGTTCTCCTCGATCCAGCGATCCACTCGCCGAGAGAGGACCTCCGACGGGGAAGGGCTCATGGGTGGTCGGGCTGAGGCCACACCCCATGAGTACACGCCGTCCGCCTGCCCGCCAAGACCGATTCAAAGAGACATGGTCGGGGTGCACTACGTGCACCCCGGCGAAAACACTTTCAACCGGCAAACCTCAACGCGCCAGAGGCGCCGGCCGGGAACCGTGGTGTCATCGCGCAGTCGTTCGCGCCTAGAAGTCGACGGTGGACTCCACACGCTCGCCGCACGGGTGACGAGTCGCTGGTGACGTCGTCCCGCACCCGTAGCGTGGGAGACGATGCAGCTACAGACCATCCTCGCCGCCCTCCCCGGCGACGAGCGGAGCGCACATGCGCGCCGCAGGCCTGGACGTCCCGGAGTTGCGCGCGCTCTTGAATCTCTAGGAGGGCCCCATGGCACGGATCTTGGCGTTATACGCCCGAGTCGCCGCTGAGGACGAGGTTCGGCCCCGAACCGCGGGGCGGTATTTTCTGCTGGTATATTCTCGGCATGGTCAGTCGAGAAGCCGTTGCCGACAGCATCCAGCCCATCGCGGCAGCCCTGTCGCATGCACACGAGAACGCTGTCGCTCATCGGAAGGCGATCGCTTCACTGCCGACGTCCGCCACCCTTGACCCGCGTCTCGCGCCCAGCCAGGACGGCACCGCGGAGTGGGTGCGCTTCGCAACTGACGCCTCCCCGCACGTCGACACGATCGGCACCCCAGACCTCACCGCGCACCCGCTCAGTCGCATCTGGACGATCCCCACGCCCGAAGGCAGCTTCAGGCTGCAGCTCAAGTCCGACATCGACGACGTTCGCGCTGAGCAGCGCCAGACCGAGCTGCTTCCGCGTTCCCCCGCCGAGAACCGCACGTCGCTCGTCCTGCTCACCTGGGCCACCGGCTCCCCTCGGCTCGTCGCGCTCGAGCGCGGCGTCGTCCTGTGGTGGATCGACGTCGTCGCGCTCGCGACCGCCGCGCCCGTCGAGGCGATCCGTACCACCGCCCGGCGAGGCGTCCGTAGCCGTACCGAGCGCCAGGAGACCGGCGAGCGCCGAGAGACGTCGTGAGCCTCAACCCGCTGCTCCTCCGCACCAGTAGAGAGGCGCTGGGCCTCACCCAGACCGAGTTCGCCGTGCGCGGCGGATTCGCCCAGGCCGAGATCTCTCGGTGGGAGAAGGGCATCCGCGACCCCACGCCCGAGCAGATCGAGCGGCTCGCCGCCGCGGCCGAACTACCTGTCGCGCTCCTCACCAGCGAGAAGCGCGTCGGACAGCCCGTGCACCGCTCGCAGAAGCGCGAACGCCGCACAGTGAGTAAGACCGTCAACGCGCGACTCGAGATCGCTCGATTCGCGCTCGAGGACCTCCTCGACACGGTCGACCTCGACGAACCCCCGCTCGCCTTCGCCGACCCCGACGAGCTCATCGCCCAGAGCCCGGAGACCGCCGCAACCCTGCTGCGCCGCGCATGGGGTGTCGGTTCCGGACCGCTCCCCCTATCGGCGAACTCATCGAGGCCGCCGGCGGCGTCGTGGCCCCGGTCAAGTTCGGCTCGACCGACATCATCGCCGCCTACTCGCGAATCCGCGGCCAACAGCGCTGGTTCTGGGCCAACACGCAAGCCACGGATCCCGCACGACTGCGCTTCTCCCTGGCACACGAACTCGGCCACGCCGTGCTGCACTGGGAACGCATCGCAGATCCGGTCGTCGTCGATGCCGAAACTGAAGCCCACCACTTCGCCAGCGCGTTCCTCATGCCCGCGGACGAGATCAAGCGTCAACTCAACCGCGTGACCCCGAACCTTGCGAATCTGACCCGCGTCGCGACCCAGTGGCAGGTGAGCGTCCAGGCGCTCGTCATGCGCGCCAAGCAGGTCGGCTCGCTGTCCGCAGCCGAGCACGCCGGCGTCTGGCGCATGCTCAACGCCCGCGGACTTGCGAAAGCGGCGCTCGTCGACGTTCACCCCGAACCTCCTGGTGTCCTTGCGTCGCTGCTCGCTCTGCACCGCGAGGAGCACGGGCACGACGACGCGGCGATAGCTGAGATGACCGGGCTGCCGCTGGCACGCCTACAGGACCTCATGCCGTCCCTCTTCCCCATCCGGCAGACCCGCCGGCTCCGCGCCGTCTAACCGGAGCGCCCCGTGCTCGACGTCACGAATCGCTCGCCGGACCCTGACGTGGGCGAGGCGAGCGCACACGGAGATCTTGGACCGATGGCTGCTACCGCTGGCGCCGTGGTCGTCGCCGGCGTCGCAGCGATCGCGTTCGACGCGGTCGCCGCAGCCCTAGCGTTTCTCGCCGCGATCATCGTCGCAGCGATGACCTGGGTTGGGACAGAGCGACGACAGCGGGAAGCCCTCGCGGCCGATGCCGCCAAGCAGGAGCGGCAGCTCGCTCACGATCGTGCGCTGACCGACGTAGCAGACATTCGGGCGCTGCTCGACGAGGCCGCCGTCAGCCTCCACATCGCGTTCTACGCGCTCATGAACGCGCAGGCCGCCCTGACGAGCTTCGGGACAAAGCTCCACACCACAGCCCCAGAGGCTGGGGAAGCAGTCACGGACGCCGGCACGACTCTCGACTCGGTCGCAGCACGTCTGGCTGTACGCCTCGGCCGGGACCACGCGGTTGCGGCTGCCTTTATCCGCGCTGACGAAGCTCTCTTGGAGGTGAACCGTGCGTTGGGACTCGTGTTCGGCGACGAAGCGGGATCCCCTCAGGGCGCCGAGGAAATGAAGAAGGTCCGCGACCGCATCCGCGATGCCGCCAAGAGCTTCGGAGAAAGCCGAGCCGCCTTCGAGGCGGCCGCGATCGCCTACGTCGGCACGCGCCTGGACTGAACCCATCTCACCGCCGCCGAGGCAGGTCGTAGCCCTGCCGCCGGAGCCTGGTGACCCGCATGCTGACGGCCGCGGATGTGAGGTCGAGCGTCTCGCCGATCTCCGCGAGCGACGCGCTGGCCGCCCACATCTCGACAAGCGGTCCGCATCGGCTGCGGCGGTGCCAAACGTGTCCTGCGGACGCCGAGGCGACGCACGCGGTCGTCCGCCAACCGATCCCAGGCCTGGCAGCGTCCGCCTCGTGCGACGCTCCAGGCGCCACGTCTGCTCACCCATGGGGCCGCTGCACACGGTGTACACCCGCCGCGTGCGCTGGCCTCTTCCGCTCGCGCTCGAGCGGTGTCTACCGAAATCTTCGTCGTAGATCCCACCTCGACGAGCGGCGACTCGTTGGCGACGGGCCCGCCGTTGCCCTTGATCACCAGCTCTTCTTGTTGACCTCGCGCGTCAAGGCTCAAGTCGCGCAAGCGCATCGAGCCGTCCTTGATCTCGCTCGACCGGACCGCGCCGGCTCGGATCTGCCGGTCATCGACGCGGAGCGAGAGAGCTGCGTTTCGAAGTCCCGTCGGGTGTCGGCGTAGGTCGCATGGCAATGCTCGAACGCCAGCCTTCGTGCCTGATAGGTCGCTGTGGGCAGGCGCCCGAAACTGGGCTTCGGTATGTGCGGGAACAGCCGGGCTTCGAGTGGATGCGTCTCGTAGCGCGCAGACTCTGCCCCGAGGCAGCGCCGTCGACGGCGCGCCGACTCTGACGGCTCCCGGTCGCAGCAGGTGGACATCGCCTGCGCTCGGACTTTGCCGGCAAGACGCCAATCCGCCGCGCCCAGTCCTCGCGACTGGGCGCGTGCGTTCGACGCCGTCCCGGCTTCTTCCGCCTGGTCAACGACCACCCGCCAGCGAGCGGGAGAACGGAGAACCAGATGCCTCTGGCGACGCGCGACGCGCAGCTCACTGCCGCCTACCGGGCCCTCGCCGACGACTTGCATCGTCTGCTCGAGCGCAAACTCAACATCGACGCCCACCTCGTCGAGGACGGACTAGCCTTCGCGTGGCACCGAGCCTACGAACTCGAAAACGTGGACCTCACCGACCACCAACGCCTCGGCGGCTGGATCTACATCACCGCCCGACGCCGCGCGCTTGAGCTCCACCGCCGCCATACCGACCCTCGGCTCTGCCTTCTCCCTATGCAGCTCGCGAGGTTGTCCCGTAGCTCGTAGAACTTTGTAGGTGGCGGTCCTTCCCGCCTCGTCCGCTTCCGTTGGGAGCGTGGCGAGTGCGAAGTCATCCACGACGAGGAAGGAAGAACCGCCATGAGGAACGTAGAGCAGGGCCGCGACGACCGCGAACTTGCGCTGCCCCCGGCTGTGCAGGAAGCGCTCGGCGAGCTCGTGAACGCTGCGAAGGACGGGCTGCTGGCCCTGTCGGTCGGGGTCGGGCTCGGCGTGCTGGACACACTGATGGAAGAGGAGGTCACCGAGGTCGTCGGACCGAAGGGCCGACGTGACCCGGACCGTGTCGCGGTTCGTCACGGCCATGAAGCGGGCGAGGTCACGCTCGGCGGCCGGCGCGTCGGCGTGCAACGCCCGAGGGTGCGGGCCGCCGACGGCAGCGGCGAGATCCGTCTTCAGACCTATGCGCACTTCGCCGACCGCGACCCGCTCACCCGGGTCGTGCTCGAGCAGATGCTCGCCGGCGTCTCGACCCGGCGGTTCGCCAGGACCCGCGAGCCGGTCGGCGAGCACGTGACCGCGGCCGAGCGGTCGACCTCCAAGAGCGCGGTCAGCCGCGAGTTCGTCGGCCGCACGACCGAGCACCTGCGCGCCCTCATGAGCCGCGACCTCGGCGATGTCCGGCTGGCGGCGCTGATGCTCGACGGGATCGAGCTGAAAGGGCGCTGTTGCGTCGTCGCGCTGGGCGTCACGACCGACGGGGTGAAGGTCCCGCTCGGCCTCTGGGACGGCTCTACGGAGAACGCCACGGTCGCCCGCCATCTGCTCGCCGACTTGGTCGACCGCGGCCTCGATCTCGACCAGGGCGTCCTCGTCGTCCTCGACGGCGGCAAGGCGCTCCGATCGGCGGTCGACCAGGTCCTCGGCCCGGTCCCGGTGCAGCGGTGCATCCGTCACAAGGAGAGAAACGTCCTGGACCACCTCCCCGAGCAGGATCGCGACCTCGTCAAGCGCAGGTTGCGCACCGCTTGGAAGCAGTCGAACTACGAGCTCGCGCTCGACGGCCTCAACCGGCTCGCCGACGAGCTCACGCGGTCGCATCCCGGGGCGGCCACGTCGCTGCGGGAGGGCCTCCCGGAGACGCTGACCCTGCAGCGGCTCGGCTGCCACGAACAGCTGCGCCGCACGCTCGCCAGCACGAACCCGATCGAGTCGATGATCGAGTTCGTCCGGCGCACCTCGAGGAACGTGAAGCGCTGGCAGTCGGGCGACATGTGCCTCAGATGGACCGCCGCCGGCATGCTCGAAGCCGAGCAGCAGTTCCGCAAGATCATCGGCGTCGACCACCTCGCCAACCTCACCCTCGCCGTCGAACGAGACCTCGCCGAACGCCGCGCGACAGCCACGCCACCGACCCCGTCCACCACGACCCCCGAGCCGGCCGCTACGCTCGCACACGCTCACTGATCACCGGACCGCCACCGAGAAGTTCCACGGCGAACGGGACATCCTCCAGCTCGCGGACCGCTCCCCTAGCCCTGAGCAGCACGCGCTCGCGCGCGAGGCCCTCGAGGAGATCGAGTCCGCTGTCAGCGACCGGCAGCTCGAGGTGCTGCGGCTGCTCGGCGAGGGCTACGAGCCCGCCGACATCGAACGGATCACCGGCCAGTCCAAGCGCACCGTGCGGCGCCTCGTCGACGAGGGACGCGCCCGCGGCCGAGCCGCCCGCCGGAACCGCTGATAGCGAGTCCCGCGAGATCGCGGACGTCGCGGTCTCGCCGTCGGGCCTCGACGACGTCGACGGGCACTCCGCACAAGCAGGCGAGGTGCCGAGAATCCCGGCACCATCGCAATGCCGCCGCGAACAGCTGTGCGTCAAGCACGCGCGCACGCGCTGCTCTTGCGGCGATCTCCAGATCCCACGTCACGCCCTGCGGCCAGTCGAGCGCCTGGTCCGCGAGCGCTGCAATCCACACGACTTCTGGATCGTCGTCGGGCTTCAGTGCGAGGTCGTCGCTGACCTTGACGGTTTCCCCGACGACGATGGCTCGGACGCGGCCCCGCCAGCTAATGATCGCGCTCATGCCGCTATTAGGCAGGAGCCAGCACGTCCTCACCCCCCCCGGGAATGCGCCAGGACTGCTCAGTCTGATCGAGCGACCGGGAGCCCGTTCGCGCGCTCGCGGCGTCCTGCGAGGTACGCGTCGCCGACCGCGATCGCTTCTTTCAGGTCGCTGCGCTCCCAGTAGGGCTGGACGCGGCCCTTTGCGGGCAGGTCGCGGCCGTGAAGGTAAACGCCTTCGCCGCGGCCCAGCTGCTGGAGGGTCTGTGCGGAGGCCTTGTCGCGTTCGCGGTCGTGCTGCTGACGCGCGGTGCGACCGAGGGGACCGGCGACGTCGTAGCTGGTCTCGACGTGGCGTTCCTCATCCAGGAGCTCGACGAAGTAGCGACGGGTTTCCTCGTCCTGCAGCGGGCCGAGGAGGAGCTTGGCGAGCGAGTTGCCGAGGACCTCGTCGGAGGCCTGGCCGTAGCGCTGCTCGATCTGCCCGAGGCCCTGCCAGACCGTCGCGACCCGAACCCCCCACGACCGACAGACGGACAGCAGCCCAGGAAGGTCGTCGACTGCCGCAAGGCGCCGCGTCTCGTCCAGCACGACTCGCAGCGTCGGGTCCAGGGGGCCTTGGCGGTTGGCGCGGAGTTCGCATTCGCGGAAGACCGCCGAGAGCAGGCCGGCGAACAGCGGGCGCGTGATCTCCTGCAGCGACTCCGGGGCGATCATGTACAGCGTCCCGCAGCCCTCGAGCAGGCGCGCGGGGTCGATGTCCGGGCGCTCGACGCGCTGGACGCTGGGATACGAAAACGCGTCCAGGAGCTGCCGCGCAGTCAACGTCGTGAGCGACCTCGCGCGGTCGTCGAGGTTCCAGGTCTCCTGCACCGCACGAGCCGCCGCGTCCGCGTTCTGGGCACGGAGGATGTCGATCGGTTCGAGCGACCGGCCCTCCACCCACTGCAGCACCTCCCCCATCCGCCGGTCGCCGAGCGCCGCGGCATGCAGCAGCGGGCCGATCAGCTGCGCGGCCGCGTGCCGGTAGAACCGCGCACCGTCGGACTGGCCGTCACCGCCGCTCTCCGCAGCAGCGAGCCACCGGCCCATCAGCTTCGCGTACTCCCAGTCCCCGCAACCCGCCAGCGGCGTCCAGCCCGCCGCACGGACCGGCAGCGAGTCCGCAGGCACGAGCGGGGCGTAGACCCAGACCGGCCCGCGAGCCAGACGGGCGCCGAGCGTGAGCGCGAGCACGTCGGTCTTGCTGCTCGTGACAAGCGCCGGCCCGTCGTGCTCAAGCAGCCACGTGGTCACCGGGCCCGTCGTCTTCCCCGCCCCGGTAGGGGCCACCATCAAGACGTGCGTCTGCGGCTCAGTCCCGATCAGTCGCCGATCCAAGCGCAGCATCGTCCAGGAGTCCCCCACCCCCGTCCGCAGGTGAGCGAGATCCCGCGGCCGCGCCCACGAGCGCGGCCGCACCCAGCGGCGCGGGTCGTACGAACGCAGCCCGATCCGACGCCGCGCCCGCAGCCCGTCCACGCCCACCCAGACACGCAACCCGAGCGCAACGCCCGCCACCCAAACCAACGCGACGACGAGCCACCAGGCCGCAGCACTCGGCATGAGGCGGGCGACCTCCGGATCGAACGCCGCCGCCGGGTCGTTCAGCGTTCCCGGCAGCCGAGCGGCGCCCTCGAGGACCGCCAACACTCGGGGGAGCTCGCCGCTTGCGACCCACGCCGGTGCGGCACAGAGCGCGTAGATCGCAGCTGCGACGGTCACGAGCGCCCCCACGACCGCCGTGACGCCGGCCGCGAGCGCCATCTCGTCGTCCCGCCTCACCCGCGCGCCCCCGAGCTGCGCTGCCCCGCCGTCCAGCGGAACAGCGGCAGGTACCGGCGCCCGGAGTCGCCGAAGCGACGAAGCCATCGACGGTAGCCGCGCCGGGCCTGCCTCTCACCCGTGCCGACGACGCGGAGGACGAGTCGCTCGTCCCGCGCAACGTCCACCAGCTCGATGCGGACCCCGCGCCCGCTGTACGGCAGCGTCTGCAGGCCCGGCATCTGCTCGAGGTCCGTGCGCTCCTTGCGGGCCTGCGCGGGCGCGTAGCGATCCTGGCCCGCAGGGTTCGCCGGCGCCCGGACCTGCGGTGCTGCGATCACCACCGGCTGCCGGTCCGCGGGCTCGGATCCGCAGCCGACAAGGACAAGGGCCGAAGCGGCGAGTAGTCCGCGACGTCTCATGTGCTCGCCTCCTGGTTGTCGCTGGGTGTGCCGCCGGGTGGGCGGGCGTAGCCGAAGACGGGTCCGGGACGTCCGGAGGACTGTGCGCGGGCGGGCAGGAAGGGGGCTTTGCGGGAGACGGCGCTGTCGCTGCCGTTGCCCTCGATGGTGGTGATGCGACCGTCCGGGAGGACCTGCTCGACGAGGCCGATATGAACGCTGGCTGGGCAGGTCGGGCCGGTCCCGTAGACGATCGCGTCCCCCGGGCTGGGCGTCGCGTCGGGTCCGAGCCGCTTGCCGCCGTTCGCGGCGGCCCACGCGAGGACGTTGCCGGAGCACGGGATGATCGGGACCCGGACGCCGGCCTTCTGCCAGACCCAGGTCGTGAACGCCGAGCACCACGCGTAACACCCCGGCGCGTTGTACTTCGTGCAGTTCGACCCCAGCGGCCGCTCCCGTTCGCCGAGCTCGCCGCGCGCAACCGCGACGATTCGCCCGCCAAGCTCCGAACCGCCCGCCACATCCGTGAAGGCCGTGCAGCTCGCAAGCACCGTCTGGGCGTCCTGGCCGGCGACGGCGCCAGCCCCAAGGGCGCGGTACTCGCGCGCCCGGGCCAGCACGTCGTCGACGTACCACTGGGCGTGGTTGTAGGCGAACAGCGCGCGCTGCCAGCTCCCGGGCGCCCCCGAGGCGCGCAAGTACCTTGCGGCCCCGGGAATCGCGTCCTGCGGGTCGTAGATGTCCCGGAGGCCATCGCCGTTGCCGTCAACGCCGTAGGCGGCCCAGGTCGAGCGGATGAACTGCATCGGCCCCGCCGCCCCCGCGCTGTTGGTCCCTGAGTGCACGCCCGGAAGCGGGCTGCGTCCGTGGTCAGTCTCGATCGAGCCGACCGCGGCAAGGGTCGCCCACTCCCCGAGCCCGAACTGGGCTGCCGCGCGCTGGTAGAGCACGGCGTACGCAGGCGGGATATCCCCGACCGCGCCGCCCGAGCTCAACGTCCGAAACGCCCGCGTCTCGGCGATCGCGCCGCCCTGGATCAAGCCGGTCGGCTGCGCCATGGGGCTGCAGGCGACAGCAGCGGGCAGCGCCGCCCCGAACAGCGACAGGAAGGCCATGGCCACCACGCACAGTGCGGCCGCCATGCCCGCGACCAGCTTCACGACGCGCGCCCGGGACGCCGGTCCGTCTGACGCCCGGCGTCCTTGCGATACCCCTGCCGACTCGCCGCGGTCGGCGGTGCGCCGCGGTCGCGCTGGTTGCGGGCGAGGTCCTTGGCGATGACGCGGCCGTCCT
This sequence comes from Conexibacter sp. W3-3-2, assembly GCF_009707605.1. Lineage (NCBI taxonomy): Bacteria > Bacillati > Actinomycetota > Thermoleophilia > Solirubrobacterales > Conexibacteraceae > Conexibacter > Conexibacter sp. W3-3-2. The sequence continues at coordinate 48,938 of NZ_WLYW01000003.1, read as the reverse complement.
GGCGGTGGCGGGTCAGCTCGCGGTCGACCTTCGCGCGGATCGCCGCCTGCTGCAACGACGTCGCACCCCGGTACTCCGCGACGCTCGAGCCCGCCACCGCGGCGAGCACCGGATAGTTGCGACCCCCCGCCCCCGCAGTTGCGGGCTGCTGACCGGACGGCAGAGTGGCCTGCTCGCGCAGCCACTGGTTGGCCTGCCTGCGCCGGGCCGCCGCCGGCTCGCCGGCCCGTCGGGCGGCGGCGTCGGACTGCTCCAGACGTCGCTGCGACGCGTCGATGCGCCGCTGCAGGCTGACCTCGCGCTTGCGCATCGCGTGCCGCTTTCGCGGGTCGCGCTCGACCGCGCGCAGCTCCGCCGTGCGCGCCAGGTCACCACGCTGGCGAGCCAGGCGCGTGCGCTCGGCCGCCTGCCCGTCCGGGGTCAGGCGACGCTGCGCGATCAGGGCGTCGCGCTCGTCCATGACCGCCCGAACCCGCCGCGCCCGATCAGCGCGGGCCTGCCCCAGCCGGTCCGCCGACGCCGGAACCTCCGCCCGACGAGCCATCGGAACCACCCCGGCCCCCGCCCGGTCGGGAGCGCGACCAGACGCCGCCGGCACCGCCGTCGCCGCGACCTCGCTCGAGGCCACGGGCGTCGCGGGCGCGGCGTGACGGTTGCCGGCGGTGGCTGCGAGGTGGGGTGCCATCGGGCCCGCGGTGGCCGCGCGCAGCAACCGGCCCGCACGGCCGCCGCCGCTGCCGCTCCGGCGACCTGTGCCGCCGCGGCCGAGCGCCTTCATCGCGACCCCCGGAACCGCGCTGGCCCCGCCGGTCGCCGATCGCGCCGCGGAGCGAACGGCCCAGGCCGCGGCCATGCGGGTGGCAAGTGCGGCGCCGGCGTTCTGCTGCGGGCGGTTGCGCGCGAACCCCCACAGCGCCTCGCGCTTGATCAACAGCACGACCAGCGCGACGGCCAGGACCATCCACTGCCCAATCGCCCCGGTCCCGACCTCGGCGGAGAACAGCCGCCAGACCACCAGCACCAGCGCCAGGAACGCGGCGTGCTTGAACGCCGCAAGCAGATCGCCCAGGAGCTCGCCGGCGTAGGAGACCACGCGCTCGGTCCCGGCCTTCCCGGCCGTGCTCAGCGCCGCAACAAAGAGCAACTGCACGGTGCGGATGACGACCATCACCTGGGCGGCCATCATCAGCACCGCGGTGACCGCGAGGATCACCCACAACGGAACCATCGGCACCAGGACGACGATCAGGCCGACCATCCGATCCCAGGTCCCGGACTCCGTGCGGAACTCGGCAAACCGGGCCATCGGGCCCTCGCACTTCTCCGTGTCGTCGGCGCCGCACATCACCCGCAGCAGGCTGTCCTCGTCGTTGATCGAGTTCCGCGCCCCGGCACCGACCGGCCAGGCCGTGAACAGCTCCAGGTTCGTGCGCGCAGCCCGGACCGCCTCGATCCGCTTCGGACTCCGCTCCTTCAACGCGCGCGTCGATGCCGCCTTCTTCAGCTCAGGGGAGAGCCGGTCGGGATCGGTGCCGAACGCCACGTCGCCGAACTGCAGGAGGATGTCCCGGTCGCCGTGGAACTTCTCGGCGGCGGTTCGGTGATCAGTGAGCGGGTGCGAGCGTAGCGGCCGGCTCGGGGGTCGTGGTGGACATGGTCGGCGAGGCGGTTGCGGAGCGTCGGGCGGCGAGGTCGCGCTCGACGGCGATCGTGAGTGTGGCGAGGTGGTCGACGCCGATGATTTTCCGGAACTGCTGTTCGGCTTCGAGCATGCCGGCGGCGGTCCATCTGAGGCACATGTCGCCGGACTGCCAGCGCTTCACGTTCCTGGAGGTGCGGCGGACGAACTCGATCATCGACTCGATCGGGTTCGTCGAGGCGAGGGTGCGGCGGAGTTGCTCGGGGCAGCCGAGGCGCTGCAGTGTGAGCGTCTCGGGGAGGCCTTCGCGCAGCGACGCCGCGGCTCCGGGATGGGAGTGGGCGAGTTCGTCGGCGAGCCGGTTGAGGCCGTCGAGCGCGAGCTCGTAGTTGGACTGCTTCCAGGCGGTGCGCAACCTGCGCTTGACGAGGTCGCGATCGGCCTCGGGGAGGTGGTCCAGGACGTTCCTCTCCTTGTGGCGGATGCATCGCTGGACGGGGACCGGGCCGAGGACCTGGTCGACCGCCGCGCGCAGCGCCTTTCCGCCGTCCAGGACGACCAGGACGCCCTGGTCGAGGTCCAGGCCACGGTCGACGAGGTCGGCGAGGAGGTGCCGGGCGACCGTCTGGTTCTCGGTGCTGCCGTCCCAGAGGCCGAGCGGGACCTTCACCCCATCGGTCGTGACCCCGAGGGCGACGACGCAGCAGCGGCCTTTGAGCTCGATCCCGTCGAGCATCAGCGCCGCCAACCGCACGTCGCCCAGGTCGCGCGACATGAGCGCGCGCAGGTGCTCGGTCGTGCGCCCGACGAACTCGCGGCTGACCGCGCTCTTGGAGGTCGACCGCTCGGCCGCGGTCACGTGCTCGCCGACCGGCTCCCGGGTGCGCGCGAACCGTCGCGTGGAGACGCCGGCGAGCATCTGCTCGAGCACGACCCGGGTGAGTGGGTCACGGTCGGCGAAGTGCGCGTAGGTCTGAAGGCGGATCTCGCCGCTGCCGTCAGCGGCCCGCACCCGCGGGCGTTGCACGCCGACACGCCGGCCGCCCAAGGTGACCTCGCCCGGTTCGTGGCCGTGGCGCACCGCGACGCGGTCCGGGTCGCGTCGGCCTTTCGGGCCGACGACCTCGGTGACCTCTTCTTCCATCAGCGTGTCCAGCACGCCGAGCCCGACGCCGACGCTCAACGCCAGCAGCCCGTCCTTGGCGGCATTGACGAGCTCTCCGAGCGCCTCCTGCACAGCGGGCGGCAGCGCGAGCTCGCGGCCGTCGGGGTCCTGCTCTACGTTCCTCACGGCGGTTCTCCTGTCTCGGATGGACTTCAAGCACCCGTCACGCTCCCAACGGGAGCGGACGAGGCGGGAGAACCGCCGCCTACAAAGTTCTACGAGCTACGGGACAACCTCAACTGCAGCAACGCCAGGGGCTGGTCGATGACGCTCTTGCCCATCGCCCCCAGGCCGCTCTGCGCCGCGCGCTCGCCCCCGCTGGGCTCCCCCGACGCCGCACCGATGACCGCGAGCCCGAGCTGCTGCCCGGAGGTCGCCAGCGTGTTGATCGTGCTCACCGGGTTGTGCAGCACCACCACGCACAACGCGCCCAGGACCGCCATCAACGCCAGCTGCTGCAGCGCCTCCCCCTGCCGGCGGCGCTGCACCCCGGTCCACGCAAGCCACACCGCCCCCACCGGCGCAAGCAGCAACGCCAACGGTCGCGTGATCGTGTCCGCCGCGGAGTCCAGCCGCCGGGCGAGCCCGGCCTCCCCGGAGGCGTCCAGCGGCTGGTAGCCCAGCGCGAACTCCACCAGCCAAAAACAGCCGCGGGTGACCGCGACCAGCAGCCCCCAGAAGAACCGCATCAGCTCCAAGAGCATCGCGATGAACGTGTCCCCCGGCCGCGGCGCCCCGGTCCACGACTGCGTGTCGACGTGGATGTCCCACGACCACCGGTTCCCCACCGCGCCCGTCGAGGCCTGGCCGCTGAGCTCGCAGTTCACCCGGGCCTGCGCCGACCACGGCCGCACGCACCACGGCGACTGCAACCCGTTTGAGGCCAGCAGGTCATCCCCCCCGCGCGCCGCGTACCACCCCCGTCGACCCCGCTGCGCCGTCGCCCGCTGGCCCGGGCGACGGCACACTGATCGACGGCGTCGGCGCAGGCTCAGGCTGTGGATCCGCCGGCCGCCGCTCCACCGGCGCCGGACGCTCCGCGGGCAAGCCCACCGTCGGACCACTGCCCGGCCCCTGCCCGAACGCCGGCGCGACCCCCCAGACGAGCAGCGCCACGAGGACGAGCACGGCGAGGCCGCTACGCAGCATGCGTGGGCTCCGGGCGCGCGCGGCGAAACGGGTTGGTCTCCACGCGCCGGCGCAGGCTTCCGGGGAGCTCGACCTGGATCGTCTCGACCTGCCCGCGGTGGTCGCGCACCGTGGCCTGCCCCCGCTGCAGGCTGGTCTGCAGCCGCAGCGTCTGCGGGTCCGGCTCGATGCCCAGCAGCGCGCACTGGCCGCGCGCGTCCGTCTCGTCGACCGCGCGAAACGCCCAGACCGACCCGAACAGTCCGCCCACGGATTCCCGCTCAAGGCCGACGTCGGCGGCGTACTGGGTCGCGACCACCGGGACGACGAGCTTGCTGCGCCCCAGACGCTGGGCGCTGTCAATCATCCGCCGTCCCGCCGGGTCGTCCAGCAGCAGCCGGGCCTCGTCGAAGCACATCAGCTTCGGGCGGTCCGGGAACCGGCTCATGACGCCCATCCCCAGCAGCGCGATCAGCTTCGTCAGCGCCGCGCCCTGCCGCTCCAACGGCTCGTACTCCGACCGCGCCACCCCACGCGCCGGCACCGGAAGATGCTCCGTGACCACGCAGGTGATCTGCCGGTCCCCCAGGGCGCGGACCGACCCGTCAAACGGCGCGAACCCCAACTGCGCCAAGCCGTTGGTCGCGTGGGTCTCCAGGTGCTCGGCCAACGCGACGGCCGCCTTCCCGCCACGCGCGCGCAGAGCGGCCAGGACGTGGGAGTTGGTCGGGCGGTCCTCGTGGTCTCGGACCGCGCTGACCGCCTGCTGCAGCTCGGTCTCCCACCCCACCGGCACCACCCGGGGCATCAGCGACGTGAGGAAGTCCGTGGCGGCGTCGCTGCGCAGCTCCGGCGGCGCGTTGCGCCACGGATCCAGCAAGCCACGCAGACCGTCGCTGGCGCGCAGCGTGACGAGGTCCATCCGGTCGGCGAACGCGGGATCGGACTGCCAGTGGTGGTCGTCGTGCTTGCCGGTCGAGTCAAAGACGATCGCCTCGTCCAGCGCGCTCTCCATCGCAAGCTTCGCCCCCGCGGTCGTCTTGCCCGCCCCGGAGTCACCGACCATCAGCACCCCGGCCGCCTTGTCCAGCCGCGAGCCGTCCTGCGGGCTCCACCGCACCACCGCCGGCGCCGCCGACATCGTGCGGCCCCACACCCACCCCGACCGGCCCCCCAGACGGCGTGTCGCGGTCGGAGCGAACGCGCCGATCTGCTCGGCGCTCATCCGCCGCGTGAAGCCGCGCACCCACGGCCGCTGCCCCGGCAACGCCCCGAACCAGCCGTGCAGCTGCTGGCCGACCGGCACCCGCAACCGCACCCCGTGCGCGGCCCACGCCGCCTTCGCGTCGCGGACCCGACGGCGCAACTCCTCCCGCGACCCTGCGGCGACCGTGACCTGCAGCACCCCGGCAAACAGCGGCTCACCGGTCGCCAGATAGGACTCCGCGTCGCGGGCGACCTGCGTGCGGTCATGCGTCACATCCGACACGCCGCGCGCGGCAAGGTGCTCCTCATCAGCCGCCTCGTCCGCTTTGGCCATCTCGGCGCGGACCTGCTGCTGCGCGCGGGCCGGGGACACGTACCGCGTCGACAACGTGACGTCGACCGCGAACGGCAGCCGGTCCCCCGGCCGCCACATCACCTCAAGCGCCACCGACGGGGCGACGTCATCGACCGGCAGCGACTCCGCGACCAACGTCGTCTGCCAGCTCTCCCCCAGCTCCCCCGCGACCAGCACCCCGTCGCGGTGATGGGTGACGTGCCCCGCCCACGCCAGCAGATCCGCCGAGCACGGCTCCAGCCGCGCCCGGCCGCCCCGCCGGGCCAGCACTGCCCGCGGGTGATGCAGCCCGTCGACGACCGGCTCCCCCAACCCCCGAGTCGAGGCGCGACGCACCAGCCACTCAACCTCCGCAAGCGTCGCCGGCCGCGCACCGCGCACCGCCCCGGCGACCCGGTCGAACATGTCCTCAGCCAGCTCGTGATCGCGCTCGACCTCGTCGAGGTCGCGCGCCGATCCCAACGACAGCCGCGACAGCCGCGAACGCCACCGGTCAAGGCCCGAGCGCGGGTCCTCCAAGAGCTCCGCCGCGACCTCGCCACGCGCCCGGCGGGCCGGGGTCAGCGCGACCGCCACGAACGCCTCCGCAGGCGCGAACGCCCCATCAAGCTCCGCCGCCTGCTCCGCGCGATACGCGGCTCGCACCCGACCGAGCGCCTCATCCCCTAGCCCGGTCTCGGTCGCCTCGTCGGCCGAGGCATACGCCTCGGCGTCCCACCAGCGCGCCACGCGCAACACCTGGACGTCCGCCTCGACCTCGCGGACCAACGACGCCACCTGCTCGACCAGGTCGAGCCGGTCCGTCAGCGTCCGCAACGCATAGTTGCGCCCCGGCAGCCGGAACACCGCCCACGGGTCATCCATCCCCCGCGCGTACACCACGTTCCCCGACACCCACGTCAGCGGCTGCATCACACCCCGCCCCGCACGACCCGAACCACCAGCCGCTCCCCCACCCCGACCTCCACCGACCCAACCCGGCCAACCGCAGGGCGGACGACCAGCTCTTCCCCAGTCCGTTCGACGGCCCCCACGATCCGCAGACGGCCGGGACCGCGGTAGCGGATCGCCTCACCGCCCGGGCTACCGTCACCAAGCAACGGCAACGGGCGCGGCGACCAGGAGCCCTCCAAGGGGCCGCAGGGCTCCCAGCCCAACCAATGGCGCGGCGCGGCGAGCGCCTCGAGCACGATCGGGAGGAACTCGTGCATCCGCAGCCCGTTGGGCTTCACCGCCGCGCCCGCGGCCGCCAGCCCGACGATCGCGGGCATCCAAACCCACCACGACACCCCGCCGGCCAGCCAGCTCACCGGCGGCAGCACACGGCCGAGCCAGGCCGACGCGAGCCCGGCGAGCACGTACAGCACCATCGCCTGCGACACGCCGCGACGGCCCAGCGACACGTCGTCGCCCAGCCGATACCAGCGCGGATCCGCGCCCCACAGCCGATCGAAGTTGACGACCTGCACGCCCACCCGGCCCCCGCCGGCCGACACCTACGCCCCCCTCCCCACCACCGCCGGAGGTGCGGTCACAACCGACCCAGTCGTGCCGCCGAGGTCCTTGCCGGTGTCCTCCGCCGCGGTCCACAGCTTCCCGCTGATCGCCATCGACGCGAGGATCGCCATCAACACCGCGAACCCCAGCGTCTTCACCGACGTCTGCGCCCACGCCACACCGATCGCCACGATCAGCGCGATCCCCGCCAGCACCGACGCCACCGTCTTCACCGTGCCGCTCGTGTTCTTGGCGATGTCCCCGAACCCCGCCGACCCCGACTCCGCCGACGGCCGCGACGGCGAGGACCCCGCCTTGAACCCCGACCCCGACACCACCGACCCATCAGTCCCCTGCGCCGAGGCGCCCACCGGCGCCACCGCCGAGACCGCCAGCACCACCGCCACGAGCATCGCCACCCACCGCACGACCTCGCCGCCCGTCACCGAACCGAACATCCAACCGACCTCCTCTCCGCGCCGGCTCATCCGGCCGCGGGGTTGTTGTGAACGCCCGAGACGAACCAGCGACCACGCTGCTCCACCCCGAGCTCGTAACCGAGCGTCAACGACGCCCCGTGCCGATCCGCCACGAGCACCGTCGCCCGCACCGATCGACCACGCTCGCTCCACCGCGCCTCAAGGACCCGGTCCAGCCGCAACGCGACCGTCGGCAAGCTGACCGTGGCGCTCGGCGCAAGATCCGCGCGCAAGTTCGCCCCGTCGCCCGCCAGAAAGTTCCCCAGCGCCCGCTCCACCACCGCACGGACGTCCTCCGGCACCTCCGCCCCCTCACCAGCGACATCGACCGCGCCCCCGGACAACGGCGCACCGACCAACGCCGGATACCCCACGACCTCAGGGCCCCGCGGGCCGCGACGAACCGTGACCGCCAAGAACATCGACCCATCCACATCGGTGTCCGCTTCGATCACGAACCGCCGCCCCGACGGGACGTCCAGGTCCTGCGCCACCCGAGACGACAGCACCCGGCGGCGCCCGTCCGACGGGATCGACAACGCAGCAGCCCCAACCGGCCCGTCACCTGCGATCGCGCGAAGCCGGTCCTCCCGGCCTTCCGGCGACGCCGCGTCATACGCGAGAAACGCGACCGCAAACCGCTCCGCCAACGCCGCAGCCACCGGGTCGGCCGTGCGACCGACCGGCCGCTCAACAACGACCGTCCGGGGCGGGTCGACCGCCCGCCACACCCCCACGCCCCCGAGCAGCACCAGGACCGCGCTCAGCAACCAGCGGTTGTACGCCTCGCGCCACCGCAGCCACCGCACCGACACACGACGGCGCATCACCCCGCCGCCACCAGCCCGGACACCCGCAACACCACCAGCGCGGCGATCGCCACGAACGCCGTCAGCTCGCACGCCCGCCGAAGTGGGAACGGCGGCCGCGGACGCTCCACCCGGATCGCCGGACGAGGCAGCGCCGGGCGCGGCGCCGCGGCCCGCGAGCGGAACTGCGCCTTCGCATCCTCCAGGCGCTGCGCGCTCATGGGACGCGCACCCCAAACGCGGCATCCGCCGACGCCGACCCGGCCGGCGCCCGGTAGACGCGTGGCGGCGCCGCCGCCGTCACCGGCCCACGCACCGCAGACCGCGACGGCGATGACGCGACCGGCGTGACGGGTCGCACGCGAGCCGTGCGCCGACGCTCCGCGGGACGACGGACAGCAGTCGGAGCAGCGGGACGTCGCAGCGCAGGCGCTCGAACGGTGATCGTCCGCGTGACAACCCGCTCCACCGGCACAGGGGCCGACCCCGCCACCACCCGCTCTCCGCCTCCAGAGCCCGCTGCCAGGACGACCGCGCCGGCCACCCCGACAAGTCCAAGCAGCGCCACCGCCGCGGCCGCTGCCGCTGCCGACCGTCCTCTCGGCCTTTTGGCCGATTCCGCTTGATCGGCCGGGCGCCGGACGGTCGCCGACGGTTCGCGCTCCGCGAGCCTCTCCCTCTCAGGCTTCGCAACGTCGTCCGAGGCCGCAGGGACGTGGTCTTCGACGAAGAGCGGCTCGGTTCGCTCGGCCAGCCCGTTCGCCGTTTCGGCAGCCAGACGAGCGGCCTCCTGGAGCCGCGGGGACAACGCTGACGAGCGTCGAGGCGAGTTCGGCGGTCGCTGCGGCGCCACGTCGTCGCCAAAGAGCAGCGCGTCCTCTTCCGCGAGGTCCGGGTCGTCACCAAAGGCGTCCATGACGGACACCCGACACCCGAACGACCGAAATGACCCCTACCGACTCAATCGCTTATCGCGCGTTGCGATAGTCCGACGGCCGGGCGGATGTGACGCCATCCACGACTACGACGCTCGACGAAACGCCGGAGGTGGCGCGATTTGGCCGTCAGAACGGACGGCCACATCGAGCCACGTCCACCGTGCGGCGCTCGTTTCCACGCGGGAGCGTGCGTGCGCCAGCGGGAGCCCTCAGCTATCGCTTTGCGCGAAAAGCGCTAGCGGCTAGGGACCACGCGACTCCGTCGTAATCGCTAGTCCGTCGGCGCCCGCAGTCCTGTGCGTCGGTCAGTTCGCGCACGATGACGGACGTGCTCGCGATCGCAGCGCCGGGCCAATCCGCCGCGCCAGCTCGAGCGCCTGCAGCAGGCAGGCGGCCCCGCTTCGCGGCCGCCCTTACGGGCTGCCGTCCGCCGCTGCCCGGCTCCGCCGGCCGGCGCTCGAACTAGCGCGTGCGTTCGACCCCAGCGCCACGCCCGCTGCGCGCGCCCGTCGTCGAAGGCTCACCGCCCGGCACCCAGGACCAGGCACAACCCGAAGGAGCCACACCGTGACCGCACGATCCGCCACTCCCCGCCAGCGCCGCTACCTCGCCCAGCTGGCCGAGGCCAACGGCCGCACGCTCCCCCGCCTGGACGACCTCAGCCTCTCCGACGCGTCCAAGCTGATCCGCGAGCTCAAGGCGCAGCCGCGCCGTCGCGACCTGCCCACCGACCGCAACCTCCAGCGGCCCACGCAGCTCGCGACCGCGCCCACCCAGGACGAAGCGCCCAAGCGCGACTACCCCGGCAAGGACGACGCCCCCCGCGGCGATGGGACGCGCAAGCTGATCGCCAGCTACGACCTCGACGGCCACGACCGCCAGATCGTCGGCCAGACCACCCACGGCGGCATGCGGCGCATCTGGGACCAGGGCCTCACCGGACCCCAGACCACGCTGATCTGCGCCAACTACCGCGGTCGCTCCCTCAGCGAGCTCAACGCCCGCATCGCCGCGTACATCGACAATGCCCGCGATCACTACGCCGCAACCGGCGACCTCCCCCAGCTCGGGTAGCCCGGCCGAGCCGGACGAACCCGTCCGGCTCACGCGCCTCAGCGCCTGATCCTTACGGACCGCGTCGCGACCTTCACCGCACCGGTCGCGCTCAGCCGCACCGAAACCCGCGAACCAGCAGCGCGGACCTTCAGGTCCAGCGACACGCGACCCCGGACGGCGCGGACCGACCGGACAACCACGCGACGACCGAGCTGCACGCGGACACGCGCACGGCCGGACGACACGCTGTGCCTCCCGCGCAGACGGACCGTGACGCGACCGTCACGGCCACGACGCCCGGACAGCGACGAGATCCTGACCACCGGTCGCGCCGACGGCGGGCCCGGCGAGACCGTCGGCACAGGCGTCGCGGCAGGGGTCGGCACTGGCGTGGCGGTCGCCGTAGGAACCGGCGTCGGCTCCGGGCGCCGGACCGCGGTGACCGACTCCGTCTGCACCATTGCGGTGTTGCCCGCGACATCGGCCGCGACCGCGCGAAACCGATACGTCCGGCCGGACTGAGCCACCACGCCATCCGCGGCGGCAGTCCACTGGCCCCCATCGATCTGCACCTCGCGAGAGACGGTGGCGACACCGCTCAACGCGTCTTCGGCGCCCACGGTCGGGCGCACGAGGTCGCCGTCATAGACCGTGCCCAGTCCGTCGATCCTCGGCGACGGCGAGGTGCGGTCGCGCTGCACCGAGACCGAGGCGTTGCCGCTCTCGTTACCGGCCTCGTCGACCAACCTGACCCGGACCTGCGACGTGCCCTCCGGGAGCCCAGCAACGGACACCGCCGTCGGGCTCCCCGACGCAGCCGTCGTCGTGGATACCGCGCACGTCGGCGTGCACAGCTCCGTTCTCACCTGCGCGATCGGAGCGAACGGCTGAGCTGGATGCGGCACCGAAAGCGTCACGCCGTCGGCGGGTGACCAGTCCGCGTCGCCCGTCACGCCGACCGGCGTGTCCGGTGCGGTGCGATCGACTCGCACCGTCACCGGTGTCGAGAGCAGGGACTCGCCGCCCGCGTCGACGACGCGGCCGCGGACCTGACGTTCGCCGTCAGCCAGCGCGGACAGGTCGCCGTTGACCGCGGCCGAACGCGACGCCGGGCAAGGACGGGCGAGCACGAACGAGCAGCTAGACCCTGACGAGCCCAGCAACTCGCCGCTCGGCCCGACCAGCTCCAACGCGCCGACGCCGCCGCCCGAGTCCGTGCCAGACACCGTGCCGGTGAGCGAGCGCACCCAGCCAGCCGGCGTCCCGGACAAGACCGCCGATCCCGGTGCGACGGTGTCCTTGATCGTGAGGGTCGCGCGATAGAGGTCCGCCTGGACGTCGTTCACAGAGAAGCCAGTCCCGCACCCCGTATCGGGAGCGACCGGACGGCAGAACGCGCCCCACTCGACATACGGCGCGTCGATACCGCTCAACGTCACATCGAACTGGCCAGCGAACTGGCAGAAACCGCCACCCGTGATCACGCAGTCCTCGTACTGACCCGCTCCAGGTCCACTCGGGACGTTCATTCCCATAACCCAGTTGGTGTCGTACTTCTTGACAAAGTCCCTCATGACCACGGTCGTGATGCTCGTGCCGGTGGGGGGCTCGAATCTCCATGCCGTGGTGGTGGTTCCGATGACATCGGGCGATGGCAGGACGTCCGCGGCGCGCAGCCCGTCGCCGGGGTTGGTGCCGCCGCAGGCGCTGCTGGTCAGCATGGAGCTTCCCGCGGTGTTCACGGCCGACCACCCGTCGATAGAGCCCGTGGAGCCGCACGACTGCACGGTGTACGTCCCGGCAAGCGCGGTAGAGGCGCCGACCATCGCGCACGCCTGCAGTCCGCAGGTGAGCAGCAGCGTGATTCGTCGGGTAGTGCGGTCGAGCATCAGCGAAAGCGGTTTCGGCGGTCCAGGTACAGATACTCCCTCGGGCCGCCGGAGGACTTCGCACCGACAAACCGGACCAGGATGCGATCGGGTCGGCGCGTCACGCGAAAGCTGACACGAGAGCTGCGGACGGTCACGCGGCGCAACGGGCGAACCCGAAAGCCACGGAACAACTGCGCGCTCACCTCAACGCGGGCACCCGTCGGCCGGTTGCGGACAACCACAACCACGCGACCGCGGACCCACCTGGCCGACGCCAGGCGCACGTCGGGCAGGCGCGGCGTCTTGGGGTTCGTCGCGGGAGTCGGCGTTGCCGCTGAAGCTGGCTCCATGATCGTCTGGTCCGGTTGGGGCGGAGTCGTCGTCGCGCTCGGTGCGGGATCCTGAGGCTGGGCGGCGCGGCGCGCGGTGGCGCGGTCAACGACACCGCCGAGCCCCGCCGCGCGGAAGGCTCCTGCGACATCGAGGACCGGGCGATCGGCGACGGTCCGTGCGCCGGTGCGAAGCCAGCCCTCGACCTCAGCCGGGGTCGCCGCCGGGCGCCATGACCGCAGCGCAGCGACGATCGCCGACGTGAACGCGGCCGCCGAAGACGACCCACCGTTCTCCGTGGTCACCGGTGCCTCGCCATCTGCCGTGTCGATCCCGCACCCCGGGCCGACCAGTGTCCCCGGGCTGTACGAGGCGTAGCCGCACAGCCCGCCCGCCGGCGTACCCGCTGCGACCGCGATGACGCCATCGGCGGTGGCGGGCCACCCGTTGGGCGCACCAGCGGTGTTGCCGGCAGCTGCGACGACGGAGACGCCGTTGCCGCGGGCCTCCCCCACTCTGCTCTCGAGCGTCGTGCGCTCATCGGTGGTCGGGGAGTTGTCGGAGCCCAGTGAGAGGTTGACCGCCGCGACCGGCCAACGACCGGCGATCGAGGACGTTCGGGCACAACGCGCCACGCCGCCCTCGTAGTCGGTGGCGCGGAAGGCGGACTCGCCGGGGCGAGTGGCGCGCAGTGACACCATGCGCGCGATCGGGGTGGCGCCGATCGTCCCGACTCCGTTGGCCTGCGCCCCGATGATCAGCCCCATCCGTGATCCGTGCTGACCCTGAGTGGTCGGCTCGCCGGAGGGATCGGCCCCGGAGTACAACGAGAGTCGCTCCACCACCGGGCCTGCCGGCCGGTCCGATGGCAGGTCAGCGGAGACCGCGACGCCAGTGTCCACCAGGCAGACCACGCCGCGCGATGTCTCCCCGGGGAGATCGGCTGGGTCGATGAACGGCATCCACTCCGCGCCGAACGCGCGCTGCTGAGCTGTGGGCGATGAGGACTCCGCCGCGTAAACCGTCCCTGGCCCCAGCGTGAGAGCGGCGATCGCGACAGCGAGAATCGTCCTACGGCCGGGGGCCGGCCGCCCTGGAGGGCGGCCGGCCGCGGACATTCCGTTCTCGGAGCGGTGGATCCGCTCCCCTCGCCGCATCAGAAGCGCACCTTCCGGGTCGGGCTCGCGCCGCCGATGTGGCTGGTGGCACTTCCGATCACGGCTCGGAACTGGACGGTCCCGCTGAGCGGGGCGGCCAGGCGGTAGCGGCCGGAGAAGGCGCCTCGGGAGGTCGACCGCAGCGTCAGGAACGGGCGCCAGGCTCGACCGGCGGTGCGGTACTGGATCGTGACCTTCCGGCCGCCGAGCTTCCCCGGTGCGCCGATCTTGCCGCGAAGGCGGATCGCGCCGGGACGCTTGGCGACGCTGAGACGTGCCGTCGCGCGGACCGTCAGAGCGAGTTCGACCTTGGAGGTGACGTCCTGCTTGCTGAGGTCATAGCGGTAGCGCAGCTGCAGCTTGCGGGACGGGCTGTTGCTCGGGAGCTTGATGACGAACGAGCCGTCCTTGCGCGTGCGGGCACCGCCCATGTCGCGGACCGTTCCAGCCTCGAGGTAGACGAGCTCGATCTTTGCGTCGTCGACCTTTCCGCCGTCCGGACGGGCCAGCTGACCGCGGATCGTCGCCGAGGTCCCGTACCGCGTCGTCTGTCCACGGGTGCGGCCCTTCAGCCACACCGCCGACAAGACCGCCTGCGGATGACCGTTCTCGCCGTTGACCTTCAGGCCCGCACCCTCTCCCCCGGTCCCCGAGGAGGCTGCGACGCCCCCTGCCGAGGGCGAGCTCGAGGACGACGCCGGGTCCTTGCCCGCCTCGCCGGGCACCTTCGGGTCAAACGGAGCCGGATCGGCTGCGTCCGGAACGCCATCCCCGTCGTCATCGCTGTCCGCACAGTTCGGGATGCGATCGCCGTCCGCGTCCTCAGTGGGACCGTTGCCAGTGCCGGTTGGGGCCGACGGGCAGGCAGTGCCGGATGGAGCGGGCTCCGTGGGGGCGGGCTGGACGGTTGCGCCGTTGTCGAACGGGCCGCTCGTGGTCGTCGAGGTCTTCGTGGTCGACCCGCCCCCATCGGTTGCGGTCACGCGGCAAAGGAGCTTCTTGGACTGGTCCGCGGCAGCGGGCGTGTACTTCGCGCTGGTCGCGCCGGGGATCTCCTGCTGGCCCGAGCCGTCCGCGTTCGCGCGCAGCCACTGATAGCTCACGGTCGGGCTCTGTCCGTCGATCGCACCCGGCGAGCACGTCAGCTCCGTGCCGACCTGCGCAGACGAACCGGAAACGGTCGGCGTCCCGAAGCTCGGCGCGACGTTGTCGACCTTGATCGTCCACGCGGCGGTCTGCGCCTGGTTGGTGTCGGTCGCGTCGGTCACGCGCAGCGAGATGTCGTGCGTGCCGTCGGTGAGCGTCGCGGTGTCGAAGCTGAACGTCTCCGACGCCGAGAGCTTGCACGGGACCTTCTGCGTGAACGGGGTCGCGCACGCCCCGCCGTTGCCGTCGACCGTGGCGAGCGCCTGCGGGACATCGTCGATCACCAGGCGCCGGCGGAAGACCCCGCCGCCTTGGTCGGTCGCCGAGAACGCGAGCTGCCGCGTGCGGATGGTCGTCGCGGTCGACGTCAGTGAACCGCTGAACCCCGAGATCGCCGGCGCGAGGCCGTCGTTGATCTGCAGCCGCATCCCGCGCATCGAGGCCGACACCGTGTCTGCGGGGCAGCCGTTGGCACCGGTGCACTGCACGCCGAACGTCACCGAGGACGCGCCACCCAGGCCGTAGTTCGCCGGTCCTGACCGGGACCCGCACGCGTACAGCTGGACGCAGTCCTCAAGGACCGTCGATCCGTTCTTGAGCACGAACCCCGACGAGTCGCCAAATCCGTTGGGGTGCGGGCGGCCCGCGCGCATCTGCCGCGAGTCAACAGCGAGGTGATGCAGCGAAGTGTTCGCCGGCGCCGTGAACGTCCACTGCGCGACGTTCCCAGCCGTATGTCCCTGGCCGCTGTCAAACGCCGTCGACAGCCCACCACCGGACGGGCAGTCATCGCCCACGTACACCCAAGCGCCCGCGTAGGCGCTCTCCCACCCCGACGTGCCGGGGCGCGCCGACGTGCACTGCTCCAACTCGTAGGTGTCCGCCGCAGCGACCGCGGGCGCGATCGATACGCCGGCCGTCGTTGCGAAGCCCAGGGCCACCGCGTAACGCAGAAGCCGTCCCCCAACCTGTGTCTTGAACTGCATGCTTCTCCTACTTCCGATCAGTTCGCGCGACTGGCAATGCCCCCGCGCCCATACCGCGCGCTCCCAGCACGCGGCCCGTCCCTGGTCTGCGAACCTCACCCACCGTCGGTGGACAAGCCGAACGCCTTGTCCGCACTCGTCGGCGCACCGCCTGCGCCCCCGCCGCCGGACCCCGACGAGCCCGAAGACCCAGCCGGAGCCGACACCGGAGCCGCACGCGGCGCCACGCCGAATGCCTTGTCAGACCCCGTCGCCGACGCAGAACGCGTCGCCGAAGCGGCCGAAGAACTCTTGAACGCCACCTCCGCACTGGCACGCTTTTCCCGACGCGCCGCGCGCCGAGCGCGCTGCGACGACCGGTTCAGCGCACTCGACTGGGACCGCACCAGAGCAGGTGACGGCGTCGCCGTCACGACCGGCGCGACCGACGCCACGGGGGCCGGCCGGGCGGTCCGCGCCGTAGTTGCGGCGCGCTCCGCCGGCTTGACCGGTTCGCGGTCGACCTTCTCGATCACCACGGGCGTGGCCACCGCCACACATCCGACCGCAGCAAGACCAGCGCACGCCTTCACCGCCGTCCCGCCCGCCAGCAGGCCGCCAGACGCTGCCGTACCGCCCGCGGTGACGGTGGCGCCCTCGCCGCTTGAGAACCAGTCCCCCACCCGGGCCGCGACCGACGCCAGCAGACCGGCTCCGGCCAGCGCGGGCACCGGCGGCAGCACCGCCGCGGCGCGGTCGTGCATGCCGGCCATCACGTGCAGCACGTAGTCGTTGCACCGCTCGCAGTGGCGCAGGTGCAGCGCCTCCACCCCATCGGAATCCTGCAGCGTCCGCTCCAGAACGAGCTCGGCGATCCCCGAACGATGCTCCGCACACCAGGCGCCGGCAGCCATGCCCTCGACCTCGACCGCCAGCGCGGCCTTCAGCCGGGTCGCGCGCTTGCGCCACCCCTTCGGGGTCAACCCGAGATGCTCGCGGGCCTCCTCCATGCTCATCCGCGACTCCGGCGCCCCTCCCATCTCGACCAGCCGCACGCGCGCGAACTGCCGCAGATCCTCCGGAAGACGCAACAGCAGCTCCTGGAAACGATCAAGCCACTCCGAACCGCCCGCCGTGTCCAGCTCCTCGAGCTCCAGGCCGGTCTCCGCGGGTACGCCGATCGCCTCATCGAACGCGACGAACGACCGGGGCCCACTCTTCTCGCGGCCCTCGACGTGCTTCTTCGCATCGCGCGCTCGGTCGTAGGCCTTCGTGACGACAAACGCCATCAGGTCCTCGCTCGTCGGGCGACTGCGACCCTGCGCGGTCGCGTAGCGCTCGAGCTTCGCCGGATCTCCGAGCACCTCAGCGAACGCATCGGACGTGGCGTCCTCCGCCCATTCCGGGCCGACCTTGCGCGCCACCATCCGGACGATCTCGTCCTGACGCCCGTGGACCTCGCGGACCATCGCGTCAAACCGCGCGGCATCGAGCGGGCTACGCATCGTGCTCACGCGCCCGGCCGCCCGGCGTCGTCGAGATCCGCCAGGACACGGCCCATGGCCCTGGCGCCAGCGAGGCGCTCGTCTCCGCTGCGCAGGCGTTCGATCGCGTACTCGCGAAAGCAGCCGGCAGCGGTCGCGCCCGCGCCGGTCAGGACCGCCGCTTCGAGCACTCCGAGGTTCGGGTGGACGTCGACGATCTCGAGCCAGTGCTGGTCGGAGATCGGCGCCATGCCCTGAACCAGACACCGGGCAGGGCGAAGTGACCCCCCTTCGGGCCTCGTGGCGCATACGCGCTCACCGGGCGTCCCCTGCCCGGCGCAACGTCCTTCCCTGCGGTCCCGCATCCGTCCCCGCAACCTACGCGTCCCGGCCCGACAGTCAAAGCCGACGCACCGAAACTCGTCGCACGGGCACCAGAAAGCCGTGCACGACTGAAGTTTTCTGGTTGGACGCCGCCCACCCGTCCGGGGGCGGTCCACGTTGCGACCGCGGCCTACGCGGCCAGCTCGTGACGCATCGAACGACTCTCGTACTCCGTGACCTGGCGGTAGGCCGCGTCCGCGTCAGCGGCCAGATGAGCATCCAGGACCCCGCTGATGAGGTGGGCGCGCTTGATCTTCGCGCCAGCCGGAAGGGCGCTGATGAGCTCGTCCATCCGTACGCGCAACTGGGTCGGCAGGCGCAGGTTCATCTCCGTGGTCTGGATCGCCGCCGACCCGCGACGCGGTCGCGCGGTCGCCAGGACCAGCTCTCGCACCTTCCCGGTCTCCAGCGGCAAATGCCGCTCCAGCACCGCGACCGCAAGCGCCGTCATCGAGACACCCGCCGCACGAGCCAGCTCACTCAGGCGGTCCGCCGTCTCGTTGGGCAAGAGCACCGCAGTCTGAACGGGCCGCCCCGTGCCCAGGAACGGCCTCTCCCCCACCTCCGCCTTCGCCCGCGGAGCGCTCGTCGTGCCGGACTCGCGACGCTCCGATCGCTGCGCGCGCGCCCGCCGCGGCTGCGGCCGGGCCGGCGACTCCCGCGGCTCCGGCTCCAGGGCGGCGACCGGGGGCTCCGGGAGCGACTCCGCTGCTGGACGCTGCTCCTCCGCAGCGGGTGCGTCGTCGGCCGTTGGCAGAGGCGCGCTGACGTCGGTGGGCCGACGCATGCCGATCCGGCTGAGGCTCGGGCGCGAGCTCATGCTGCGGCCTCCGCGACGACGCCGGCTTCGAGGATCTCCGTCGTGAGCTCCCGGACCTTGGACGCCGCTACGTGGTCCGGTGCGAACAGCACCAGCGGGACCGACGACGCGCCGGCGTTGTGGAACGCGGCCGCGAGCGGGATCTCGCTGCGGAACATCGGCAGGTCTTCCTCGGCCATCTCTTCCTGCAGCGCCTGATAGGTGAGCCGCTTGCGCTCGACCTGCGTCTTGGCGATCCCCGCCAGCCGCACGTCGATGCGGTTGCTGCGCAGCTCCTCGAGCGTGTTCATCAGCGCGAGCACGCCCTTGTAGGCGTTCAGGTCGACCATCGACACCACACCGACGACGTCGTTGGCCGCCACGAGCGCGTTGATCGTCAGGAGCCCCAGGTTGGGTGGCGAGTCGATCAGCACGAGGTCGTACTCGTCCACGTGGTCGAACAACGCCTTCAGCAGAAACTCCTCGCGGCGCATCTGGCCGCTGAGCTGGATCTCCACCTGAGACATGTCCGGATGCCCCACCACCACGTCGACGCCCTTCACGACGTCGCGCGCGGTCGCCTCGGGGATCTCGCACTCCCCCAGCATCACGTTGAACAGCGTCTTGCGACCTTCGGCGAACGGGTCGACCCCGAGCATCGTCGAGGCGTCCGCCTGCGGGTCGACATCGACGACCAGGACGCGCTGCCCGCGCTCCCCCGCCGCCGCCGCGACGTTCGCGGTGACCGTGCTCTTCCCGGTCCCGCCCTTCTGGTTGGCGAAGGTCACCACTCGCGTATTCGGTCGAAGCATCACTCACCCATTCGACATTGCGGTCAACAGTTCCTGCAATCACGCCAACGGTCACGTGCTCGCACGAGCGCACACACCACGGCTCGCACACTCGCCCACATAACCTAGCACCCTCTCTAGCACTCTACCTAGCACTCAACCAGGTGACCGGCCCACCGCTCGTCTGACCTATCGTACCCTCGACCTACGCGCGGCTCGATCTGAGCGCCAGGGAGCGTCGACCCGGGCGAGACCGCGAAATCGTCACGCCTTGGCGCCAATTGGAGCCAGAGAGGCCCCTCGAGCGACGTGCGAACCGCTCGCCGGACGGAACGTGGCGCCCGTGAGGGGGGGAGGCGCGCCTCTGGCGACTGGAACAGGCGACCGGCGAGCGGCCGCGCATCGCCGACTGCCGGGTCGGGGGCCATCGCGCGGGCGCTGATTCCAGCAATCCGTCCGTGCTAGGCAGTGACTGCATCGTTTCGGCGAAGCGCGAAGAGCCCAGGGAGGACCCGGGCCGGCGCCGAGAGTCCGGACGGAGCAGACATGTCCGGCGCCAGCTTATGCACCCGGAGCGCGGCCGGCCCCATGTCGGGTTATGGCACTTCTCGACCGCTACTCGAGGGTTGCTCCGTCCGACCAGGTCACTGCTGGATCCGAAAGCCGGTCGACGATCGAGGCATCGCACCCAACCCTCGAGTGCTGGTCGAGGTTACCGATCGCCCGGATTCCGTACACCGGACGTGTCGACATAACGACCCGGTCGCAAAGCGCCGCGCGACCGGGCCGTTTCCCGGGGAACGGCAGAGCATCGTTCTTGCCGGCGGGGACCCTCCGGCAAGGCGGGAGCTATCCCACCCTCGGGAGCAGATCCACCGTCGGGAGCTATCCCACCCTCGGGAGCAAATCCACCCTCGGGAGCTATCCCACCGGCTCCATCCGCCCCGAAGCAGACACTTCCCGCATGCCGGGAGCTATTCCACCCCCCGAACCACCCTCGTTTTCCGCCCGATCACGCGCCGAAGGGGGACTCCTGCTGGTCCGCGGAACGGTTGAGGTGGTGGACAGCACTCCCACTTGGCGGTGGACAGCACTCCCGTGCGGGTGGACAGCACTCCCGAACGGGCAGGAGCCGTCCGCAGCCACGACAAAGGTGGCGCGCGTGACCGACTCCGCCGTCAGCCCCGACCCCTACCCGCTGCGCCGCAGCTTCCTGGAGCAGGGACTCGGAAGCGCCGTCGGCCTGGTGCAGTTCAACGCCCAGGAACTCGTCGACAAGGTCTCCGCCAGCACCCTTGCCGGCGCGGTCGTCTCCTCCGCCAACGCGCCGATCGGAACCCTGGAGTTCGACGCGCTCACCGTGATGGCCCTCGACTTCGCCGAAGACGGCGACGACACGACCTACGAACTGCGCTTCCAGCTCGGCGCGCTGCTGCGCAAGCTCGGCATCACGCCCGGGGATACCAGCGCCGAGACCTCGTCATCGCGCTCAAGCGCCTCTACGACGTCTCGCTCGAACTGCCCGAGTTCGACGAGGACGGCAACGAGATCGGCGTCCGCCAGCGACGCCTGTTCAGCGAACTCGCCGTCTACGCCGACTCCCGCACGCTGCAGGAAGTCGACGGGCCCCGCGACAAGGCCGGCAACCTCAGCTTCGTCAAGATCGCCGACGCCGAGGGCGCCCACGCCCAGGTCACCCTGACGCCGTGGTTTGCCGAAGCCGTCCTGGACCGCCGCGGCCGAACCCTGGACCTCGAAACCCAGCGCGCCCTCGACGGAGCCGCCAAGCGCATCTGGGTCACCCTCGGGATGCTCCCCTACGTCCAGGCCGCCGACGGGCAGTCCGAGAGCTACACGATCGCCCTCGACGACAAGGTCTACGAGGCGCTCAAACTCCGCGCCAAGCGCCCAACCGACAACCGCAAGGCCCTGCGCGCCGCGCTCGAGCGCATCCTCGAGCGCGACCCCTCCTACACCCGCCTGGAGGTCGTCAAGAGCCGCAACACCTGGAGCCTGGTCGTCGAGCGCCTCGCCGGCGACGCCAAGCAGGCCGCCCTGCGCTCCCGCGAAGCCGACCGCGACACCCGACCCAAAGGACGGATCGCCGCCTAAGCACGCAGCCCGCTCCGAAACGACGAAGCGCCGCCCGGCCAGGGGCGGCGCTCCTCAAGCACAGATGCCTGATTGCCCCTCACATCTTAGACGTGCGCCGGTCGCCTCCTGCCCGCAGGCGGCGCGACCCGCCCCGTCACTCCTCTTGGCGGCGTCCTCGCGATGACCGAGCGGCTGCTCATCGAAGACGGCCGCGACGGCTTCGTGATGGTCTCGTGCGCCGTCATCACGGCCTGCCGCAGCCGCCTCACCGGGGCCACGCTCGCCCAGAGCCTAGGCGCGACCGTCGTGCTGGCCGCCGCCGCTCTGCGCGACGGGCGCGCCAACGACGGACGGCAGATCTGCGACCGCACCATCCGCCAGCTCTGCCAACCCGACCACTTCGGCACCAGCAAGGAGCTCGGCCAGCGGATCCTCACGCACCTCCAGGACGCCGGTGCCATCAGCTGCGACACCACGCGCCGCGACGGAGCCCTGCGCCTGCCCTCACGCATCGAGATCCTCGGCGACCCCGTGCCGTTCGCGCGCGTCGACATCCCCGCCCTCGCGGCGATCGGCCGCCACGCCAGCGGCCCCGCGCGTCTGCGGGCGTTCGCGATGTACCTCACGCTCGTCGACCTCGCCGGCGCCCAGCGCCACGGGGGAGACCGCCAGACCGTCCAGACCACCTACACCGAGCTCGCCAAGCTCACCGGCGTCAGCGTCCGCTCCGGCAAGGACCTCATCACCCTCCTAGTCGCCTCCGGCGTCATCGAACGTCACGCCCAGACCAGCGACAACGGCATGGCCCACGCCAACCGCTACCGCCTCATCCAGGTCCCCGCGACCACCACGCACACGACGCCGACCACGATCGATCCGGGAGTGCACCAGGTAGGACGAGGGCGTGCAGCAAACCCGTTGGTGGGGGTGCAGCAGGCAGGACATGACAGTGCACAGGCCAGGACAAGGCCGGGCGAGAGCCAGGACATGGGCGTGCAGCATCCGGTCCAAGGCGGTGCAGACCGCACGCCCTACGCGCACACGCGGGAAGGACAGACCCAGCAGACCGCCCAGAACATCCCCAGAGACCAGCCGGGGGAGAGGCTCATCACCAATCCCGTGGAGATCCTCATCGAGCGCTTCATGGGGCACCTCGCCAGCGGCCTGAGCGCCGCGCGGGTCGCCCGGCTCTACGCCCCCCAGCGCGACAGCTGGCTCCCCATCGCCGCAGAACTGCTCGAGGACTTCCCGCTGGACCAGCTCCTGGCCGGCGTCGACTACCTGCAGACCGACACCATCCTCAGCAGCAAGGCCAAGACCCTCCCGGCCTTCGCCGAGCTCGTCGACGACATCCTCCTGCGCGCCCGCGCCGCCACCACCAACGCCGCGGCACGCGGACCCGTCGCGGACGCGAGTGGGGGAGAGGCCGCACCGTCCTGGGCCACCGCCTGGAACCACCTGCGCCGAGCCGTCAGCGCCCACGGCCGCTCCGGCGAGACCAAGGCCCGCGCCTCCCCTCGCCACCGCGTCGCCGGTGCTCGAGGAGTTCGTCGACCACCTCGGCTGGAGCTCGATCGCCACCGCCAGCGACGAGACCGACCTGAAGTTCGCCTACCTGGACTTCTGCAAGACCGCCGGCCGAAAGGCAGCATGAGCACCCCCGCCCAGACCCTGCCGCACAACCTCCAAGCCGAGGAAGCACTCCTCGGTGCCGCCATGCTCTCCGGCGTGCTCTTCGACCGCCTCGCGTTCGTCGAGCGCCTCGAGCCCCGCCACTTCTACCGCGGCCGGCACGCCGTCGTCTGGCAGGCCATGCTCGACCTCACCCGCCAAGGCGAGGCCATCGACGCCGTCACCCTCACCAACGAACTCACCCGCACCGGCAAGCTCGAACAGGCCGGCGGCGCCGTCGGCGTCGACAACCTCGCCGGCGCCGTCCCGTCGGTCGCCAACTTCGCAAGCTACGTCGGCATAGTCCGCGACCTCGCCACCATCCGCGACGTCCTCACCGCCACCTACGAGATCCAAGCCGCCGTCAGCGAACCCGGCGCCACGGGCGAGAGCCTCGTCGCCGACTTCCAGACCCGCGCCTTCGCCCTCGGCACCGTCGCAAGCCAAGACCGCGCCGTCGCGCTCGACGTCGCCGTCGGCCGCGAACTCCAACGACTCGAAGAGGCCTCCAAGTCCGACCGAGACATCCCCGGCCTCACCACCGGATTCGACGAGCTCGACCGCATGCTCGGCGGCTTCCAGCCCGGCAACCTGGTCATCCTCGCCGCACGCCCGGCGATGGGGAAGACCGCGATGGCCATGAACTGGGCCGAGCACATCGCCTTCTCTGAGCGCGCCCCCCGTGCTCTTCGCCTCCCTGGAGATGAGCGAGACCGAAGTCGTCCAACGCCACCTCTCCGCCCACGCGCGCATCAGCACCCAACGCCTGCGCAGCGCCGACCTCAACGACAAAGACTGGGCCGCCCTCATGCGCGCCGCCCAACACGCCGACGGCGTCCCCTACACCCTCCTGGACGAAGGCTCACTCACCGTCACCCAGCTCCACGCCAAGGCCCGCGCCATCAGCGCAAAGACCCCCTCGGCGTGATCGTCGTCGACTACCTGCAACTCATGCAGCCCGAACGATCCAACGGCAACCGCACCGAAGACGTCTCCGCCATGAGCCGCGGCCTGAAGATCATGGCCCGCGACCTCAACGTCCCCGTCGTCGCCCTCTCCCAGCTCTCCCGCAAAGTCGAAGACCGCGCCGACCGTCGCCCCCAACTAGCTGACCTCCGCGAATCCGGGCAGATCGAAGCCGACGCCGACGCCGTCCTCATGCTCTACCGCGACGACTACTACGAACCCGACTCCGAACGCCCAGGCGAAACCGACGTCCTCGTCCGCAAGAACCGCCACGGACCCACCGGCGAATTCATCCTCGGCTTCGACCCCGGCCGCGTCCGCTTCCGCCCCCACAACACCTGATCCAGCACGGGCGCATCTCTCAATGCAGATGAGGGCCGCTCCGCGTCCCCGACGCGAGCCCCCCAGCCAGCATGACCAAGAATCGCGCCTTCGCCAATCCAGAGGTCGACGTCTTCGACTCCCCGCGCAAAATCGGCACAGGACGAGTTGTTAGCCCGAACGTTCTTCATCCCCTCCGTAGCGGGTACAGACTTCCCAGCAGGCCAGACGATCGCCTACTCGCCACTACCGTGATCCGCCTTCGACATTTCGTAGTGATCGCTCTCGGAAGCGTCTCGGGGGGCCTCATGGCGGCGACCCAGGCCAATGCTTCCCCCAAATGGGAATGTGGGCAGGGCGCCGGGGTCACCAGCTTCGCTCGCTCGCCCGAAGCCCGGGTGTACCTCCGCTCGCGCTCGGGGGTCCTCGGCAACGAACCGAAATCGGTGGTGGGATGCTGGCGGCCCACCGGCAAACGCACGCGGATCGGCTTCAATGACAACGGCTTTGACTTCGAGCGCGACCGAGTGCGCCACGTCATCCTCTCAGGCCGCTTCGTTGCCTATACGCAGCGGCACGCCGACGGCAACAATCCAGGCGCCGGCACAGAACGCGCACTCGGCGTCGACCTCGAAACAGGCAAGCTCGTCGCCTGCGGCAACGCAGAATCGTCCATCGACGAAGTAGCTCTCACATCGCGCGGTGCGATCGCCGTCCTCAGCAGCAACCGCTCGCTGCTCCAGGTCTTCGACGTCCGCGGCGCCACGACCTTGGTGCGACGTGCCACTTCCCCGATCTCGCGACTTCGGGTCAACGGAGACCGGATCGTGTGGCGACGCGGGGACCGAACCGGAGCTGCCCGCGCCATGCCGGCCTCACCGGTAACCGCGGCATGCGAAGGTGTTCAGATCCGGCCGTTCTAGCCAGACCACCCGTCTGAACCCACACGGCTCGACCCTTTTCGGCGGAGCCGCCACGTCGTCGCGCACGCGAGATGCGCCAAGCGGATCCGAGCGGACCGCGCCCTACCCTCCCAGACATGCACCGCACGCTCGTTTG
Organism: Conexibacter sp. W3-3-2; assembly: GCF_009707605.1. NCBI lineage: Bacteria > Bacillati > Actinomycetota > Thermoleophilia > Solirubrobacterales > Conexibacteraceae > Conexibacter > Conexibacter sp. W3-3-2. The sequence continues at coordinate 23,628 of NZ_WLYW01000003.1, read as the reverse complement.
GACAGGGAAGGGCGGGACCGGCAAGACCACCAGCGTCGCCAACCTCGGCCCAGAACTCGCCTACCTCGGCGCCCGCGTCCTGCTCGTCGGCTTCGACCCGCAAGCCGATCTGGAAGCCTCGTACGACATCACCCCTGACGCGCCGACGATCGCCGACGCACTCACCGGTCACCGGCCCGTGACCGACTGCCTCACCGAGATCGCGCTTCCCGGCACCACCCACGGCGGCACCCTGCACCTTCTCCCGGCCAGCCCGGTCCTCGACGACCTTCTCGGAGCCTTCGCCGACGGCGGACATCAGAGCCTGGACCTGCTCCTGGGGCAGCTGGACGAGGCGTTCGACATCGCGCTCATCGACACGCAGGGTGCCATCACCCCGTTGAGCGACACCGCCGCGCACGCCGCCGACACCGTGCTCTTCGTCATGGAGCCCGGCGCCTACGAATCCCGCGCCCTGGCCAAGCGCCTCGGCGAGATCCAGGCGAGCCGCACCGAGACCGGCGGCTGGCGGATGAAGCCACTCGGCGTCGTCTTCATGCGCACGCCCGCGCGCTCGAGCAGCCTGCGCCTGCTGCGCGAGCAGCTCGCCGACACCGAGACCTACGGCGCCGAGATCTACGTCTTCGAGCACCACACCCGCCCGCAGACCAGCGTCCAGCTCCACCCACTCCACGGCCGGCCGACCGTCATGGTCGAGCCCGACAGCAACGTCGGCCGCGACTACCGCCGCATCGCCGCCGAACTGCTGCAGCAGCTCAACGCCCTCTACCCGGCCGCCGCCTAGAACATGACCAAGAAGCCCGCCTTCCCGACGATCAAGCAGGTCCGCGCAGGCCAAGAAGACCGCACCCCCAGCCGCACCTTCAACGCCCTCGGCCACGGCGGCCGGATCAAGACCGTCCCGCTGGACCGGATCGCCCCCAACCCCGCCAACCCGCGCAAGGCGTTCGACCCCGACGCCCTTCAGGCGCTCGCCGACTCCATCGCCGCCCGCGGTATCCTGCAACCCCCAGTCGTACGCCCCGCCGGCGCAGACGGGGTCCACACGCTGATCATGGGGGAGAGGCGCACCCGCGCCGCCCGGCTCGCCGGCCTGACCGAGATCGACGTGCTCATCGGGGGCAAAGACGACGCCGGCGCCGACCTCGAGGACGCGCTGATCGAGAACCTCGACCGCGAGGACCTCAGCCCCGTCGAGATCGCCCGCGGCTACGCCACCCTCATCGAGGACCTCGGCATCACCCGCGAAGAGCTCGCCCGGCGCATGGGCCGCAAGATCAGCCGCTCCACCATCAGCAACCACATCCGCCTCCTCGACCTTCCGGCGCCGATCCTCGCCGCCGTCGACGACGGCCGCCTCAGCTTCGCCCACGGCCGCGCGCTGCTCAGCGTCGAGGACCACAACCACCAAAAGCGCCTGGCCCGCCAGGCGATCGACCTCGGCTGGTCCAAGCGCACCCTCGAGACCGCCGCCGCCGAACTCTCCTCCCGGCCCGCCCGCAAACGCGTCAGCCCCGCCGACCGCGCCGCCATCGCCGAGAACCGCGACGCCTCCGACCGGCTCACCGACCAGCTCGCCCTCGCCGGCCACGCCGCCACCGTCAAGGTCACCCAGCAGGGCGTCACCATCAGCCTCAAGGACCTCGACGCCGCCGACCAGCTCGCCGCCGCACTCACCACGGCGAACACCACCACGCGCCGCTGAACCCGCCGTTCCCCGGGGAACGCGCACAACCGCCACCCGACCGCTCGGCGTGACCACCGAGGCGTAGGGGTCACCACCGACACGGACGCGTCGGGTGCAGGGCATGAACGCCCACGCACCCCAGACGCCAGGACGCGCCAGTCGCCCGACCGCCGGTGCGTGCCGTCCCGAGGGTGAGCGCGGGGAGGGACCTCCTTGCCGCGGCCCCGGGGGCGCGGTGGGCAGCAGGCGGCGAGCATGGCCGACGCCGGACGGGCGGTGCGCAATCCGCCGCTCCAGCTTCCCCGCTCCCGCCCCGCGGCGCTCGGGCCGGGGCACCGCCGCTGCGCGACGGCCAAGCGGCCCTGACGGGCCGGCCCCTCGGCGCTCACGGCCTCGGGCGGGTCGGCTGCGCCGACCGCGGCGAAGCCGGCGCGTGCGTTCGCGCACGACCCGCCGGTCGCCGACCGAACTCGACACCAGCAACCACCACAGCCCCGGGGACCACCGGGAGAAGGGAAGTCCACATGCTCACCATCACCGGAAACGGCCGCCTCACCCGCGACCCCGAGCTCCGCGCCACCAAGGCGCAGAAGAGCGTCACCACGATCAGCGTCGCCTGCGACCAGCGCGGCCGCGACGGCGAGACCGTCTACGTCGACCTCGTGCTCTGGGAGCGCGCCGCCGAGGCCGCCGTCGAGCACCTCGTCAAGGGCCAGGCCGTCGCCTTCGCCGGCGGACTGCGCGTGCGCACCTGGGCCGACCGCGACGGCAACAAGCGCCACACCGTCGAGGTCCACAACGTCGACCTCGAGTACGGGGCCAAGCCCCACCGCACCGACGACGACCTCGTCGCGGTCCCCGACGGCGAACGCGACCACGAGCCCACCGACGACGAGATCCCCTTCTAGGACCTCCGCCGCCAGAAGCACCAACGGCCCGTCCGCCACCGGCGCGGACGGGCCCCGCCCAGTTCCAGACCGTCCAATTTTTCGCCAGGGAGACCCGATGAGCCACCAGGACCCGCAGATCACCCAGATGACCGCCGTCGACCCGCTGCTGGAGTTGCTCGCCGTGCTCGACGCGACCCGCGCCGAGGAGCGCGCCGAGCTCGACGCCATGACCACCGAGCAGCGCCAGGCCGCCTACGCCACCGGCCTCATGACCGCCTACCAGTGGCGCGACTGGTACCAGCGCTACCCCCACGAGACCCCGCTGACCAGCCTGACCGGACCGGGCGAGTTCTTCCACATCCTCTGCAAGACCCCCGAGTACCTCGGCGAGTAACGAGCCCGAGGTGGGGGAGGGCCGCCTCCGGGCGGCCCGCTACGGTCACCAGACCGTGTCGCAGCGTCCCCTGGAGCTCCACATCACCCTCGACGGCCAGCCCGTCCACGCCGCCACCGCCGTGGCGGACCAGGGCCCGCCGTGGGTCGTGACGATCACGACCTCCCTGCCCGACCAGGCGCTCGAGCTGAGCAGCACCTACGTCGGCCGCCGCGGCACCCCGACCCACATCGTCCGCGTCGCCCTCGCCCCGGGCCGGCAGATCACCACCAGCACCGACGAGCGCCCCCAGGGCGCGCTCCCGGTCACCCACGCGCGCGAGCACCTCCTGCACGACCACCTCGCCGCGCTACACACCCACGCCGCCACCCACCACGCAGGCGCCCTCGCCGCGAACGTCGACGACGCGACCGTCGCCGCCGTCGCCCTCGCCTAGATCCCGCGCGCACCGCCGCGGGGCGGCTTCTGCTTGCGGACGCCGGGCGCGTGGTGTTGCTCGACGTCGGCCGCGAGCAACCCGGTCAACACCTCCGCGTCCAGGCCGTCCACGCCTCGGGCCCACAACCCCGAGGCAGCGCCACGGACGATCGCCAACGTGTCCGGACCGAGATCCACCGAGCCCGCCACGCGCTCCACCGCCGCCAGCAACGCCGGCGGCGCCGACCCGTCCGCGATCGCCGCCGCACGAGCGCGGGACGCCCGCATCACCGCGACCATCCGATCCTCCGGCGTCAACACCGGCCAGACGCTACCGGCAGCCCACCAAGCCACGGCACCGAACAAGTCGACTGCCCCCCGAGACTCCAATCCCAGCAGCTGACCACCTGACGCTCACCGTCGCCAGCGTCAACGATCCACCACTAGAACGACCGACTGGCGCCTTCGGCACCAGAACAGCAGGGTTCTCCGAACCCCACATCGACTTTGCTGCGCAAAGTTTCAGAACAGACTAGATGCACTACGTGCCAACGCTGCGCGAACGCAGCACGCCGGTGACGCCGCTCACGCTCCTAGCGTCACGCGCACCGTGATGACCGTGCACAGCATCAGCGCCGACGGCGCGAGCGACTACGTCGACTACCTCGACGGCAAGGCCGTCGCCAAGGGGCCGGCGACTACTACCTCGGCCGCGATGGCGCTCCCGCCGAGGCCCCGGGGCGTTGGCTGGCCAGCAGCCAGTCGCTCGAGGCGCTGGGCATCACCCCGGGGGCGGACGTCGACCGGGCGGCGCTCGAGGCGCTCGTCGCAGGCCGACGGCCCGGGGGAGAGGCCGACCAGTGGCTGCGCCGCGCCGGCCCCGACGGCACCCGCTCAAGCGGGCTGGACGCGACGTTCAGCGCCCCGAAGTCCGTCAGCGTCCTGCACGCCCTCGGCGGCACCGAACAACGGCAACTGCTCGAGGGCTGCCACAGTCGCGCAGTCACCGCCGCGGTCGAGCACCTGCGCCGCACGGTCGAACTCACCACAAGGTGGGAGGGGGAGAGGCCGGATCGGTTCCGGACTCGGCCGGTGACCTGCTCGCCGCGGAGTTCATGCACACCACCGCCCGCGGGGTCGAAGGCCGCCTGCCCGACCCGCAGCTGCACTCCCACGTCTGGATCACCAGCGTCGTGCGCAAGGACGGGCAGGTCGCCGCCGTCCGCTCCCGCCCGGTGTTCCGCGCCGCCCGCGAAGGTGGGGCCTACTACCGGGCAGCACTCGCGCGGGAGCTCGTACAAGCCGGGTATCGCCTCGAGACCGGCACCGGGAAGAACGCCCGGTACTTCGAGATCGCCGGAATTGCGCCCGAGACGCTCGAGGCCTTCAGCGCGCGGTCCCGCGAGGTCCGACACGCCATCGACGCGTTCCGCGCCGCCCATGGCCGCGACCCGCGCGAAGACGAACTTCGCACGCTCAAGGTCAGCTCCCGCGAAGCCAAGAAGGCCCAGACCCGGCCCGAACTCGAGGCCCACTGGGAGCACGCCGCCAAGGACAGCGGCATGACTCGCGGCCAGGCAGAGGAGATGCGCCCACGTCGCGGCCGCCGTCTGGCCGGCGCCGATGACGAGTGGGCGTGCCGCGTCCTGGACCAGGCGACCGCCGACCGCGCGATCGTCGGCGCCGACGTCGTGCGGGCGGTCGCGCTGGAACAAGCCGCAGGCGTCATGGACCCCGACCGCGCACTGCGCGCCCTGGACGAGCTTTGCGACCACGGGGCGCTCATCGAACTCCAGGACGGACGCATCACCACCGCTGCCGTCCGCAACCGCGAAGAACGCCTCGTCGCCCACACCCGCACACTCGCCAACGACCTAACCGTCACGGTGCCCGAGGTCGCGCGGGAGACCGCGCTGCGCCGCGTGGCCGAGCAGCGCGGCATCCAGCTCAGCGACGAGCAGCAAGCCGCCGTCCAAGTCCTGACCGGACCCGAGCGGATCGCCGCACTCATCGGACAGGCCGGCACCGGCAAAGGCGTCGTCATCGACACCGCGGCACGCGCCGAACAGGCCGCCGGACGCACCGTCCTCGGGGTCGCGGTCGCCGGCGCGACAGCGCAACGCCTGGGGGAGGACTCCCCGAGCCTCGCCGGCCAGACCCAGACGATCGACGCGCTCATCTCGCGTGCCGATCACGGACACCAGCCCATCGACGCCAGCACCACCGTCATCGTCGACGAGGCAGGCATGGCCGACACCCAGCGACTCGACGCGCTCACCGACCTGGTAGTTCGCGAGGGCGCAAAGCTCGTGCTCGTCGGCGACGGCAGACAGCTCCCGTCCATCGGGCCCGGCGGCATGTTCGACCAACTCACCCAACACGCCCCCACCAGCGAGCTCACCCACGTCCGCCGCACCCAGGACCCCGCCGAACGCGCCGCATGGCGACACCTGCGCAACGGCGACCCCGAACCCGCCATGGCCCACTACCTCGCCCGCAATCAACTGCACCTCACCGACACCCGCACCCAAGCGATCGAAGCCGCCGTCAGGCGCTACGACGCCCTCAGCACTCAACTCGGGCACACCGCCATCGCACTCATGACCGACGGCCCCAACACCGAGATCGACGCCATGAACGCCCGCGCCCAACACCTCCGCCGCGCACGCGGCGAACTCGGTGCACACGCACTCGCAATCCCCGTCGAAGACGACACCACACCCACCTACGCACTCCGGCAAGGCGACCGGATCACCTGGACCCGATCCCAACCCGTCCCTAACGGGGACCGCGTCGAGAACGGCACGCGAGGAACCGTGGCCGCGATCGACCCGCACGGACGCGCACTCATCACCGTCGACGGCTCCAGACGCCACATCGAGGTCGCCGGCGACCAGGTCGGGGCGCTGCGCCTCGCCTACGCGAGCCACGTCTACCGCCAGCAGGGCGCGACCGTCGACCGCGCCGTGACCGTCACCGGCGGCTGGCAGACCAGCCGCGAGACCGCCTACGTCGAAGCCTCGCGCGCCAGAGAAGGCAGCGACTGGCACGTCAGCCGCGAAGACCTCGGCACCCACGGCAACGACCCCAACCGCATCGAGCGCCTCGCCGACGCGATGCGCATCACCGGCGCCCAGATCCCCTCCACCACCGTCCCCGCAGCGCCGACACCCACACGCTCGTTCGCGCCCGCCCACCTGGCACCCATCGCTCCACGCCTGGAACCGCTAGTCGAACACAGCCCCTTCCCGGACCCCACCAGGCCCCACGTACCGACGCCCGCGCCCGGAGTCACGCGATGAGCACCAACCGCAAACGCATCACCGTCAACCTCACTGCCGAGGCGTTCGCTCGCTTGGAGCAGCTTGCCGCCCAACGCGGCAAGCGCTACGGCTCGGTCGCCAACGAAATCCTGACCGGCCTCCTCGAGCACGGTCAGCTCCCCGACAACCCCGAACCTCCCGTCGACGGTGCCCCACCAGACTGGCTGGAACTCGGCCGCGGACAGCCATGGCGAGCAAAGGCCTGGGAGCAGGCCCAACACCTGCGCGAGGCCTACCCCACCGAACTGCACCTCCTGCCCAGCACCTGGACGACCGACCGCTTTGCCCGCGACGGCCTCCTCGCCCTCGCCGCATGGCGAGCCCAGATTGACGCCGGCACCAGCGACGACCCTCGCATCGAACTCGCCTGGCTCGACAGCCTGCGCCGCTTCCGCACCTGGCTCGAACTCCGCGCCCGGGAAACCCCCGACCGCCTCCCCGACCACTCAGCCCCGACGGGATGGACGCCCACCAGCTGAGCGCGCAGACATCCCCAGCACAGACAGATCGCCCGATCACCTAGCGTTGCCGGCGTGTCGCTCACCACCCACCTCGGAACCGAGCGGCGCGTCTGGGACACCGCCCTGCTGGGCATCGCCTACTGGGAAGCCCAACGCACCGCGCCCTCCGTCGTCCACACGCCACTGCTGACCAAGCCCCGAGCCACGGCCTGGACCGCAGCAGTCAAGGACGCCCACGACGCTCTGCGCTGCACCGACACCGGACTGCTCAGCGACAACCAGATTCAATGGCTCGTGGCCCGCACCAACGACGGCCAGGACCTCGACGAACTCCACGGCTGCCTCTGGGGCCTCGACCACGCCAACGCCGACGCGTTCATCACCTGCTGGCGCGACCGTCACGACGAAGAAGTGCTCCTCACCCCCGGCGACATGATCCCGGTCCCGGAAGTGATGTGGCCCGCCCTCGCCGACCAGCCACTCGTCTCCCGCACCACCTCGATCAACCAGCCTGCAGACGGCGAGCTGCCGCACGCCCGCCGCTACCAGCCCATCACCCTCGGGGACCGGCAACTGGAGATCGTCATCGACTTCGAGTTCGAAGCCGAGCTCCAAGAGGTCCTCCTGCCGGGCTTCACCGCGGCCGCGGTCCACCCCTATCGCGACCTCGCGGACTTCGCCAACGCCACGGGCACCGCGAACTTCCCGATCCGCCCACGCCGCCACAAGCCCGCCGTCACCCACGTCACCGACGCCCTCGACACCGGGGCGACCGTCGTGATCGTCCCCGAACTTCACGTCAATGCCCAGGCGCTCGAAAAACTCGCCGAGATCATGGCCGGCCACGACAGCGGACCGTGCCTCCTGATCGCAGGATCTAGGCACGAGAAGATCGGCAAGCGCAAGCTCAACATCGCCACCGGCCTCCTTGCAGGCGTCGACGAACCCCTGCTGCACACCAAGCTCTCACGGGCGATCTCCCCCTACACCGCAGCCGGACCGGCATTCGAGCTCATCGACCAGCCAGAGCCCCTGCGGCTCCGCCTCTGGCAAGCCGGTTCGATCCGCATGGCGATCGTCATCTGCAAAGACGTCCTCGACGGCCGCATCGCCGACCACCTGGTCTACCTCGGCGTCAACGTGCTGCTCGGCCCCGCGATGTCCGGCCGCACCGACGGCTTCCGCGGCCACGCCGAAACGATGGTCACCGACGCCCAATGCGTCTCAGTCATCGTGAACGGCCCGCTGCACTGGCAGGCCGCGACCCCGGCACCCAGCTCGCTCATCACCCGACCGGTCGCCGGCAGCCAACGCACCGACCACCACCGCACCGAACCCGGCATCGACCTGCTGCACCTCAACCCCGAAAAATAGGTGACAAGTAGGGGACAGGCGCGCTACGCTACGCGCATGGACCAGGCAGTCATCGCCCTCAAGCCGGCGCTGGTCAACGCCCTCACCGGCTGCGAACTCGAACGCTCCCAGGAGCTCCTGGGCACCGTAGAGGAAGCCGTCTCCGTCGCGCTCTCCAGCGGGGACGTGTCGCACCTGGTCTCCGTCCGCGGCCAGACATCGCGTCTGCGTCGCGCCGCATCGGCAGCCGCACCGGAATGGGACGGCCTGGCCCAGATGGTCACCTACGACCGTCTGCTGGCCGCCGCGATCACCGGCCTGCAACTCGCGCTGCGCCGCGAGCAGGGAGCAGCGGTCCCCGAGGACGTCCGGCGAGCCGCCCGCAGCGCAGCCCCGAAACTCACGATCCGCGAACAGGTCCTCAAGGCCCTCGACGACAAGCCGCGCCGGCCGCTGGAAATCATGCAGCGCACCGGCGTCGGCAAGCGCCAGACCCAGCGCGCACTCGGCGAACTCGTCAAGAGCGGCCAGGCCCGACCGGTCATCGCCGCAAGCGCCGACGACCGCTCGGCGTTCTACCAGCGTGTCGCCTGACCCAGCCGTCCCACCCTCAGCGCACCAGCGCCGCCAGCAGGGCATAACCGTGGACGACCGCGGTCGGGACGTACACCGCCATCACGCCGGCCATCCGCGCCCGCGTCTGCGGACCGGCGACCACCGCGAAGCCCGAAGCCACAGTCAGCCACAACATCCCCGTCAGCAGGAACGCCTGCTCCCGAGGGTGCGGGGCATCGCCCGAGAGGAAGGCCGACGTGTCGGGTCGGCGCCACCGCGACCAGCAGCAGCGACGCCAGGACCGCCAAGGCGGCGAGCACCGTCAACGAGCTCTGCCACCGCGCCCCGACCACAACGATCGCCACGCTCACCGCGACCAGCAGCCACGGCTCGCCCTCCTCTCCGGCGTTGCCAGGGATCGTCGCCGGGGCGATCCCGGCGAGGACCAGAACGGTTCCCGCCACGTTCGAGCGCGAAGCACCGGTGGCGGCCGCGTGCAGCAGCAACAGGGCTCCGGGGAGCACGAGCAGGAACACCAGACTCGTTCCCTTGTCGTGCGGGAGGAGCGTGAACGCAAGTCCCGGCACGCGGCGAACGTATCAGCGCTCCGGGCGCGTGGGCTCCTGCTGCAAGATGCCGTGTAGAACGAGCGCGCGAACCGCAGCGGCGGCCCGCTCGGGACTCCACCGGTGGCCGGTGCGCAAGTGGATGTAGGTCCAGCCTGCGGAGTTGAACAACACCGTCGCGAGGTCCGGGTCCTGCTCCGGACGCAGGACCGCTTCCGCCCGGGCGTCGTGCAACAGGCGCTCGAGCGGCTCGGTGAAGACCCCGCGAGTCACGTCGCCCTCAGGGTCGTCGTCGGCCTCGTGGAAGACCTCATCCGAGATCGCACCGAGGGCGACCAGGAGGGGGAGGTGGCGTTCGGCCTGCTCGAGCAGCACGTCCACCGCAGCCGAAAGTCGCTCCCCCGCCGGAAGCGAGGACGTCAGCAGCGGCCACATCGCGTCCCGGTACTCCGTGGTGGCCCGAGCGGCGAGCAGGCCCAGCACGTCGCCCTTCCCGATCTCGTGCCGGTGAAGCGTCACGCGGGACACCCCGATCGCGCTCGCGAGGTCCTCCAGACGCAACCCGGCATAGCCGGTCCGGCCCATCGCCGCGGCGGCCGCGTCCAACTGCTCATCACTCAACTTCATACCCGTGAACTATACGCACCACTTGCACAGATGAAACATCTGTGTTTCACTCTAGAACCATGAAAGGTTCACGGTTCATCGGTCAGCTCGCACCGGCCGCGTTCTCGTTCGCGGCCGCGACATACTGCGGGCGGCTACTGGGACGATGCGTGGCACACAGAACGCGGTCGCGACACGTTCTTCATCGCGCCCCACATCGCCATCTACCTCGGGATCGCCGTCGCGGGCCTGGCCCTCGCCGCCGCACTCGCCTCCCGGACTCGGGACCGGCGCACCGACGTGCTGCTCAGGATCGGACTGCTGACCTTGATCGGAGCGCTTCTCTCAGGGCCGCTGGACAACGCCTGGCACGAGGCATTCGGCCGCGACTCGGTGCTCTGGAGCCCACCGCACATGCTCGGAATCGTCGGCTCGCTCGGCCTGGCCTACATCATGCTCCTGCACCTCAGCACCACCCCGCAACATCACCGCGTCCTCGGCGCCGCCACCGCCGGGCTCGTCGTCGCCGCAGCCGCCTTCAGCGTCGCCGAGTACGAAACCGACGTACCGCAGTTCGCGCCCGTCTGGTATCCGATCGTGCTGGCGTTCGCCGCGACCGTCGCACTGCGCCTGATCACCAACACGACAACGGCCCGGTGGGCAGCCACCAACGCCGCAGCCGTTCAGTCCGTCTTCGTCGCCGTGACCGGCGCGCTGCTGCTCGGCCTGGGCTACGACGCACCTTGGTTCTCGCTGATGCTCGCGCCGGGCCTCGCCATCGACCTCGGCGTCCGCCGACGGTGGGGGTACGCACGCTGCGCAGGCGCCATCACCCTCGCTGTCGTCCTCGTTGTCATGCCGCTCCGCGAGATCGCCGGTGGCGTCGGGCTGACAGCCTCCGACATCGGTCCCGCCGCCGCAGGGGTCTACGTGACCTCGCTCCTCGCGCTGTGGCTCGCCGACGGTGCACCACGCCGCAGGGGAGGCCTGCTGACCGCGGCCACCGCACTCGCCCTGCTGCTGCCGGGAGCCGCGTACGCCCACGACCCCGGACAGGGCAACCCCGCGGGCACCGTCGCGTGGCGAGCCCAGACAACCCGTCAAGACGTGACAGCCACCGTTCGCGCCGACGCGTTGTGCGGACGGACGCCGGCCCGTCTGGTCGCCCGGCGAGGGGGACGGCTCATTCGGGGCTCGGACCTGCGCGGGGACTGCCGCCGAACCGGTCGCCTGAACCTGGACCGCGCCGGGCGCTGGTTCCTCTACCTGGAGATCGATGCTCCCGACGGACGGATCGAGAGCTGGGTCCCCGTCACGGCGGGGACATCGAGGACCTCCGCGCAGCCGCTGCGGTACGCCTACTACCCGCGAACGCCAGGGCGCGCTTCCACGATCAAACTCGGAGCCGGCCTGCTGCTGTACTCCCTGGTCGCCGCCTTCCTCGTGCTCCTCGCTCGCGCCGCGCGGGCCCTGCAACCGACAACCTCAGCCAAGCCGGCGTGACGTCCGTCGGGACCTCGCCATGGTCGATCAGCCGATGACCACCGGCGTTCCTACGCGAACCCGTCGATAGAGCCGCACGACATCGCGCACGCGCATGCGCACGCATCCGTGGGACGCCCGACTTCCGATCGACCCCTCCTCGGACGTCCCGTGGATCCCGATCCCCCCGGCGAGGCCCATCCAGCGGGCCCGCAGCGGGTTCTGCGGCGAACCGCCCGCGACGACCGAGCCACCCAACTCGCCCGCCCACGGAGCGTTGGGCACGTACCAGTCCGGGTTGACCTGCTTGGACCGGATCCTGAACCGACCGCTCGGCGTCGGATAGGCCGGCTGCCCATGAGCGATCCGGTAGCTCGAGACGCGTCGCAAACCGACGAACAGCCGCAGCGTGAAGGTCCGCTTGTCGACCGTGACGATCGACGGATACATGCGCCGCAGCGCACCATCTGTATGAGCCGGGCGGATGCGGCGCACAGCGACCGTCACGCGACGCCCCTCCGGCTGCGCGGCAAGGGTCGCGATCGTACCGGCGAGCCGCGACGCGTCCACCTCAAGCCCCACTCGCGCGCGTCGCCACGACACACCACGACTCGTGATGCGGACCAGCCGCGCAGACCGAGCGCTCCGACGCACCGCGAGACGCACCCTCTCAGCCTGTGCAGCGACCCGGCTGGGATCGGTCACCACCGTCAGGCCCACATCGACCGGGCCGGTAGGAGCCGTCACCGCCGCGGCGCGCTGAGCCGTCCCGGGAGCGTCCAGCTGTGCCCCGAGCTCTGCGGGATCGATCGCGAAACGGCGCCCAGCGACCATCAGGACCAACGGCACCTGCAGCCGGGGACCCAACCGGTCCTGCAGCCGGGCCGCAGCGGCCTGCACCGTCAAACCGCCGAGGTCGACACCCCCGGCGCTGACCCCCGCGGCAATCACCTGATCGCCAGACGCGCGCGCCCAGGGGCGAAGCCGAGAACGACCACCGCCACCGCCAGGATTCGCAACATGCCCGGACGGTACCAGCACTCCTACGTAGCGTCGGAGATTTGCGGCGAGGAGCGACCGGACGCGACAGCGAACCTCCTGGCACGCCGGCGCAACGCCCAGATCCCCACGAAACCGACGGCGACAAGCGCCAGGCTCGTCCACTGCGCCTGCCGCAGGCCCAGGCCGACCACCGGACTGTCACGGATTACGAAGAAGATCACGAACCGCGACGCGGCGTAGCCGGCGACCACTGCGCACAGCAGAGCGCCAGGGGGCCCGAAGGTCCGACGCAGCCGCCAGGCGACGATGAACAGCAGCCCCGCAGCGATGATCTCGTAGAACGCCCCGGACTGATAGGCGACGTCGCGCAACGGGGTCTCGGAATCGGGATGCGGATAGACGAAGCCCCACGGTGCGTCGGTCCGGGGCCCGTAGTGCTCCCCCGACAGCAGGTCGCCGACGCGCCCGACGGCCATACCGAGCGGAAACGTCAACGCGTACAGATCCAGATACCGCAAGACCGCTCCTGTACGCCGCAACACCACCCACGCCGCCAGCGGGGCCGCCAGCATCGCGCCGTAGAACGCAAAGCCACGCGTCCCCAACCACGAGCCGGGGTCCAAAAGGGCGGCAGCGTCGTCCTGTGCGAGAAAGAAGAGCCGCGATCCGACGATCCCGGCGATCGCGATCGCGACGATGCCGTCAGTCGCGCGCGCGGGATCGAGTCCGTAGCTCGGAGCCAGTCGCACGACCAGCGCGCTGCCGACGGCGATCCCGACCGCGATCATGACCCCGTGCCACGCCAGTTCCACCGGACCTAGGGAGAACGTGGGGGAGAGGTCGAGGGTGATCGCCGCCATTCGCATGTCCTACGAAGTGTAGGACATACTGTTGGGGTGATCCTTGGACGCGCCATCCTCGTCCTGCTCCTCCTCGTCGCGCTGGCCGGACTGGCCAGCGCACTGCGCGCCGCACGCCGCGGAGACCGACGCTACCTCGAGGTCGCCCGGCGGTCGGTGATCGCCAGCGCCGGGCTCGCCGCGAGCGCCATGCTGCTCCTGGAAGCCGCCTACGTCCGAGACGACTTCGACTTCGCGCTGGTCGCAGGGAACTCCAGCACGACCACGCCGCTCTACTACAAGCTGACAGCGGTCTGGTCCACGCAGGCCGGGTCGCTGCTCCTGTGGCTCTGCGTGCTGGGAGCGATGAGCGTCGTCGCAGTCCGCAACTTCCGCGACGAGCACCGCGAGCTGGAACCCATCACCGTCGCGGTGCTGCTCGCCGTCAGTGCGTTCTTCGCGTTCCTCATGGTCTTCTACGCAAGCCCGTTCGACGCCAGCCCCGTCGGCACATCGCAGGGAGCCGGCCTGCAGCCGCTGCTGCGCTACCCCCTGATGGCACTCCACCCGATCGCCCTGTACCTCGGGTACGCCGGGGCCACCGTCCCGTTCGCCTACGCCGTCGCAGCTCTCGCGCGTGGACGACTGGACGCCAGCTGGCTGACCGCCGTGCGCAGGTACGCCATGCTCGCCTGGATGTTCCTGGCAGCCGGCCTGGTCCTCGGGTCGCGCTGGTCCTACGCGGAGCTCGGCTGGGGCGGCTACTGGGGCTGGGACCCGGTCGAAAACGCGGCGCTCCTTCCCTGGCTCACCGCGACGGCCTTCATCCACAGCTCCGTCATCCAAGAACGGCGCGGCATGCTGAAGATCTGGAACGTCTCGCTCGTCGCCGCCACCTTCGTCCTGTCCCTCGTCGGAACGTTCCTGGTCCGTTCCGGGATCCTTGACTCGATCCACGCCTTCGGAGCCTCAACGCTGGGCGTCCCGTTCCTCCTGCTCATCGCCGCGACGATCGCACTATCCGTCGGGCTGATCGTCTGGCGCGTCCCGCAACTGCGATCAGAACACCGGCTCGACGGCATCCTCTCGCGGGAAACCGTCTTCCTGCTGAACAACGTCATCCTGGTCGGCCTCGCATTCGTCGTCTTCTGGGGCACCTTCTTCCCCCTGATCAGCGAAGCAGTCACAGGCACGAAATCCGCTCTCGGGCCACCGTGGTTTGAGCTGTACGTCACACCGCTGGGCATCGCGCTCGTGCTGCTGCTCGCCATCGGCCCGAACCTCGCCTGGAAACGCACCCGGCCGCGCGCCCTCGCCCGCGTCCTGCGCGTCCCCGCACTGCTCGCAGTAATCGCGGCCGCAGCAGCGGTATCGCTCGGAACGTCCTCCACGAGCGCCGTCCTCACCACCCTAGGTGCGGCCCTCATCGTCGCCGCCAGCACCCAGGAACTGGCCCGCGCCGCCACCGCCAGAGCAGCCGCCACCGGAGCCGGGCGGCGGCGATCGGCCCTAGACGTCGTACGCCGCAACCGCCGCCGCTACGGGGGCTACCTGACCCATGTCGGGTTCGCGACGATGTTGCTCGGTGTCGCGATCTCGGGTGCGTCGAAGTCCGGGCGCGACATCACCATGCGCCCCGGCGACGAGGTGACGGTCGCCGGCTACCGCGTCGCCTACGAGCGTCCAACTACCAGCGTCCGAAGCGAGAAGATCGCGTTCGGCACCTCACTGTCGATCTGGCGAGGTGGGCGGCGCCTGGGGACGCTGAGCCCTGCACGCGAGTACTACCCGTCGCTCGACCTCGGGGGGTCCAAGGGCACCTTCGGTCGATTCTTCGACGGGGAAGCGACCAGCGAGATCGGCATCCGCGCAAGCTTCGGTCGCGACCTCTGGATCTCAGCCGCCCCCGACCTCGAGACCCTCCGCAAGCCGATCGAGGAAGCGAACCGCCGCTTCAGCACCGTACCGCCGGTCGCCCAAGCACTCATCATCAACGCGATCGCCGAACGGTACGTCGTGCAGGCCCCGCCCGTCGCCTTTCGCGTCATCGTCCGGACCGGCGTGACCTGGATCTGGGTCGGCGCAAGCGTCATGGCGCTCGGCGCGCTGCTCGCCCTGCGCCGGCCTCGACGCCGACCGGGCGCTCGCCGCGCAGCCCTGCCCGCTCCGGAGAACCCGGCCCGGATGCCATACTCCGGCGTTCAATGAGCGCTATTGCCCCGTTGCAGGGTGATCTCCAGGTCCAGGTGATGGCCGTCATGTGGCGCCTCGACGAGGCAGCGGTCGACGACGTCCGCCAAAGCCTGCCGCCGCGCTACCGTGGCGCCTATACGACCGTGCAGACCGTCCTGAATCGACTCGCCGACCGCGGCCTGCTCAAACGCCGCAAGCAGGGCAAGCTCGTCCTCTACCGCGCCGCGATCACCGAGACCACCTACGTCGCCTCAACGGTCGAGCACGCCCTCGCAGGAGCATCCTCCGGCACCCGCGACGCCGTCCTGGCGCACCTCCTCGGGTCGATCGACGACCAGCAGATCGACGACCTCCGCCGCCTCCGCGAAGAGCTCGAGAGCAAGCGCAAGTAGCCCATGCTGGTCTCGCTCGCCGCGCTCCTGATCGCCGCCAGCCTCGCGCTACCCCACCGCGCCGCCCTCGATCGCGCACGCCCGGAACTCGCCATCGCTGTCTGGGGCGCCGCGCTCGTCCTGCGCGCAGCGCTCGCCCTCGGCGCCGCCGTCTTCGCCTTCCGGTTCATGCCGGCCACTGACCTCTTCGGCGCGCTGACCCACTGGTGCTGGCACACGGCGCTTCCCGGGCTCAGCACCCACCTGGGCCTCAACGGTCACGCCGTCGGAGACATCGCCGTGCTGATCCCCATCGCCGTCCTGGCGTTCTCGCTGCTCACGGTCGGACACGGCCTCGTGCGCGCATCGCGCGCAGTCACCCGTTTCGTCCGCCGCACCGCAGTCGGCCCCGGACCGGAAGGGTCCGTCATCGTCGGCCAACCCGGCGTTCTCGTCGCCGCAGCAGGCCTCACCCGCCCCAGAATCATCGTCAGCCCCCTCGCGCTCGCAGTGCTCGACGAACCCGAACTCCAGGTCAGCCTCGAGCACGAACGCGGCCACGTCGTACGACGCCACCGCTACGTCCTGCTTAGCGCCGAGATCCTCCGCGCCCTCGGCCGCGTCGTGCCCGGATCCCGACATGCAGTCCGCGAGATCCAGTTCCACCTCGAGCGAGACGCTGACCGCTGGGCCCTGGCCCGCGGAGGCGACCGCCTCGCCCTCGCCTCCGCGATCTGCAAGGCCGCCGAACTGCGCTGCGCCACCAGCCCCGCGCTCACCGCGCTGTCCGGCTCCTCGGTGACCACCCGCGTCCGCGAGCTCATGGACGGCGACCGCGACCGAAACGACCGCGGCCACCTCCTCCTCGCCAGCTGGCTCACCGGCCTTGCGCTGGTGTTCGTCGCGCTCCTTCCCGCCGCAGCGCTCTCGCCGGCCTCCGCAGCCGTGATCGTCGAGCACTGCCCCTTCTAGACGACGACCGCCAGCCCAACTCCCACGCCCTGTAGGATTCAGGGGCGTGCTCGTCGCCATCAACCGCACCCTCCGCCGCGCTCGACGCCGCATCGCCCTGTCCGTGGCCATGCTCTTCGTCGTGTTCGCCGTGATCGCGGCGCACTCCGCGCTGGGCGGCGGGCACATGGACCACGAGCAGGGCATGGCCACCGCCCTGGCTGTCTGTCTCGCCATCAGCGAGACCGCCGCAGGGGTCTTCATCGCCGTCGCCCTCAGTCAAGCCGCGGGACGCGTCGGACGCTGGCGACCCAGAGCCGAGCGCGCACTCTCCCAGATCACTCCGTGCCCCCGGACCACGAGCGCCCGCGCCCGGGCGGGCCCAGAGCTGCAGGTCTTCCTGACGTGATCGAGCGCTGCGTCACCTCACCGGTGCGCACCCACACTCGATCAGCTAACCCAAACAGGAGAACGACAACCTCATGCAGCACATCCTCAAGACCCGCCCGCT
This sequence comes from Conexibacter sp. W3-3-2, assembly GCF_009707605.1. Classification (NCBI taxonomy): domain Bacteria; kingdom Bacillati; phylum Actinomycetota; class Thermoleophilia; order Solirubrobacterales; family Conexibacteraceae; genus Conexibacter; species Conexibacter sp. W3-3-2. The sequence goes on along the minus strand of NZ_WLYW01000003.1, from coordinate 6,027 downwards.
CACGCTGGCGGTCGCACTCATCGCCGTGCTCGCCGCGCTCGTCGTGGCCGGCTGCGGCTCCGACGACGACTCCGGCACGTCGAGCTCAAAGACCGGCAACGGCGTCGACCTCGCCTTCGTCGAGGAGATGGTCCCCCACCACAACTCCGCCGTCGCCATGGCGACCATCGCCAAGGAACGCGGCGAGCACGACGAGATCAAGACGCTGGCCGACAACATCATCAAGAGCCAGACCGCGGAAGTCACTCAGATGGAGACGATCGCCAAGACGCTCAAGGCCGACGGCGTCACCTCCGGCGACCTTGGTGTTCCGGAGGCGATGATGGGCATGTCCGGCGACGAGATGTCGCTGGAGACCGCCGACCCGTTCGACCGCGAGTTCATCGACATGATGGTCCCGCACCACCAAGGCGCGATCGTCATGGCGCGTGCGGTGCTCAAGAGGGGGAGAGCGCCGAAGTCAAGAAGCTCGCCGAGGCGATCATCGCCGCACAGTCCAAGGAGATCGGCGAGATGAACAGCTGGCGCAAGGAGTGGTACGGCGCGGAGTCTCCCGCAGGCGGCGTCCCCGCCGACACCGGCTCAGAGGACTCCTCCTCGGAGAGCATGCCCGGACACTCGATGTAGCCCGACTGCCGTGCCGGCCGGGACACCAGACCAACGGCGCCGGGGAGACCCGGCGCCGCCGGCCGGCCGAGCGGCGTTCGTCTTCGCCGACCTCGTCGGCTACACCGCGCTGACCGCCCACCACGGCGACGAGCTCGCCGCGGACCTCGCGCTCGCACTCGCTGACCTGGCGCGCACTGTCTTCCGTACCGCCACGTTCGTCAAGACGATCGGGGACGCCGTCATGGTTCGCGTTCCCGCCGCCAACGACGCCGTCGACCATGCCCTGACGCTGTGCGAGGTCGTCTGCGCACGCGTCGACTGGCCACAACTCACCACCGGCATCGCGTACGGCACCGCGGCGCAGCGCGGCACCGACTACTTCGGCGCGACCGTCAACCGCGCCGCCCGACTGTGCGCCCACGCCCAAGCGGGCCAGGTGCTCGTCGATCAACCGCTGCGCGACGCCGTCGGCCGGCACGACGGAATCCTCTGGGAGCCCGGGGGAGAGGTCGTCCTGCGCAACCTCGCCGAGCCCGTCACGGTCCACCAGGCCACCTGGCGACGCGCCGCACCTCGGGCCGTCCCGGCGATCGACCCGGTCTGCCGCATGCGCATCGACCCCGCGACCGCGATCCGCTCGACGCACCATGGCCAAGAGCTGTGGTTCTGCTCCCCGGAGTGCACGGCGCGGTTCCACCGCTCCCCAGAAGCCTTCACCAAGTCCTAGGACCCGTAGGAAGAACACGCAGAGGCCCAGTAGGGCATGCTGTACCCGGTGCTCGCCGGAATCCTCATCGCAGCGCTCGCCGGGCTCTTCGCCCGCCTCATGGTCCCGGAGCCCAAACCGCCGCGGGCGGCCGCCGTTCTGGCCGGCTTCCTCGGCATGCTCTCCGGCGCCCCGATCGCTCATAAGATCAGTGCCGATCACGAGTTTCACGCCTTTCGCCCCGAGAGCACGATCGCCGCCGTCGCCGGCGCCTACGTTCTGCTCGTCCTCCTACGACTGGTCATCCGCCGCTTCGGTGCATCCGAGGAACGACGCCTCTTCTCCTGACGCGCCTCGCCGAACCCTGGGCGGTCGCACGCCCGCACCACTTTCTCCTACACTTCGTCGGAATGCGAGGCGTGCGAGACCCAGACATGCAGTTCAGGATCAGAGCTGCCGTTCGTCACGGCAACCGAATCCGGTGGTTCGCAAAAGCCCGGAGCCTGCGGGCCTACGGCGCCAACGGTGCCTCGCTCGCTTCCCGGATGCGATACGTGCTCTGGGACCCGGAGGTAGGGGACTTCTCCTTCGACCTGGCCGACCTCGACGCCGCAGCGCACTTCCCTCGCCGCGAACTTCGAGGTCACGCCCGAGGTTGCCCGCCAGCTGCTCGAGGAGCCCGCCCAGGACGAGCGACTGCAGCGCGACTACGCCGCCCTTCGTCGGCCCGCGCTCCTGCGACCTCAGATGGCCCTCGGGCACCGCCCGCTGCTCTGGGCCCTGATCCGGCTACGGCGCCCGCACGTCGTGGTCGAGACAGGCCTGTGGTACGGACTCGGAGCCATGGTCATGCTGCGCGCACTCGAACGCAACGTCGAGGACGGAGGTCACGCCGGACGGCTGATCAGCTTCGACCCCGACCCGACCGCGGGATGGATGGTTCCCCAGCGCCACGCCGACCGCTGGACCTGGGCGCGGGCCACCACCCAGGACGCACTCGCCGCCAACCTCGCCGGCATCCGCGTCGACCTCTTCGTCCACGACACGCCCTCAGAGCCCGACCTCGAACGGTACGAGTTCACCACCGCGGCCGACGCGGCCGCCCCGGGCGCCGTCCTGTGCTCGGGCAACGGGCAGAACACCCCGGCGCTCCGCGAACTCTGCGACCAGCGCGGCTTCCCGTTCATGCACCACGACTACGCCGCCGCGGGCCACTTCTATCGCGGAAACGGGATCAGCTTCGCCACCGCGACCCGCATGACCAAGACCCTCTGAACCGTCACGGACCGGGCGGTCCTTGCAGAACCGCATAACGCGGCGAACCAGGTCGAGACCAACTCCTACGATACGTAGGATAAACGGATGGTCCCTGTCTTCCGGGCGGGAGCAGCGCTCCTCGCCGGCATCCTCATGGCCCTTCTTGCCGGCCAAGGCACCTCCGGCGCACGCCTCCCCGATCCCGCCGACCTCGCCGCACGAGCGGAATCCACCCGCGCAACGATCGTCCGAACCCGGCTGCGTGAACGCCGGCTGGCGCTGAGCATCAACTCCTTCCAGCGCCGGATCACCAAACTCGGAGCGCGCGGAGCGGTCCTCGAGCGCCGACTACAGACCCTCCGCACCCGCTACGCCGCCCGCGCAGCCGCCCTCGCCACGACCCGCAGAACACTGCGACGTCAGCGGCGGCGGACCGCCCGGCTTCGCAGCCGGCTCGGCCAGGTCCGAGACCTGCTCGCGGTCCGGCTCGTCGCCGAGTACAAAGCAGACCCGCCGGACCTCGTCAGCGTCGTCATCGGCAGCGACGGCTTCGCTGGCCTCCTCGAGCGCCGGGAGTTCCTGCGCCGGCTGCAGCGCAGCGATCAGGAGCTCATCCGTCAGGTCAGGCGCGCACAGACCGAAGCCGGGACCGCGATCGCCGCCCTCAAGCCACTCCAAGACCGCCAACAGACCGCCGCTCGCCGGGTCCGCCAACAGGCTGAGACCGTCCAGGCCGCCCGCAACGACGTCGCACTGATCGAGCTACAAATCGCCGCGGCACGCGACACGCGCCGACGCTCACTCGCCCTGGCGAAGGTGTCCCGTCGTCGCCAAGAACGTCACCTCGTCGCACTCCAGCGCGAGCAGCGCCGAGTGAGGGCGATCCTCGCGAAGTCCGCCCGGCAGGCACCAGCCAGTGCTTCGGCCGCGCCGACAACGACCGCAGGCGGAGCGCTGCAGATGCCTGTCTCCGGACCGCTGACCAGCCCGTTCGGCCCGCGCTGGGGACGTCTGCACGCCGGGATCGACATCGCCGCCCCGGGCGGGACGCCGATTCGAGCTGCAGAGGCCAGCCGCGTGGCCACCGCCGGCTGGATGGGGGGGCTACGGGCTCTACACCTGCATTCAGCACACCGCCTCCAAAGCCACCTGTTACGCCCACCAGTCGCGCCTGGGTACCCGGACAGGCGCGACCGTCCGCCGCGGGGAGATCATGGGCTACGTCGGCAACACCGGCAACTCGTTCGGGGACCACCTGCATTTCGAGGTAAGAATCAACGGACAGCCGGTCAACCCGCTCGCATACCTCTAACTCCCTACTCCTACGAGATGTAGGATAAAGGATGTGATCGTGACCGCCTTTCGAGCCTGGCAGCTGCGTCAGTGGGTGGCAGCCGCCGCGGGGACGGCGCTGGCCGCCGCGGTGATCGGCATCCCGACCGGGATCATCCAGACGTCGTACTACACGCGAATGACCCCGGTGCTCTGGTGGAACTGGCCCGTCTGGGCGGCCTCGTCGCTGCTGCTCGGGCTGACGGCGGCGACCTATCTACGGGCAGCCCCGCAGAGCCCGCGGGGACGACCCGCAACGCCGGTGCGACGCTGCTGTCGACCTTCGCGGTCGGCTGCCCGGTCTGCAACAAACTGATCGTCGCGCTCGTCGGCGTCTCCGGCGCCCTGGACTACTGGGCACCGGTCCAGCCACTCCCTCGGTCTGGCCGGTGTTGCGCTCCTGCTCGCCGGGCTGCGGATTCGCCTGCGGGGCCAGATCTCCTGCGCCAGCCCGCAGGTCGTCGGCGTCCCCGCCGGCTAACGCGCGCCAGGCCGCACGAATCCCAAGCGCCCCCGGCGTCAGGCCCATAGTTCCGGCGTGACACCGCGTCCGATGAGTTCCCTTCAACGACGGTCAGCTCGCCCCGCGGACCGACCTTCTCCACCACACCCATGTGCTCGTCCCACAAGATCAGGTCGCCGGGCCTCGGGACGTCGCTCCTCTTGAGGGTCCGGCCGGTCCGCGACGCCCACGACCATACGTCGTCAACACGCGCAAAGCCCTGACCCGCGTCGCCAAGAGGTGTGCCGGCCCGCGCCGACACCCACGAGGCGAAGTACGCACACCACGGGCCCACGGGACCCCCGGCACAGAGCGACGGTACTCAGCGATCCCTCGGCGAGTCATTGGAACCGGGAGGCCTCGCGCCGCCGACCTCGGCAGCGGCGAACGTCGCCGCCGAATCCCCGCGTTCGAACGCGATGGGGGAGACGCCGTCGCGCTGGCCAGGACCGACGAGAAGGCGACCGGCGAGTCGGTCACCTGGACGGGAACCGGCCCGGGGACGTACTGGCGGATCTCAGCGATCCGCGCCACGACCAGCTCAACGCTCATGAACCGGTGATCGGCAGACACAGCATCTCCTACACTCTGTAGTGATGACGAGTTCGTCGGACGATCCGGCTTCACAGGAGACGACGCCCATCGGGCGCCGCGCGTTTCTCGGAACACTCGCGGTCGGCGGGGTGACGCTGGCCACCGGAAACGCGCTCACCGACGCCCTCGCACGACTGGCCTCACCCATCACCGGCCGGCTTCCGCAGGGCGCGACGTGTCCCCGCGTCATCGTCGGGATGGCGGATCTACACCGTCTCGCGCCCCATGCCGCAGTTCGAACCGTCGCGCTGGCGGCTCGATATCGACGGCGACGTGACACAACCAATCCGCTACAGCTACGACGAGCTCCCTCACCCTTCCTCGCACGACGCAGACCTCCGACTTCCACTGCGTCACCGGATGGAGCGTCCAGAACGTGCGCTGGGAAGGGGGTGAGCGTCGCAGCGATTCTTGACCGAGCCGGGCTCCTCGCGGGCGCCCCTGATAAGGTCGGTTCGTTTCCGCCGAGCGCCCCTACGTGGACTCACTGACCCTCGCTCAAGCCTGCCTCGACGACGTCCTGCTGGCCTACCGCATGGACGGACGAGCACTTTCTCCCGCGCCGCACGGGCCCGCTCAGACTCGTCGTGCCGAAGATGTACGGCTACAAAAAGGCGTCAAATGGGTCGACCGCCTGGAGGTGACCGGCGACCAGTCGCCGGGATACTGGGAGCAGCGGGGGTACGACGCCGACGCGTGGATCGACCCCGACGATGCGGTCTGAGCTCGTCCCGCGGTTCCAGCGCCACCCGCGCGCGCCCTGCATTGGATCCACGCAACGGGGTTCCTGGCGATGACCTCTACCGGCCTTGCCCTGTACGTCCCGGCCTGAGTGGACTCGCCGGCGGCCGGACAGCGCTGAAAGCCGTCCACCTCGCGGCCGCCGCACTCGCGGTTTGCGCCGGCATCGCGCGGCGACCGTGGCCGTTGCCGACCGCAGGGCCCTTCGGTCAGCCCTTCACGACCTCGAGGCACTTCGACGTCGACGATCGCCGCTGGTTCAGAAACCGCCGGGTCCCCAAGGACG